>CAVVZW010000026.1:0-8522 GCA_963752265.1 uncultured Alphaproteobacteria bacterium
TCGGCGGCGACGAATTCGCGATCATCCAGGAAGGCGGCGCCGATCAGCACGAAGGCGCGGTTGCGCTGGCGCTGCGGATCATCAACGCGATTTCCAAACCGTTCGATCTCAACGGCCAGGAAGTCGAGGTCGGCACCTCGATCGGGATCGCGATGGCGCCGGAAAACGCCGTCGAACCGGACGAACTGCTCAAGCGCGCGGATCTGGCGCTCTACAACGTCAAATCAAGCGGCCGCAACGACTTCTGCCTGTTCCGCAACGAAATGCTCGAGATCGTCACCAGCCAGCAATCGGCCGAACGCGAGCTGCGCGAGGCGATCGCGCAAAACCAGTTCGAGCTGCATTACCAGCCGGTGATGGACATCAAGACGCGCGAGCTTTGCGGCGTCGAGACGCTGGTGCGCTGGCGGCATCCGACCAAGGGCCTCATCCCGCCGGATCGACTTCATTCCGCTCGCCGAATCCACCGGCCTGATCGTGCCGCTCGGCGAATGGATCCTCCAGCAAGCCTGCACCGACGCGGCCAACTGGCCCGCGCATATCAAGGTCGCCGATCAATATTTCGGCGATCCAGTTCAAGAAGGGCAACCTGTTCGAGGTCGTCCTGGCGATGCTGGTGGAGACCAACCTGCAGCCCGAGCGGCTTGAGCTCGAGATCACCGAGACGTCGCTATTGGACAACCAGGAAGCGCACCTGACCACGATCCGGCAGTTGAAGAACCTGGGTCTATCGATTGCGCTCGACGATTTCGGCACCGGCTTCTCGTCGATCAACTACCTGACCGTGTTTCCGTTCGACAAGATCAAGATCGACAAGTCCTTCACCAAGGGCGTGCTGAGCCGCGGCGATTTCAGGGCGGTGGTCGCCTCCTCGCTTGCGCTAGCCAAGGGACTGGGCATCATCACCACGGTCGAAGGCGTCGAGACCGAGGAACAGCTCGACTATATGCGCGAAGCCGGCGTCGAACTGGCGCAGGGTTATCTGTTCGGCAAGCCGGTCCCGATTTCCGAATTCGGCCGCGCCAGTGCTGTCATGCTCACCGCGCTGGTGGCGTAGGCAAGTCGCAGCCGCTAAACGCTGGGGGTCATAGGTGTAAAGAGCGCGCCCCCTTTAGGGCCACTACCCTGTTTGATATCTATGGAAAGTATTTTTTCCCAATCTCCATCGAGTGATCTCCATTGAAACTCGATAGGCCCCGGCGCATGAACGTGGAGCGGAATTCCCCCAACAACCAAGCTGGCTAGTTTTGTGGAGGGCTGAGCGGCTATAACCGTCTTGGCGGGAGCTACGAGTGGAATTCCCCTATCCCCTATTGCTCTGAACTCTAGTGGATAGTCCTTTTTGAATTCTGCAAACCTAGCTCGAATGTATAGTGTTACGATTATCGGCGTTGGAAACGAATGGACCAACATTTCATCGCCATAGACACCAATAATGATATCTTTTCCGGTGATTTCCCGCCGCACTTCATCGCATAAAAGTACGACTTCGATTTTGGGTTTGTCAAAAGCGGTCACGAATTCGTTCCAAAGACGTGGGTATTTAATTCAGGGGTTGGCGGTTGGCCCTCAAACTTGATTTCCACGAAATCACCAGCTGAGGACGTTTGTGGATCAGTGTACAGCCAAGTCGGCTTAGTTTGATTCCGACGCGGCTTATCCAGAGGAAACGCTATTCCCCAAGTTGGTTCGCCGCCACAAATTGCAAACAACAATTCAGCCACTGTCGCTATTGTCCAGTTGCTTGGGCCGCCTAACATTTTTGAGACGCGATCAGCTCCCTTACCCAAGCGGCGGGCCAATTCTGCTTTAGTGATACCGGATGTTTTGAATTCGCGAATTACAAAATTGTAGGCTTGCCGTTTCGCTCTTGCGGTCATGTAAGCAAAGGTTTCCGGCGATACGCGTTCGCCAGCAACCGGCTTAGACAGGAAAGCAGTTTGTGAGGTAGGCATCTATGTTGTCCCCTTTGAAGGGCGGCGTGTTCCCGAATAGCTTGCGCCATTCTTCCTTGCAGCGCTCCACTTCAGCGCTGAAATTATCTTCATCGATAGCATCGCGAAATTCCCAGGTCAGGCAAACAAAGGCATCAAGCTCCGCGAAACCACCGAAGGCTCTTATGCCCGGCTTAGGAGCAGTGACCCGTAAGTCCCAAAACTCATCTTGAATGGGATGGACACGAGCAATCAGCGCGTCGGGATCCTTGTTGTCGGGATCTTCTCCTACTGACATCTCGCCCCCTTCTAGGAAGGCATCTAAATTTTCACGAAACTCGGCGAGTAGCTTTCTGCGGTTAAGTGGACCGGTAAATGGCTCACGGAAAGCATCTCGAACCTCCTCAGATACAAACAGCGTCCTCACGGTGTCTTCACCAGTTAGGCGCGAACTCCAAACAGAAGAGTTCCTTCCCTTCTAGCTGCTTTATTTGATCACGTATTGACATATAAGTCAATATCCACATACGTCAACAAGGTGAGTCAAAAATGACTCACTCAACCCAAGGTAAAGGAACCGTTACCACAAGCAAAGCGCTAACCCCGCAATGGCGGCTGGCGTGACAGACCGGATTATTAAGATGGAAGATGCGGTTTCGCTGATCGATACCACCAGCCCAGTCCCCGCCATACGCGGTTCCTACAAGAAGCGCGAAGCTAGTGAAATTTCAAACTGAGACAGTACCCGCGCGCGACGCTTGCGGGTCCTGGCTCAAGTCCGGTTACGCACGCGGCGACGAATGGCACGCTTTTCGGCTCTTTCCGCTTTGGCGGCACTGGCGATATTGCTCAGAGCGCTTTTCAAAAACCGCGCTGGCGGCCGCGCCTGAAAGCCCGGCCATTTGCTCGGCCAGATCGCGATCGAGCTGGAAGTGCTGGTAATCGATCGGGTCGTGCCAATCGCCGCCCCAAATCAGAAAACCATTATCGGCAAACACATCAACCACCGTCTCGGCCATGCCGGGCCTGAGTTCGGCTCTGTTCAAGTATTTCTCGCCGCCCTTCGGGGAGATGCGACGCATCGCGCCCGCGCCTTCCAGGAATGGATTCTGCACCGGGTTCAAATCGATCGCGAGCCCATAGGCATGCATCGACAGGCTTGTTCCCCCCGCAACCGGGCGGTCGTTGAAGGAGGACGTGTTGTTGTCCGCCATCGAAGCGTCGTCGTCGCCGTCGTAACGATTGACAGGCTGCGCTTTCGCGAGCGGAAAACGAAGCTGCAAAAGCCTGTCAAAAATCCTGCCGACGCGGGCGGCGACCGCATCGAGAACGATCATCTCGCCGTCGCCGTGCACGCGTCCGTCGAAACCGAAATAGCTGAATTTGACGCTGGCCAGCCGATCGCAGCCCACCGGAGCGTGGCTGGTCAGCGTCTTGTGATTCTTCATGTCCTCGCAAAAGGCGCTTGAGATCGGGCTGACGTCTGCCGCGTTCGCCGCAACCGGCATCTGGTTGAACAGCGCAAGGCAGGCAAAAGCGAAAGCAAGGATAATGGAGCGGCGCCTGGGAGTGGACACCGGTTCGCGCAAAGAAAACGCGTCAAAAAACAAGCGCGGCTTCAGGAAGAGGCGCAACTGCGGTCCGCTGGATTTTTCGAAAATCAGAACGAGCCGGGCTGCGCGGGCGCGGACGGATAATCGTGACGAACGTTGTTCGGGTTGCGCCGATCGAACAGATCCTGCCTCAGGATTCCAGGCGCCACGACATCGCCCGGCGCGGGCGCCCTTCGCGCGGCGGGCGATGGCTCGGTTTTGGTGCGACCTTCTTGCGCGATTGCTGCAACTGGCGCGAAAGCGCACAGGATAACCAGGATTCGAATCGGTCTCATTCACGCGGCTCCTTGGCGTCATTTGCAGAGGACATCATGGACCCAAATTAAGGAAAAGCCGAGACCAGCCCAGGTTCGATGCCTCAAGCCGGCATCAGGCGAGCAAGCGCCTCGGCACTCCGCGACGGCGCGAAGATCTCCCTTTGGCCCAGTTCGCCCGGCTATGCCGTTGCGCGGTCGCCTGCAAGACCAACGCGGCTTTGCAGATCCTTGCTGCGCGGGCCGGCGGCAACGGCGCAGCGCGGCGGAGAACAGCGCAACGGACCGCCGGTCGCGCCTGTTGCTCGGCCGATCGGATAGTCCCTCTCGCAGTCGTCGCCCGGCGTGTGGTGAAGCTGATAATCGATGTTCTGAAACTCGCCGTCGGCGCGCCTTTGGTGGATTCCATTCTGCAGGCGCTGCAGGCCTATCAAGGCACGCCGATTCCAAATGCGACCGGCTCCGGTTCGACACAGGCCTGAGCGGCGCTGCGTGCCATCCACCTCAAAGGAGATGGCGCTACTTTCCTGGCGCGCAGGTTCACACCGCTAGTTCAGCGGTAGCCAGACGATCTCGCTATCCCGATTACAGGTGTTGCAGTGCGCCGGCCGGTCGAACGTGTTGGCGAGTTCCCACTCCTGCTTTTCGTTGCTCCATTGCGCGGTCGCGACACAGGTGATGTCGTCGGAGCGGCAATGCCCGCAGACCGGCGTCGATCGCGTGGACCACGCGGCGCGGCCTGGCACCTCCGGCGCGCGCTCTTTCGCAAGATCTTGCCTGATATCCTGTGCGTGGTCCGGCTTCGACGAAAACGGATTGAACAATAGAGGATGTGACATTTTCGAAAACACCCCAGCCCGGTAGCTACCCCGCCGGCGAATTTAGCGAACTCGCCGCCAATGTCTGCACCGGAGTTTTGCGGTCACCGTAATTGCTGTGGACTGTTGTGGCGCGGCCACGCCTTCGCAACCCCTTTCTCACCGGCCGCGAAGAAAACCGGTCAATTCCGCCGCCAGGTGATCGAACAGCAGGCGGACGCGGGGCGTGGCGCGCATGTCCTCGTGCATCACGAGCCAGACCTCGAGCTCAAAACGAATCAGCCTCGCCAGCACCGGCACCAGCGCCGGATAGAGCCGCGCGATGCCGTACTGGCAGCCGCCGATCCCGACGCCGGACTTGAGCGCGGCAAATTGCGCCAGATCACTGTCGCTGCGAAAGCCGAACAGCTCCCGGCGGACCGCTTGCGGCATCGCACCCAGACTACGAAACGGCTGCGGGTCGCGGTCGAAGCCGATCAGGCAATGCGTCTCGAGGTCCGCGACCGTCTTCGGCAGGCCGCTTCGCTCGACATAACGGGGATGGGCGAACAGGCCGACCGGGCTTTTGCCGATGCGCCGCGCCACCAGCGATTTCTGACGCGGCCGCACCATGCGCACCGCGATGTCGGCCTCGCGCTGCAACAGGTCCTCGTTGCGGTTGCTGAGCGCGAGTTCCAGCGTAATGCCGGGATGGGCCTCACGAAAGCGCGCGAGCATCGGCGGCAACACCTCGCATCCGACCATTTCGCTCGCGGTGAGGCGAACCGTGCCGCGATCGGCGCTTGCGCCTCCAGACGCCGTGCGCTGCAACGCGGCAGACGCGGCCGCCATGGCCTCCGCATGACTGACGAGTTCCAGTGCGGCTGGCGTCGCCTTCAGGCCCTGCGGCGAGCGCGAGAACAACGCGAGGTGCAGCGAGGCTTCCAGCGCATCGATGTGACGTCCGACCGTCGGCTGGGTCAGGTCGAGCTTGCGCGCCGCACCCGACAGGCTGCCGTCGCGGATCACTTCGAGGAAGGTACGATACAGCTCCCAGCCGGGCTCGGCTTTGGCCTTGTCGGGTTTAGTCATACAAAAATGAATAACAGAGATAGATATTAGCGCAATTTCTTTTATCTGCCCCGCCCCGCATATTCCGTCCATGAAAACCTCTTCTGACGGAGACGCATCATGACGACCTATCGAGCGACGATGATCACCCGGCCGGGCGGGCCGGAAGTGCTGGAGATTGCGGATTTGCCGCTTGCGGCGCCGGGCGCGAACGAATTGCGCGTGCGGGTGCGCGCCTGCGGCATCGGCGCCACTGACCTGACGATGCTGGCGGGGAAATACCAGTTCGCGCCCAAGCTCCCCATCGTCGGCGGCTATGAAATCGCGGGCGTTGTGGATGCGATCGGGCGTAACGTGACCGGTTTTCGCATCGGCCAGCGCGTCGCGGCGCTCACGGTTCACGGCGGCTTTGCGGAATATGTCGTGCGCGAGGCCCGGCATTTCGTTCCGATTCCGGATGAAATCTCCGACATCGAGGCGGCCGCCGTGATCCTCAACTATGTCAGCGCCTGGCAGATGATCCATCGCGTGGCGAGCGTTCAACCCGGCACGAGCGCGCTGGTCACAGGCGCCGCCGGCGGCGTCGGGACCGCGTTGCTGCAACTCTTGCGTCTTGCCGGCGCCAAGACCTACGGCGCGGCGTCGAGACCCAAGCATGCGCTGGTCGAAAAGCTCGGCGCGATCCCGATCGACTACCGCGAAGGCCCGGTCGATCGCCTCATTCGTTCGCGCGAAGTCGACGGCGTTGACACAGTCTTTGACGCGATCGGCGGCAGGAGCATCAGCCGATGCCTGAGCGCGGTGCGGCGCGGCGGCCTCGTCGTCGGCTACGGCTTCATGGCGGCGGACAGCAAAATTTCGCAGGCGCGCATGTTCTTCGACACCTTCATCACCTCGCGCCTGCGCGGACGCCGCGGGACTTTCTACGGCATCTCGCTTTTATACCGGAAGAATCCCCGGCCCTTCCTCGAAGACCTGCGGAAGATCTTTACGCTTCTCGCCGAGCGGCGGATTGCGCCTGTTATCGCCGAGGTCTTTCCGCTGGAACGCGCGCGCCAGGCGTTGGAGCTTCTCGCAACCGGCACCAAAGCGGGTAAGATCGTCTTGAATTGTGGCTGAAGAGCGTGACCGCCGGCAGTGAACCCAAGACCGATGAACTTAAGACCGCTGAACCTAAGACCGGTGAACCTAAGACCGCAGCCGCGCGACCAATCGGCATCCCATCCAGCAAGACATCACAAGGAAAAATCCATGCTTCGGCGCGACATCCTCATCGGTGGATCACTTGCGGCCCTCCTTCTCTCGGCCGCCTCGGCCGTCACCCCCGCTCTGGCGGAAGACGCCAAGACCAGCCTGTTCAAGATCACGACCGTGAAAGACGAAATCATCATCGGGTTGTCCGCGGACGAACTCAAGGCACTCGGCGGAACCGACGCGGGCGCAGTGGCGCATGCGCTGGCGCAGAAGGGCGACATGGCGGTGTGGCAGTACAACGTGCATCGCGGTGCGAACGGCGAATTGCAGCAGTCGCCGACCGCGAAAATCGGGCTGATCGCCAATTCATCGTTGCGGGTCGAGCCCTACACCACGCCCTATGCCATCGTGCCGCATCAATAAACTCTCCTCTCGCCTGTCTCGCTGCGGCGCTTTTTGCGTTCATGCGAAAAACCCCGCCGGAGTTTCCTCCGGCGGGGTTCATTTGCCAGTGTCATGGTAGAGTAGTCCGGGTAGAACGCCCGAGACGGCGCTGTCGGCTATTTCAGAGAACTATTGATCGAACTGTAGCTGGTATTCAGGGTAGACCCGAGGCCAGTGACCGCCGAGATAATGGCAAGGGCAATTCCAGCCGCGATCAAACCATATTCAATCGCGGTCGCCCCCGATTGATCCGATAAAAACTTCAATAAAATACGCCGCAACGCTGCCTCCGTATCAGGGATATGCGCCTTCCTGGCGCACCCGCAAATCTACGGGAGACACTCTAAAGTTGCATTAAGAGGCACATGCATAATTTTAATTACAGATGCGTGAGGAGACGCGTTCCCCGCGCGATGGGTGGAATGGGATACCGACCGCTATCGCCCCCGTCAGCCCCTGAGGCGCGAGCGAAAAGCGAGCCTCGATGGATACCGGGCCTCGCTCGGCCTGCTCCGGTGCGCGCGGCACCTCAGGATGAGGTCCGCAAAGCCGCCGAAGGCCCCCGCGTCAGCTCAGGTTAAGGAGGAGGTTTACTCGCTCGCCATTGGCGCGGGCTGGGAGCGGAAAACGCCGGCACCCGATACCTGGGAGGCAATCAGAAAGGCCGCAACCACGGCAGGAACGCTGATAAGTCTCAGGAATTGATCAACTGAAATCATGTTCGACGTCCCCCAAAAAATTGGACCTGCACCCGAAAGACGCGCCCACGCCTCAACGAATGTCAGAACCGAACCGCCACCACCGGCTGTTCCTGGTTTGTGAGGACCCGATCGGAGATCACCGCTCCGGAGATCGTCAGCAACGCCAGCAGCGTTATGACTGTGATGGTTCGCATTTCGTTAACGTCGCGCCGGATTGTGGCTGAAAACGTCAGAGTTCTGTCCCTTTTCGGGACCAAGCCGGGAAATGATCGTGGCGGGGGTGCGCAGAATGTGACGGGGTTACTTCGGCGCCGCCCGGCCCGAGGCGCCGAAACCCTCATGGTGAGGAGCGCTCTTTGCGCGTCTCCATTCCTCGATACGGCGCTTCGCGCCTCCCTGGGATGAGGTCATCGTTTGCGGCCCAACCTAGACCCTCATGGTGAGGAGCCGCGTCGCTTGACGCGGTGTCTCCGGACGATGCTTTGCATCGCCTTGAGAACCATGAGGCCACCTC
>CAVVZW010000027.1:0-40859 GCA_963752265.1 uncultured Alphaproteobacteria bacterium
CGCAAAAAGCGCGAACGGACGGGAAGACTGCGCCAAAACGCGTGTTATCCTTCTGTGTGTAACGTCGCGCTCGGGTCCACCGCGGCCCCGAAATCCTTCGGCGGCGGAGCACTGTCCGCGTGCGCGACAAAGACCGGTGTCATGCACCAGTTATACAGAAACACTCGACCGGCAGCGCTCTGCGCCAAGCCCGCGAGTGCCGGCCAAGCGCCGGTGGAGGGAGATCGTCATGCAAAGTACCAGTGGCTCTAGTCCGAAGGGGCTGAGGGGGTAGGAACCTACGCGCGCACAGGCGGCTGCTGCCTTGCCCGGTAACCCGGAGCATCCCAGCAGCGCGAACGCCTGATCGCGGTCGGTTCTGAAGCCGCAGTCGCTGGCCCTGCGCCCGTGGAGCCTTGCCGTTCGCGGCGAGTTCGGCGCCGGAGCCTTTGCACCGTGGCTCGAGCGATGTGGAATCAACTTCGGCCGTACGTAAGCCGGCCGCAGCCCACATCGTTCGCGTGACGCGCCCTTTTTGACGGGCCGAGCGGCCCGGGTGGACGACTAACCCCACCCGGGCCGTTTTTTATTTCGGGCGTCGCAGGCGGCTCGTCGCAAAGCTAGAAAGGGTGGACCACGATGTCCGCCACGCGCTGGGACGCGCTGCTCTTCGCTCGCGCCGCGGGGATGGCGCTGGTCGCCATGGCGGTCGCGCTGCTCGTCACGGCCGCGACCGACGAGGGAGGCGTGTCGTGGCTTGGGCGTGCCGCGCGGACGCTCCCGCTCGCCCCGCTGTGCAGCGCGCTCGGCGCTTGGGTCGCGCTCGCGCCTACGCTCGTGCGCGGTGAGGCGCTGGCCCTCCAGGCGCTCGGACGGTCGCCGGCGCAGATCGGCGCGGCGGCCGTGGCGGGGTCGGCGCTCATCGCGTTCGTGATCGCGTGCGCCGTAGGGACGAGCCGCGCGGTCGACGTCACCGGGTTCTATCCGCTCATCACGCATCCGAGCGCGTGGGCGTGGCAAGGGGCCGACTTCGTGGATTCCGGGCGGGGCCTGCGCGTCTTGGCCGACGGGGCGCTCGAGCGCATCGAGGCGGTGCGACGGGCCAGCGAAGCGTCCCCGGTCCCCCAGCACGGGCGGGCAGCGGTCGATCGCCTTCGCAGTTGCGGCGTCATTTCGCGCTTCCTGCCGCTCGCGCCAGGACTTCCTGCGTTCCTGGCTTCCGGTTTCCAATCAAAATCTGGCTTCGTGGACTTGAAACGCTCGGCAGCGGTGTCTGTCGTGCGTCACCGGTCGCGCGGCGGCTTTTTGCTTTTCAATCATAACGAGGGAGGTAGTGATATGAAGCGCCTGTTATTATTGGCATCGACAATCGCAGCGAGCGGGCTGTTTCCGGCTTTGGTTTCGACATCAAGCGCGCTGCCGGCAGCCGGCGTAGCGCCCAAGAAAGCCTGTTCCAGCCTGACGGGACTGACGTTACCGAATGTGCAGATCCTCAGCGCCACGCAGAAGGCGAGCTACTGCAATATCGTCGGGATCATCAACAAGCGCACGAGCACGCAGGACCCCGATCACTTCACCTACGGAATCGGATTTGCGCTCAACCTTCCGAACACCTGGTTTGGCCGCTTTGAAATGATGGGCGGAGGCGGCACCGATGGCAGCCTGAATATCGATCCGCAAGGCTCCGCCGGAGTCGAACTGACCCAGGGCTGGGCCGTTGCCGTCGATGACGGCGGGCATGAGGACGCGCCGGGGAACGCCGCGCTTGGCGGATATCAGGATGACGATGCCAATGCCGGCGGCTCCGGCCATTTCGGGATCGATGAGCAAGCCCGGGTCGATTACGGCTATAACGGCATCGAACAGACGGCGACACTGTCAAAAGAGATCATCGCCGACTATTACGGCCTCAACGTCGTCTACTCCTACATCATGGGCTGTTCGAACGGCGGCCGCGATGCCATGAAGGCCTCGCAGAAATTCCCCTGGCTGTTTGACGGCGTCATTTCGCAAAATCCCGGCTTCAACCTGCCGCAGGCGGGCGTCACCGAGGCATGGAATGAGCAGGTGCTGGGCACGCTCGCAACATCCAAGGATGCCAACGGGCAGCCTTACATTCCCGACACCTTTCCGTCCCAGGATCTCGCGGTCGCATCCGCTGCGATCCTGAGCGCCTGCGATGGCCTCGACGGATTGGTGGACGGCATTATCGATAACTATCACGCCTGCACCAACAACAAGGTGTACCCGGCATTGGCCGCGTATACCTGCGGGACCGGCTCGCATGGAAGCACGCCGCATGGCGGCACCTGCCTGACTTCAGGACAAGTGGGCGCGCTCAAGAAGATCTATAGCGGACCCGTCAACTCGCGGGGCGAGCGCCTCTATTCGAACTGGTTCTGGGATGCCGGAATCTGGACGCCACCCACCGCAGGCGGCGCCGGCTGGGCGTTCTGGAACGTCGCCACGGCCGTCGTGCCGGGTGTCAACACGGCGATCAACCTCACGCTCGGCGCAGGCGCCGTGCCGATGGTGTTCGTGACGCCTCCGGTGGTCACGCCCGTGAACGGACCGTCGGGGCAGGAAGCCTATATGTTCCACTTCAACTTCGACACCGACGCGCCGAAGATCTTTGCTGAAACGAAAGCGTATCCCCAGAGCTCGATGGACTTCATGTCGGCGGTGTCCACCGATCTCCGTCCGCTCAGGAACCGGGGCGGCAAGCTGATCATTTCCGATTCCGTGAATGACGGCATCTTCTCCGGTGCCTCGATCGCGCGCTGGTATCGCAACATGAATCGCGAGATGGACGGACGGGCCACCGACTTTGCCCGCCTGTTCATGGTGCCGAATATGGCGCACTGCGGCGGCGGCGCGGCGACCAACGATTTCGCGGTCAACGAGCTCAACGCGATTACGGCCTGGGTCGAAAAAGGCGTCGCGCCCGATCGCATCGTCGCGGCCAACCACAACACCTCTTCGCCTTTCGTCTCAACGCTGGGGTTGTTCGATCCGAGGATCGCGTCAAACTTCCCTTCGAACGGCACGCGTCCGCTCTGTGTCTATCCCGCGATCTCGAAATACAAGGGCTCCGGGGCAACCAACAACGCCGCCAATTTTGCTTGCGTCGATCCGGGTTTCCTTCCCCATGAAGGCGATCACGACTTCTTTGACGACTTCGACGGCCTGCACCATTAGGGCCGTGCGCGTCTAGAGACGAGCTACGCTTCAAATTCCTGCGCACGGCTGCCCGCCATGCGCAGGTTTTTTATGCATATGCCTCACACCGAACCGACGATACCTTCGACCAGATAGTCCGTGGTCTCTAGCGAGGCGTCGTAGAGGCCGGTGTCCTTGTCGGAGATCACCTTGCCGGTGTTGCTCTTGATGGTGCCGGTGAAGATCGGCTTGCCCGCCTTCAGATCCGCGATCGCGGCCATCGCGGCGTTGCGCCCCAACTCGCTACACCCGGCGCCGAAGGCCGAGCTTTGCACCATGTCCTTGTCGTAACCGCCGATCACCATGTTCGGCAGCTTCTCGCCCTTCGCCAGCATGCCGGCGAAGCTCGTGTAAATCGTGCCCCACTTCAGCTCGGCGCCGGTGATGAATCCCTTCGGCGCGAGGTTCGCCTGGTCGGCGTTGTGGCCACAGCTCTTGACGCCGCGCTTCTCGGCGGTCTCGACCACCACCTTCGGGCTGTCGATGTGGCAGGCGATGACGTCGCAGCCGGCATCGACCAGCGCGTTGGCGGCTTCGGCCTCGCGCACCGGCATCGCCCAGTCGCCGGTGACGATCAGTTGCACTGAGGCGTTGGGATTGACCTTGCGCGCACCCAGCATGAACGAGTTGACATTGCGCAGCACCAGCGGGATCGGCTTGGCGGCGATGTAGCCGATCTTGTTCGACTTGGTCGAAAGGCCCGCGGCGATGCCGTTCACATAGTGGCCCTGGTCGAGATAGCAGAAATAGCCGCCGGCGTTGGCCGGATGCTTGTCGGCGGACCACAGCGAGGTCGGATGGCGGAATTCGATCTTGGGGAATTTCTTGGCCGCATCGACCATGAAGGGATTGAAGTAGCCGAACGAGGTCGGGAACAAGAGCGTCGCGCCGTCGATGTTGATCATCGACTCCATCGTTTTCGCCACCGCGACCGTCTCCGGCACGTTCTCTTCCTCGACCACCTTGACGCCAGGCAGGTTCTTCAGCGCCTGGGCGCCAACCGCATGCGCCTGATTCCAGCCGTAGTCGGCGCGCGGGCCGACATAGATGATGCCGATGGTGAGGCCGGCGGCTTGCGCCGGAGCACCCAGACCGGACAGCACGAAGGGGCTGGCGGCCGCGCCGCCAAGAAAAGTTCTGCGGGAGATGGAACGCGTGATCATGGGCAATACTCCGTCTTGGCTCCTCGGCGGTGCCGGGAGCGGTGAGAGAAAACTCCAGTTGCGGAATCGAGCGCGAAGGATTTAAGGCGGAAGCGACAGGATCATCGTTTCCATCATCCTTTCTTCTTGGCCTTCGGTTTTGCGAGCCGGGCGACCTTGGTTGAACCACTGCTGTCGAGCGTGCCGGCATAACGCGAGAGCACGGAGCCGAGATCGAAACCGGCATCGCGGCCGGAATCGAGCAGCGCCCGCTGCTCGACCGAACCCAGATGATGATCCATGATCCTGATCGCGGCATCCGCGTTGCCGGCCCGCAAAGCCGCGACGATCTCGCGGTGTTCGTTGACGGCGCAATCGGCCGAATGCGGCCGCCCATAAAGTGCAAGGATCAGCGAGCAGCGCGACACGACCTCGCCGAGGTAACGCCGCAAGAGCGAGTTGCCGGCCATCTCGCCGAGCTTGGTGTGGAATTCGCCGGCAAGCCGGATCGATACCCGCGCATCGCCCGCCTGGCGCGCCGTTTCCTCGGCGCGGACATGGCCTTCGAGATCGGCGCCGAACTGCGGACGCCAGCGCCCGATCGCGAGCCGCACCACCTCACGTTCCAGCATTTTTCGAATTTCAAAAATCTCACGCGCCTGATCGAGCGTCGGCTTCGCGGTCGTCGCGGTGCGGCGCGGCGGCGCATCGACCAGTCCCTCCGACTGCAATTGCGCGAGCACTTCGCGAACCAGCGTGCGGCTCATGCCAAAGCGAATGCCGAGTTCGTCCTCCGGCAGCTTGGTGCCGGGCGGCAGCGCCTGTTCGATGATGGCCTGCCGCAGGGCCTGGCAGGCCAGATCGGTGCGGGTGGACTTCTTGCTCATCAGCACTCTCGAGGGTTTGGCCGTCGCGATGCCGGCCGAACGGGCCGAAATCTGGTGTACAATATCATCGGAAACTGTACACATAATGCAGAAAAAATAGCCTCTGCGCGCGAATAAATGGCAGCACACCGCCCAAAGTTTGCGCTCGATTACGCGAAAAATGGCTGATATTTGCAATTACCGGCCGGCGGGAGACGCGCTCTCTTCCGCCAAAGCTGTATACAAGATTGACGTTCAGGGTGCACTTTGGAGGCGGATCAGTGGCGGAACAGGTGATCAAATTGCAGCTCAACCAGCAGCAGCTCGAACTGATGGACCGCACCATCGCACGCGGCGTCGCGGCGGACCGCGCGGCGCTGGTTCGTCTCGCCATCAGCGAAT
This sequence comes from uncultured Alphaproteobacteria bacterium, assembly GCA_963752265.1. Lineage (GTDB taxonomy): Bacteria > Pseudomonadota > Alphaproteobacteria > Rhizobiales > Xanthobacteraceae > Bradyrhizobium. The sequence continues at coordinate 5,609 of CAVVZW010000027.1, forward strand.
ATGCCGCCGCGCGCAAGGCCGAGACGAAAGCCAAGGCGAACGATCTGGAGGCGCAACGATGAGCGACCGAAATATCCTGTTCGAACATGTTCTGGAGCCCGGCACCGGCAAGGGCATCGAACTCCTTAAAGGTCAGATCCTGCGCATCGAACAGGTCGAGGGCGGCCAATGCGCCGATTTCAACTGCTTCAACCTGCATGACTACAAGGAGTTCATGCATTGCGGCCGCACCCGTACCGTGCATGGCTTTCATCCCACGAAGGGAACGTTCATGTGGTCGGCGCCGCCGCGCGAGCGGGCGATGCTCTACATTCTGGAAGATACGGTCGGCCGCAACGACGTGCTGTTTCCCCGGTGCAGCGCCTATGTCTACGAGGCGTCTTACGGGTTTTCCGTGCACACCAACTGCCACGACATCCAGGCCGAGGCGCAGCGCGAATACGGGCTGACGCCGGACGACGTGCACGATTCCTTCAACCTGTTCATGTGCACCGGCGTCGATCAGGACGGCCATGCCTATATGACGCGGCAAACCACCAAGGCGGGCGATCATGTCGATCTGCTGGCGCTGATGGATGTGCTGGCAGTGCCGAATGTCTGCGGCGCGGACGTGATGCGCACCAGCAATTTCGCGCTGAAGCCGCTCAAGCTCACGGTGTTCGCCGCGACCGACGCCGATCTGGCGCGCGTGCCGAAGACGCCGGTGCTGGCAAGCCAGCGCACGCCAAAGGACTTCCGCAATCCCACCATCAAGACCGACCGGCCATTGCGCCGCGATCCCGCCTACAAATCGGAATTTCCGAACACTCCGATCCGCATCACGGAATTGGCGGTGGCGCTGTCGCCTGACGAATTCGCGGCGTTCCAGTCGGCCAAGCGCACCGACATCTACGGTGAGGATGACGCAGCAGCGCTGCGCGACATGCTGTTTTCCTGGTGGGAAGAGCGCTTCCTGCAGGCCCATGCCGGCGCGCCGTCGATCGAGAGCCAATGATGGACGCGATACCGTCTGAACCGCATGACGTGACCTTCGACTTTCGCGAGTTGTCGGCGCGCGACAAATACAAGCTGATCATCGGGACCGTCGTGCCGCGCCCGATCGCATTGGTGACGACCGTCGACGCGCAAGGCCGCGTCAACGCCGCGCCGTTCAGCTTCTTCAATTGCCTGTCGGCCGATCCACCGATCCTGGCGCTCGGTGTCGAAAATCATCCGGACATGCGGTTCAAGGACACCGGATTGAACATCCGCCTGACGGAGGTCTTCACCGTCAACATCGTCTCGCATGCGATCGCGGAGGCGATGCATGTGTGTGGCGTGTCGTTCCCGCCGGAGCATGACGAACTGAAGGCCGCCGGCCTCACCGCTATGCCCGGCAAGACGGTGGCGTCGCCCTGGATCAAGGAAGCGCCGGCGTCCTTTGAGTGCAAGCGTCACGTCACGCTCGAACTCGGCAAGTCACGCCAGATCATCCTGGGCGAGATATTGTTTGCGCACTATCACTCGGACATCGTCGATGCCGAGCGGATGCACATCGATCCCGCCAAGCTCGACGCGATCGCCCGGCTCGGCGGCAATACCTGTTCGACCATCCGCGATCGCTTCGATATGCCGACGCCCACCCTGGCGGATTTCGGGGTCGGCTGAGAGCAGAGCCAAGGCAAAATCGCGCTCATTGGCACGGCATCACTTCCGGATCGGCACGCCCTTGGTCGTGAACTTCTGCATCCGGCCGGGGCGTTGTGCGGGCCGTGGCGTGGAGGCGGCCTTGCCGGTGCCGGGCGGCTGATGAACCGGCACGAGCTGCTCGGGGCGTGAGCCGATCAAATCAGCGCGGCCCATCGCCTTCAACGCTTCGCGCAACACCGGCCAGTTGTCGGGATCGTGGTAACGGAGAAACGCCTTGTGCAACCGCCGCTGCCGCAGCCCCTTGATGGCTTCGACCTTTTGGCTCGCCCCGCGCCGCACACCGCGCAGCGGATTGACGCCGGTGTGGTACATCGCTGTCGCGGTCGCCATCGGTGACGGCAGAAACGTCTGCACTTGATCGGCGCGATAGCGGTTCTTCTTGAGCCACAGCGCGAGGTTCATCATGTCCTCATCCGTCGTGCCCGGATGCGCCGCGATGAAATACGGGATCAGATAATACTTCTTGCCCGCCTGTTTGGCGGCGGCATCGAACATCTGCTTGAAGCGGTTATAGGCGCTGATCCCCGGCTTCATCATCTTGTCGAGCGGGCCGCGCTCGGTATGTTCAGGCGCGATCTTCAGGTAGCCGCCGACATGATGGGTGACGAGCTCCTTGATATAGGCGGGGCTCTCCACCGCGAGATCGTAGCGCACGCCGGAGGCCACCATCACCTTCTTGACGCCCTGCACCTCGCGGACTTTCCGATAAAGCCGGATCAGGTCGTCATGTGAGGTGTTCAGGTTCGGACAGATCTCGGGAAACACGCAGGACGGCAGCCGGCACGCGGCCTCGACCTTCGGATCCTTGCACGCCATCCGGTACATGTTCGCGGTCGGGCCGCCGATGTCGGAGATCACGCCGGTAAAACCGGGCGTCTTGTCGCGGATGCGCTCGATCTCGCGCAGGATCGAACCCTCCGAGCGGTTCTGGATGATGCGGCCTTCATGCTCGGTGATCGAGCAGAAGGTGCAGCCGCCGAAGCAGCCGCGCATGATCGTCACCGAGAACTTGATCATCTCCCAGGCGGGGATTTTCGCTTCACCGTAGGACGGATGCGGCGCGCGCGCGTAAGGCAGATCGTAGACGGCGTCCATCTCTTCCGTGGTCAGCGGGATCGGCGGCGGGTTCAGCCAGAGATCACGGTCGCCGTGACGCTGCACCAGCGCCCGCGCATTGCCGGGATTGCTCTCCCGGTGCAGCACGCGCGAAGCCCTCGCATAAGCCTCTTTGTCTTGCTCCGCCTGCTCGTAGGCCGGAAGGCGGATCACGACATCGCCGGGCGCGCGAGCTGCGCCCTCATCGGCCGAGTCGAGATCGTCGGCGCGCAATTCGGTGTAGTTTTCAGGCACGCGACGGAACAGCGCGACGCCGCGGATGGAATCGAGATCGCGCGGCGCCTCGCCGGCAGCGAGCCGGTGCGCGACTTCGACGACCGCGCGCTCGGCATTGCCGTAGAGCAAAAGGTCGGCCTTGGCGTCGGCCAGCACCGAGCGGCGTACTTTCTCGGACCAGTAGTCGAAATGCGCGATCCGCCGCAATGACGCTTCGATGCCGCCGAGCACGATCGGCACATCCTTGAACGCTTCGCGGCAACGCTGCGCATACACGACCGTGCAGCGGTCCGGCCGCTTGCCCCCTTCCCCGCCCGGCGTATAGGCGTCGTCATGGCGCAGCCTTCGGTCCGCCGTGTAGCGGTTGACCATCGAGTCCATGTTGCCGCCGGTGACGCCGAAGAACACTTTCGGCTTGCCCAGCGCCTTGAACGGCTCGGCGGATTGCCAATCGGGCTGCGAAATGATGCCGACCCGAAAACCTTGCGCCTCCAGCAGCCGGCCGACGATCGCCATGCCGAAGGAGGGATGATCCACATAGGCATCGCCCGTGACCAGCACGATGTCGCAGGCATCCCAGCCGAGCGCGTCCATCTCGGCGCGGCTCATCGGGCAGGAACGGCGCAGCCTTGCGCGCACGCGTCCGGTCAGGGGCGCGCGACATCAGCGGCGGCACGGTCAGGGCTTGGGTCTGGGTTTGTGTTTGGGCTTCCATGGCGCCACAGGTAGGCTTCTCGGAGCGCGAATACAACCGCTGTCTCCCCTCCCCCCGCTTGCGGGGCGAGGGTCATTGGTGGCCATTGCGAGCGAAGCGGAGCAATCCAGTCTTAAGTATCTGGATCGCTTCGTCGCTTTCGCTCCTCGCGATGACGGACCCTCACGCCTTGTCGTAGGTCATGCCGCGTTCGAGCCGGCGCGCAATCAGTGTTGCCGGAAACAGGATCGCAAAATAGATCAGTGCTACGACAGTATAGACCTCCAGCGGCCGATAGGTGTCGGCGTTGATCAGCGTCGCATTATAGACGAGATCGGGCACCGCGATGACCGACACCAGCGAAGTGTTCTTCAACTGCGTGACGGATTGATTGACATACGGCGCGATCATCGGTTTCAGCGCCTGCGGCAGGATCACGAGCCGCAGCAGCCGCCATGACGACAGACCGAGCGCACGCGCGGCGTCCCATTGGCCGCGCGCAATGCTCTCAATGCTGCCGCGCACGATCTCGGCATAGAACGCCCCGCCATAGAGCGACAGCACGGTGACGGCGGCGACATGGGCGGGAATGTTGACCCCGATCACGACGGGAAACGCGTAATAGAACCAGATGATCTGCACCAATAACGGCGTGCAGCGAAACAGCTCGATATAGGCGACCAAGAGCCAGTCGATCACGGGATAGCGCCTTAAGCGAAGGATGCCGACCACCAGACCAATCAGACTGCCGAGCAGGATGGTGCCGACGGTGTAGGCCATGGTCCAGCCGAGCCCGACCCAGAACAGGTGGCTGTATTTGGTGAGGATGCCGAAATCCCAGACGTAGTTCATGCTGGAGCCTGATGCTTCGTGCCTCGCATGGGCCGTCGGCCGCCCATCAAATGTAACGCCCGGGCGCAAACGCGCTCGCATCGAAACTCGGCTTCTCTCCTGAAATCATCGCGGCGATGGCTGCTCCCGTCGCGGGTCCGGTGGTGAAGCCGATATGCTGATTGCCAAACGCGCACCACAGGCCCGGGTGCCGCGGCGCAGGTCCGATCATCGGCAAACTATCCGGCAAGGTCGGCCGCGCACCGCGCCAGGGCTCAGCCACCGCTGAACCGAATTCGACGACGCCGCGCGCCATCGGCACCACCATGTCGAGTTGCGCGAAGGACGACGGCGCGTCGCGATCGGTCAATTCGACGCCGGAGGTGACGCGAATGCCGTTTTCCATCGGCGTCATCAGGAAGCTGCCATCGGCATCATGGATCGGGCGCTGCAAGGTGCGTGCCGGGTTCGGCGCGAACTCCTGATGATAACCGCGTTCGGTCGCAAGCGGCACCCGATAGCCCAGCGGCCGCAAGATATCCGCCGACCATGGGCCGAGCGCCACCACGACATGCCGCGCCGATATCACGCCGTCGCCGAGCACCACGCGCCAGCCGCCGTCTCTGGATTCGATCGCCTTGATATCGCCGTGGCGGACCTCGCCGCCCAAACCTTTCAGCATCCCCGCATAGGCTTTTGTCACCGCGCCGGGCGAATCCACGGATGCCGTCTGGGTATGCAATAGGCCGGTCTTGTAAACCGGCAGGATGTTCGGCTCGAGCGCGGAGATCGCCTGACGATCGAGCAACTGGCTCTCGATGCCGAACTCGGCGAGGAATGCCTGCTCTTGTTTTGCCGCCTCGAACGCATCGCTGCGCCAGGCCTTGAGCCAGCCGGTCTCGCGGATCCGCTGTGGCGCGCCGGCCTTGACGATCCATTCGCGATGCAGCTTCAGCGAGGCATCGATCAGCCCGTGCAGCGCGACCGCGCGCGGCCTGGTGCGCGAAGCCGTGGCGTTACCGAGAAACCGCGCGACCCAGTCGAGGTTCTTCATCACCCACAGGGGATCCCAGCGCAACGCCGCGCTGGTATTGGTGAGATACCCCGGCAGCGCGCTCCACAATGAGGGCTTGTTGAGCGGCAGGATCGAGCCGCTACTCAAGATTCCGGCGTTGCCGTAAGACGTTTCGCTGCCGGGCTCGCGGCGATCGACGATAACAACCGAGAGGCCGCGTTGCCGCGCGGCGATGCCGGCGGAAACACCGACAATGCCCGCGCCGAGCACCGCGACATCCACTTGTTGGCCAGTTATCCCATCAGACATTCACTTCAGCCTCTAGATTAACGTGAGCCCGCCATCGACCGGGAGCGAGACACCCGTTACATGCGAGGCCTCTTTCGACAGCAAAAACGCGACCACGGCGGCGACCTCATCCGGCTCGGCCAGACGCGACATCGGATTGGCCTTGGCGACCGCCTGCCACGCCTGCGCATCGAGCGCGCCCGTTAGTCCCGCATCCTTGCGCGTGAAGCCGGGCACCACGACATTGGCGGTTGCGCCGGAAGGCGCCAGTTCGATCGCCAGACACTTCACCAGCACTTCGAGGGCTGCCTTCGCCGAGCCCGACCCCGGATAGGTCGAATCCGCTGTGAACCGATGCGCGGCAAAACTGGAGATCGCGACGACGCGGCCGTGCGGACTTCGCGTCAGATCCGGCAACGCGGCGCTGGCCATTTCGTGAAAGGCTACCGCCATCACCGCAAACGCGCGTTCGAGGTTTTCGCGCGGCAACTCCTGGAAGCCACGCCGGTCGGCAAAGCCCGCGGCATGCACGATCGCGTCAATGGGGCCAAAGGCTTCGCGCGCCGCGTCAATGAGCCGGGATCCGGTGCCCGCTTTGGCGAGATCGCCCGTTGAAAAAGACACCTTGGCGCCGGCGCGTTCGCAGTCCGCGGCCACATTTTGCAAACGCGAAATCCCCGCCGCATCGCTGCCCTGGCCGTGCAGCATCAGGCACGCGTCCGGCCTGGCCAGACGGCGCGCCACCGCGGCGCCGATTCCCGACCCCGCCCCCGTAATGATCGTGACGCGCAAACCGCCCCTCGCCCCCGATTTCAGCCCGAACTATAGGTCCTGACGCCTTGAATGCCAACGATGGCGGGGCCGCGCACGGTGAGCATGCCCCTCATGGTGAGGAGCGCTCTTCGCGCATCTACCGGACAACACTTCGTATTGCCGGGAGAACCATGAGGCCGAGCATCGAACCGTCGGGTCGGTTCATCCTTCGAGACGCCGCTCACGCGGCTCCTCGGGATGAGGGGGAACACGAGGGTTGAGGGGTCACACGAGGTTACGGCAGAATCAAAAGCGCGCCTGCGACCAGCATGGCCGCGATGGCCGAGAGTCCCAGTGACCAGTGAATCCCGATCAGGCCTCCGACCAGACCGACCGAGATGCCGCTGAACGTCTTCAAGCCCAGGCTTGCCATGTTGAACAAACCGATCACGCGTCCGCGCTTGTCGGGCGGCGCGTCGAGCTGCACGAGACTCTGCGCCATCGCGTTGAACGACAATTCAAGGAATCCGGCGGCCAGCAAAAATCCGACCGCGAGCCAATAGACGTTCGCCAGCGAAAATACCGCCAGCGCCCCACCCCACAACAGCGCCAGGATCATCGCGGTGCGCGGCTTCGGCGACAACCAGCCGCCGCCTTCCAGAATCAACCCCGCCAGCAATCCGCCGGCCGCGTCCGCCGCCAGCAACGTCGAGTAAGCCAGACCGGGATCGCCGTGCTGAAGGTCGCTGGCGAAGTTCGGCATTTGCGAGCTGTAGGCATTGCCGACAAAGAACGACGCGGCGCCAGCGAGCAGCACCATCGACACGATGGTGGGATGTCCCCTGATGTCGCGGATGGTCGAAATGATGTCGTTGAGCCCGCGCACCGCACGGCGCGGCGCGGGCTTGTCTTTGCGGAAACGCGGCCCATAGGGTGCTGCGATCAGCCACAGCACCAGCGGCAGATAGAACACCGTGTTGAGCATGATGCCCCAGGCAGGTCCAAACGCGAGCAGAATGGCCGCCCCGACTGCGGGTCCGGCCAGCACCGCGAGATAACGCGCCATCGCGTTGAGGCGCACGCCGCTTTCCAGTTCCGCAGGGCCGACGATGTCATAGAGCAGCATCTGGTTCGGTGTTTGCCATAAGACGCCGGCACAGCCGTGAACGACCAGGATCGCCATCGCCTGCCACATCTGCAAACTGTCGGTGAAGAAGAAATAGCCCCAGCTTAAGGAGGCGATGATGAACAGCGCCATGCCGCACTGGATCACACGCCTCGGATCGAAGCGCTCGGCGAGCGCGCCCGAAACCACCGAAAACAGCAGAAACGGCAGCCAGTGGGAGACCACCGCAAAGCCACCCAAAGCCGGCGAGTGGAATTTCTGGAACACGACCCAATAGCTGATCACGTGCTCGATATTGTCGGCCATCATCGCGAGCACGTAAGTCGTGAACTGCGCGCGAAAGCCGGGATGGCGCATGGCCGCAAAGGATCGGGCTTTAGGCGAAGAAGAGGGCTTGAGCCCTTTTGTTGCGTCGTCCATCAGAAGCAAATTCCCGTAGGTAAAATACGATGCCGGCAGTTTTAGAGCGCCGGTCGTCCCCGAAGTCTTTACTGTCTATCACCAGCCTCGGTGGTCCCAAATGATAATGCCTCCAAGTTGCGCCGCAGATCGGGATATGTCGGCCGCGTTCAAAGCATTGCCCGCGCAAAATCCAACCTTGCTGGCGGCGGCTGGCCGGCAAGTGCGATAGCGAGCCGAACCGCTTCAGGCTCAACCGCGAAAACCGCCGCACCCTCGAATTCTGGCGGAGCATGTCGCCTATCGGCCGTCCGCCCCTATCCGGATGCCGGTGTTCGGCCAAGGTAAAAGGCTGCCACTTAATTAAGCCAATTCAATCGTTTGGCGGAGGAAGCCCGCGCGCTGTGGCAGAGATGTCATGTAGCTGTCATGCACTTATCTAATTCTACTTCTATTGCTTTGGACATTGGATCAGGTTGTTCAACATGGAAGGGATTAATACGATGCCGACGAGTAATGGGCAGGCTTATTCGGAAGACGTAATCTCTCCATCCGAGGAAGCGCAGGAAGAAGCCGGACTGGGCAAGGCCGTTGCCGCGGTGGCTGTCGTCGCGGTCGGAGCTGCCCTGTTCGAAGTGGCGCTGTTGCCGGGAATTGCGCTGGGCGTCGCCGCTGTCGCAGCACCGAAGTACCTTCCGAAGCTCTCAGGCGCCTTGAACCCGCTGTTCAAGTCCACCGTGCGCGGCACCTACAAGCTCGCCCAGAAGTCCAAGGAAATGTTCCATGAGGCTCGCGAGCACGTGCACGACGCGGTAGCCGAAGTGAAGGCCGAGGCCGAGACGGCTGCGAAGGACGCGGAACGGCACGCGGCCTGAGCTAAAGCACGACGAATTGAGGTTCGATTGCCAGATTGGCCGTCATTGCGAGCGAGGCGAAGCAATCCAGCAGTAAAGGACTGGATTGCTTCGTCGCTTTGCTCCTCGCAATGACAATTCAACTTGAACTCATCTTTCTTTACTGATCCGGGATGATCAATGACGCCGACGATGAATGTGCAAGTCGCCCATCAGGTCCCCGGCCGCATTCGCCTGAAAGTGCCGAATGTAAAGGATAACCCGGAGCTGATCGATCAGATCAAGCAGATGTTCCATGTCATTCCCGGCATTGAGAACGTCACCGTCAACCCGACCACCGGCAGCGTGGTGCTGCAATACGACACCGATCATCACGATGCGTTTCACGGCCACCTGGAACGTCACACCGGCGGCCACGAGAAGGCGCCGACCAACGAGATCGACGCGCTCGCCAGCAAGATCGGGCAGGAAGCCGAATTCCTGGCCGAACATTCCCACACCGCACGCGTCATCGTCGATTCCTTCAAGCATTTCGATGAGCAGATCAAACTCGCGACCGGAAACATCGTCGACCTGAAGATCGTGCTCGCTTTGGGCATTGCCGGTTTTACCATTTTCGAAGTCGGTGCCAGCGCCGCCACGCCTGTTTGGGTCACGATTTCAATTTTTGCGCTCAACCACATGATCCAGGCCGGCATGGCCGAGTCCGCCGCACGCGCGGCAGACGAAGATTTGGAAGAAGAAGAGGAGATTCTCGCACCGGCCTGATCGCATTTGACTAATCGGATTTAAGAAGGCCGGCCACGCGAGATCGTAAGCTCCATGGAATGTTCGATCCGACATTTGATGCGGGGCCGCGCCAGGCTTCATATTCCAGCGCTTCGCAATCGCCGCCTCGGCGAGCAGCTTCTTCCCTGGCTGGAGGCGCAGCCGGGCATTCGCAACGCCCGGATCAATTTCGACTGCGCCAGCCTGGTGATGGAATACGACCCGGCGCATGAACCCTTCCTGATGGCGCTGCTCGAACGCTTCAAGGGCGCCAGCCTGAAAGACATCAAGGCGCTCTGCGCCCAGGCGGCGCCGGACGCCGCACAAAAGAAGACCGTGTTGCAGGTTTCCAAGGACTCCCCGCTGGCGCTGCCGACGATCTCGCTGTTGATGGCGTTTTCCGCCAATCCGGTCGTGATGGCGCTCAACGTGCCCTTGATGCTGTGGAACGCGATCCCGATCGCCCGGCGCGCCTGGAAGGTGTGGTCCAACGAAAGCCGGCTCAACATCGACGTGCTCGATACGCTCGCGATCTCCGCCTCGATGTTGCAGGGCAACCCGATGGCCGGCTGCATCGTGACCTGGCTGATCAAGCTCGGCGACTGGATCCGCGACCTGACCGCGGCAGGCCAAAAGCGCGCGATCTCGGAACTCCTGGAATTCCAGACCAAGACCGCGTGGCTGTTGCGTGACGGCGAGGTGGTGCAGATCCCGGCGACCGAACTGAAGGTCGAAGACCTCGTGGTGGTCTATCCCGGCGAAATGATCCCGGTCGACGGCGAGATCATCGAGGGACATGCGACGATCGACCAGAAGACCATCACCGGCGAAGGCCTGCCCGTCACGCGGGCGAAGGGCGAAGCGGCCTTTGCAGCCACGGTCATTCGCGAGGGTCAGATCACGGTGCGCGCCTTGCGCGTCGGCAGCTCCACCACCGCCGGCCAGATCGTCCGTCTGGTCGAAAGCGCCCCGATCGGCGACACCCGTATGCAGAACCATGCCGAGCGCTTTGCCGATCGCCTGGTGACGCCGACCCTGGCGCTCGCCGCCGGAACCGCGGCCGTGTCCGGCGACTTCAACCGTTTCCTGTCGCTTGTCATCGTCGATTTCGGCACTGGCATCCGCGTCGCCGCACCAACGTCCGTGCTGGCCTCAATGACCCATGCGGCGCGCGCCGGCATGATCATCAAGAGCGGCGGCCATATGGAAAAGCTCGCCGGTATCGACACGGTGGTTTTCGACAAAACCGGTACGCTGACGCTTGGCACACCGGCCGTGATCGACGTCGTCTCCTATCAGAACCACATCACGCCGAACCACCTGTTGGGGCTGGCGGCGGCGGCCGAAACCAAGCTTCAGCACCCCGTCGCCGAAGCGCTGCGCAACAAGGCGCGCGAGCTCGGCGTCAATATTCCGCCCTGCAACGAGACGCAATATCGGCTCGGGCTCGGGGTCGAGGGCCAGGTCAACGGCTACTACGTCCATGTCGGCAATGAGCGCTTCATGCGGAGTTGCAACATTTCGACCGACAAATCCGTGATCGATCGCGCCGGCCTCGATGAAAAGGGCTTCTCCAGCCTCTATATATCTGTCGATGGCGAACTCGCAGGCCTCGTTCCCTATTCGGACAAGATCCGCGACGAGAGCCGGCCGGTGATCAGGAAGTTGCACGAGATGGGCATCAAGAACACCATCATGCTGACCGGCGACAATGCCGTGGTCGCGCGTGCGGTCTGCAACGACATTGGCCTCGCGCGCCACTTTGCCGACATGCTGCCGGCCGACAAGGCCAGCGTGATCCAGGATTTACAGCGCCAGGGCCATCGGGTCGCGATGGTCGGCGACGGCATCAACGACTCCCCTGCTCTCAGCTTTGCCGACGTCGGCATCGCCATGAAGTACGGCGCCGAAGTGACGCATGAGTTCGCCGACGTCGTGCTGATGGAAGACTCACTTTGGAAGCTCGTGCAGGCGGTTGAAATCTCCCGCGGCGCGGTCGGCCTCATCCGGCAGAATTACGCCATCGTCGCCGTGATGAATGCGGTTGCGCTGGGCCTCGCGCTGCCCGGCGGGTTGATCACGCCCGAGGTCACCGCGTTGATCTCGAACGGCTCGGCTATTCTGGCGAGCGCCAACGGCGTGCGGCCGATGCTGCGCTATCAATGAACACCCAAGCCACTCAAGTCGCGCTTATCCCCACCCTTGCTCCGGCCGATCAAGCCGCCCTGAAAAACGCGGTCAAATACCTCGAAAGCCGGAATTTCGCGGCGAGGCTCGCCGACTATGCCGGCGTGCCGGTCAATCGCGTACTCGGCTTTCTGCCCAAAGCCATCAACAAGCAGATCGCGGGCCTCGTGCGCGAAGCCGTGATGAAGGGGCTGGACGTCGCCGTCGATACGCTCGACGACAAGCCGCCGCGCAAGCCTTCGACGGGCTTTTCGTCGTTTCTGGCCGGCGTCACCGGCGGCGTCAGCGGTCTCTTTGGGTTTGGCGCGCTCGCGTTCGAATTGCCGCTGACCACCACGTTAATGCTGCGCGCGATCGCCGAAATCGCCCAGCACCAGGGCGAAGACCTCTCCACGCTGGAAGCGCGGCTCGCTTGTCTGGAAGTCTTCGCCTACGGCGCCAAGCGCAACGAGGACAATCTCGATGTCGGCTACTATGCCGCGCGCACGCTGATATCAAAATATACCCATGATATCGCGGCGCTCGCGCTGGAGCGCGGCGCGATCGACGCCTCCGCGCCGGTGGTGGCGAGCCTTGTCAGCGAGATCGTCTCGCGCTTCGGGCTCGTGGTTTCCGACAAGGTTGCGGCCGGCGCGTTGCCAATTCTCGGCGCGGTGGGAGGGGCCACCGTCAATATCGTCTTTATGGACCATTTTCAGCGGGTCGCACACGCGCACTTCACGCTGCGGCGGCTTGAGCGTAGCTATGGGAGTTCCCATATCAAAGAGCGATACGCCCAGCTGGCTCTCCCAAAATCCAATGCTGTCTCCTGATCTCGCACCTCCCGAAATGACCACCAAGGCCGCTACAAAAGCCGCCGCGCGACTGGCGATCGCGGGCGGCAGCGTGGACGAGCGCCGGCGCGCGCTGCGCCGGGCGCGAACGCTGGCCACTTCGCTGCTGGTCCTGATGCTTGCGATTTTTATCGCGACTTCGGTCGGCGTGAAGCATTGGCCGTGGCTGGCTTATGTCCGCGCCTTTGCCGAAGCCGGCATGATCGGCGCCTGCGCCGACTGGTTCGCCGTCGTCGCGCTGTTTCGTCACCCGCTCGGCATCCCCATTCCGCATACGGCCATCGTCGCCAACAGCAAGGAACGCATCGGAATTGCGATCGGCCGCTTCATGGCCAACAACTTTCTCTCGCCACGCGTGCTAGCCGAACGCATTCGCGACGTCGACATCTCCGGCTGGGCGGCGCGCTGGATCCTGCGCGGCGACAATGCTGGAAACGTAGCCCAACGCGCCACGTCGTCGCTCAATCAGGCGCTGACAGCACTTCCGCGCGAAGACCTCAACGCCTTCCTGAGCGGCGCGGTGCGCGGCGGCATCGAAAACGTTCCGGCAGCTCCCTTCGCCTCAAAACTGCTTTCGCTGCTGTGGGCCCATGGCGAAATGCAGGCGCTCGCCGAGAAGCTTCTCGACTGGGCCTCGACGACGCTTGGCAACAACCGCGAGACGATCCGCAACAAGGTGTCGAGACGCACGTCCCGCCTGATTCCGAAATGGATCGACGGCATGGTCGCCGACAAGATCATCGACGGCGTGATGCGGATTCTCGACGAAATGCGCGAGCCGAGCCATCCCTGGCGCATTGAAATGACCTCGACCGTCGAGCAATTGATCGGCGATCTCGCCGTCAAGCCGGAACTGATCGAAAAGGGCGAAGAGCTGAAGGCGAAAATGCTCGCAACGCCCGCGGTGACCTCGCAGATCGACGCGCTCTGGGTCAGAATCGAAAACCGGCTCGAGGCGCCGGAGACGCAGGCGCAGCTCACCCGCGTGATCGAGCGTCTCTTGACCAACATCGGGAACCGAATTCAGGACGACGAGAATCTGCGCACCGGCATCAACCGCTGGCTCCGCGTCGCGGTGCTGCGCACGGTGGCGCCACGCCGCACCGAGATCGCCGAATTCATCCGCAAAGTCGTCGAGAACTGGGACGTTGAAACCTTGACCGAGCGGATCGAACTCACCGTCGGCCGCGACCTGCAATTCATCCGCATCAACGGCACGATTGTCGGCGGACTGGTGGGTTTGATTATTTTTGCGGTGACGCAGTTGTTGTGAGGGCGGCGTGTGAGATGCGGCTTCGCAGGATGGGTTGAGCCGCTTGCGAAACCCATCACCTTCGCGGCAACAAGCGATGGGTATCGCTTCCACCTTCTTTCGTTGAGCACCGGTGGACGAGGTCGCTCTACCCATCCTACCTGCCGGTATCTATCCAGCTGTCGCGCTGTCCAGATGATTCAGATCGGTCGCGGCCCCGCCTGGCGAATGGCGATCGCTCGCTTGCGATACCGTTCGGCATCGGCGCGCCGGCCTTGATCCTTGTAGAAGCCGGCCAGATTATCCAGCACATCCGCGAGATCCGGATGGTTCGGACCGAGGGTCTTCTCGAAGGTCGCCACCGATTGCTTGAAAAGCCGCTCGGCATCGACGTTACGGCCCTGACGCGCGTAGAGCGCGGCCAGATTGTTCATCGCCTGCGCGACGTCGGGATGGTCGGGCCCGAACGCCTTTTCGATCACCGCGATCGCTCGCTTGAGCAACGCCTCGGCATCGGCGTAACGATGCAGATGAATTTCAGTATCGGCCAGGTTGCTCATCAACACCGTGGCTTCGGGATCGTCGGGGCCGTTCGCCTTCTCAAGGATGGCCAACCCGCGTTTGAACAGCGGCTCGGCCTGGTCATAGTGACGCTGGTTGCTGTAGACAACCGCAAGGTTACTCAACGCCATGACGATGGACGGATCGTCGGGACCAACCAGCTTTTCGCGAATAGCGATCGACCGCTTGAGAATCTGCTCCGCTTCCGCGTAACGCGTTTCCGCGCGGTAGAGGTCGCCCAGGTTGTTCAGCACGGTTGCCACTTCCGGATTATCCGAGCCTAACGTCCTCTCCCTGATCGCCAGCGAGCGCTTGTACAAGGGCTCGGCGACGGCATATTGACCGAGATTGTAGTGGATCGTGCCGAGGTCATTCAGCGGCATCGCGACGTTCGCATCGTCGGGACCAAACTCCTTCTCGCGAAGCGCCAGGGACTTTTGGGCCAATGGCAGCGCTTCGGCGTACTTGCCCTCCCGGTAAAGTTCTTTCATCTGCTGGATGAGCGTGCTTGCCTCGTCTGCTCCCGCATGGGCTGGCGCGCCGGGCGGCAGGCTCAGGGCGAGCACCGCGACCACGGCACAAATCGACGCTTTCATGGCTCTCATCAGGCATTCCTCCGTCAGGTCTTTCGGCGACCTGGCATCCTTTTGTGTGTTCGGAGCCCGGACCGGTTCAACGCAGGCAGGGTGCAGGCAAGCTGAAGGTAAACGGCTCGGCGGCATCCCCTCCTGCAATTGAACCCAGGGCAGAATCGGCCACACCAAACAGGCAGCGCATGCAACGGATTCCTGGATGCAGTTTTTCCTGTATGAAATTGTCGCCCGTATCGTCGCGATCTATTTGTGTTTCGATTGCAGCCGCACACTCTGGGCGGGCCTCGTCGAGCGAAGAATCACCTACGTTGCTGGCCATCGCGATATTCTGGACTGGTTGCTCACGCCCTCACCGAGGTGGACGTTTGAAAGAGGTATTGCGCCGATCCGCTACTGGATGACGGTCAGCGCCCAGATCTTCACCCTGCTTGCATGCCTTGCCGTTGCGATACTCGGCTGGTTTCACCCGAACAACTGAGCCTGCGCTGATAAGCGAAAGCTTCCGATCACCTCCACATTTCCTCCACGGCCAATGCCCGCCGCCCGGCGGGAGCTGGCGCGCGATGTGGCACGGCTCGCCACAGATGTTGCGCAGTCGGGCTGTGTAAACCGCCAGTGAACGGGCTGTAAACCACCGTAAACGCGAGGGGAATCTACGAACGCGCGGAAACGTCATGGAGACCGATGGGCAGGTGTGGATGGCCGCACCCATCATCAGGAGATTCCCATGACCAAGGCTTCACATTCGATTTCTCGCTCGTCGAACCTGCCCGTTTCGAGATTCCTGCGCTCGGCCTTGCTGACGACAGCGGTCTGCGCGCTCATCATTTCCGGCGCGACCAGCCCGGCTTCCGCCCGCGGCGGTGGCGGTGGCGGCGGTTTCGGGGGCGGCGGCTTCGGCGGTGGCGGCTTTCACGGCGGCGGCTTCGGCGGCGGCTACGGTGGCGGCTATGCCGCAGCCGGTCACGGCGCGTCATTTGGCCCGTCCGCAATCGCGCCGTCCGCGAGCGGGCGTGGATATCGGACGTCAGGCGGACCGGCCTTTGGGCCGATGAGCCCGCCACCGCGTTCGCTCCGCACCGCCATCGCGCCGCGCTTGCCGACCAACTCTTCGGGCGCCGGACATCACTCCTATGACGGCGGCCTCAACAATCCGCCGCCAACGGCGCCGGCGACGCAACCAGCACCCGCCGCAACACAAAGCGCGGCCGCTAACCAGCCGACGCCAGCAACGGCGCCGTCGCTGCGGACCGCGCCGAGCGCCGTGTTCAGCACGAGCACGGCGGTAGACCCCGGCGCGCCGATAGCCACGCCCCAGCAAGTGCCTCCTCCCGTGACACCGTGGTGGCGGCAACCGGCGCACAACTGCGTCCAGGATTGCAATAAAGGCCCGGCGAAACCCGTCGCAGGCGGCGTGGTCACTGCTGCGGGAACGATCGTGGGCGTCAACGAAGTCGGACAAACAACGGTCGCGCCGAACGTGGCCGGTAGCGGCACCGTGTTCGGTACGGGTGGCGATCAGCAGGAAGGACTTCCGTCCTCGATCAACGGCGTCGGCAGCGTGTACGGCGGTACATCGGGCGACGCGTCCGGCCTGAACACCGCCGCACCGGGAGACAGCACGACCCAAAGCGAGATCGATGCGGCCAATGCTGCGATCGCCGGCGACGTCAATCAGGGCAGTTCGCTGATCAACCAGAGCATGGGGGGCGGCGTCGCCGGATTGAACATCCCGACGACATCAGGATCGTCGGTCACACAGACGGACGATAGTGGCGATAACGGCATAACGTACATGAATGTCGCCGAAGATCCCGACAGCAGTTTAAACGGGACCTACGACTCGGATGGCAACAAGATTCCGGATGGCGGCGACGATTCGGTGCCGCCCCCGCCTGATCAAAGTGTTGACGCCGCCACGCAAACTGCAGTCGGGGTCGCGGTCGCCGTCGTCGCCGGACCAGCGGCGGCGGCAACCTACGCGGCGGCATCGGCCGTGGCGAATTTCATCAAGGGAGGTGACCCGGACCCGACCAACTCCGGCGCCTCGACCAGTCCTACCGGCGGGCTTGCGAACAACAGTCCGGCGTCGCAGATCGGCAGCGGCGGTGGTACGGGAAACAACACCGAAGCCAACGGCGGGGCGACCGGCGGATTGGCGAACGGCACCTCGCTCACCAACAGGACCCATGGCGACGGTGGCGGCGACAACGGCGACAACACGCCGAACGGCAACACCGGCGTGATCGCCTCCGGCAGTTCGATCGCCACGCGTAATCAGGGCGACGGCGGCGGTTCAGATACGCGCGGCGGCGGCGGAAGTTCGTCGATCAGCGGCTCCGGAAAGGTCGTGAACCCGGGCGGCGGCCACAATCAGCTCACCGGCACGACGGCTGCGGCTAACTGATCTGCGTGCTCGATGTGGTCACCTGGACGAGATGGCCGATCCCGGCATTGCCGGGGTCGGCCATGGCGCGTGTGAAGGGACCGCTCCACCCATCCTGCCTTCCCTGCTTCAATAAGGAAGCAACCGAAACAGCGGCATGCGCCAGGCGGTGCGCGCCACGCTCACGGCCTTCATCGCGATGAGACCGCGGAAACACACCAGAAAAACACGTCGGTCCAAAATAGCCTCCCGCTAAAAATTTACTTCAGAACCCTCATGGTGAGGAGCACCCCTTGGATGAGGAAAAGGAGCAGCCGCCCTTCAAACATCGAGCCGAATTTCCTCCGCGTCCGCCATCCGCCGGATCGAGTCATCAAACGACAGCCGGTCCGGATTTTCCGCCGGCTGCTTTCGTAATTGCTCGTTCAACTCGGCCTGTTCGAGCAGAAACTTTCGACCGTCGCGCAAGCTGGCATAGGCCGCCCACGGCACGAACTTGATCAGCGGAAATGGAAAACCTTCGCGCGGCGAGACATCGATATTGACGCCGGAAATGAACAGCAGGTTTTTGCCCGCGTAGGCCGGCTCGCGCAAAATGCTGCGGTAACACCGGTCGAACTCGACTTGCGTCACGAAGCGCGCGGCGTCCAGTGCCGGATTGGCCGAGGTCACGAGCGCCGGCATCGCCGGGAACAGCTCCATCTCCAGAATGTCGTGCTCTTCGGGATCTTGCGAGAATTGCTTGCGGAAGCTGAAGAAGTCCGCGGTCAGCTGCGCGCCCAAAGCTTGCGGTTCATCCTGCCATCGATCGGCCGGCAGGGAAGTTCGCAAGCGCTGCGAAGCCGGATACGCCTTCGAGGTCGCGAGCGCCTTGACGGGATCGTCATTGCCCTCGATCAACCGGTCGAGTTTCGGAAACAGGCCTTCGGTGCGCCGCTCATCAAGATACTGGTTGTCGATATAGACCACCGCCTCGCCGTCGAGTGTGCCGAAACGAATGAGCTCGCGCGCGCGTCGATATTCGTCGTGATACCAGTGCAGCACCGCGGCGAGTTTCCCGCAATTCGAGCCGAAGCCGCAAGCTTCGGTGCGCTCGCGCCGGTAGACGCCGAAACGGCCGCTATCGGCGTCGTAACCAACATGGCTCGCCTGGATGATGACGAGGTCTTCGCCGTGAGCGGCATAAGGACCGTGGCGGTTGACCGAAACCTTGCCGCCGACGCGGCCGTGGTCGAACGGAAAGGTGCCGAAGTGCTGGGCGATCAGGATGACGGGATAGCCCTGGCTTTCGTCGGAGCAGAACGCGCGTGACGGCAACATGCGCTGGCGCTCGAACCCGAGCGAGCGGCAAAAGTTGTAAAGCCGGGGAACAAACTGGCTATAGCGCATCGCATAGGGACCGACCTTCAGGTTCTCGATCATCCGCTGCTGCATTGATGTCCCCGCCCGTCCGGGGCCAATAAATCGTCCCGGAGTGACACTTATGTGAATGTCGGGGGCAGCAGGGCTTTCCCACGGTACCAAGGTGCCTCCACTCATGGCCACTGTCATAACACCGTCAACGGACGCGGGAATTTTAGGGGGACTCAGGAAAGCAGGGATTCTCAATGACCGAGACCAACGCGGCCAACGGCGCCAACATGCGCAAGCTGATTGACGCCGACCTTCAGGACACGCTCGACGAAGAGATCGAGATGGAGCTCGACGACCACAGGCTCCAGACGCTTCAAGGCGAGACCAATGCCCGCGACGCCGACGACGGGCTCGACCGCCAGCATTACTTCCACGAACTGCTCCGCCTGCAAGGCGAACTCGTGAAGTTGCAGGACTGGGTGCAGCAGCAAAAACTGAAGGTCGTCGTGATCTTCGAGGGCCGCGACTCCGCCGGCAAGGGCGGCGTGATCAAGCGCATCACCCAGCGCCTCAATCCGCGCATCTGCCGCGTCGCGGCGTTGCCCGCGCCCAACGAACGCGAGCGCACGCAGTGGTATTTCCAGCGCTACGCGACACATCTGCCCGCGGGTGGCGAGATCGTGCTGTTCGACCGCTCCTGGTACAACCGCGCCGGCGTCGAACGCGTGATGGGATTCGCCACCGAAGATCAGGTCGAGGAGTTCTTCCGCTCCGTGCCGGAATTCGAGCGCATGCTGGTGCGTTCCGGCATCATCCTCGTCAAATACTGGTTCTCGATCACCGACGAAGAGCAGCAATTCCGCTTCATGATGCGCATCCACGATCCGCTCAAGCAGTGGAAGCTTTCCCCGATGGACGTGCAGTCGCGCGCGCGCTGGGAGCAATACACCAAGGCCAAGGAAGACATGCTGCACCGGACCCATATTCCGGAGGCGCCGTGGTGGGTGGTCGAGGCCGTCGACAAGAAGCGCGCGCGGCTGAATTGCATCGCGCATCTGTTGACGCAAGTGCCCTATAACGAGGTCACACATCCCTCCGTGCTGCTGCCGGAACGGATTCACGATCCGGCCTATCATCGCGACAACATTCCGGAAGAGATGTTCGTGCCGAAGGTTTATTGAGGCACGGCGTCAACAGCGCCTCAAGGACCGCCATCGACGCTGTAGATGCCGTCTTTCGGGCAAAGCAGCCCCTCGCCCGGGATCGATACGAACTTCGCCTGCTTTTGATCAATCTTCCACGCTGTCTTGACCGGCAGCGGGGCCTTCTCGGCCGGGCCGTCAAGCACCGCGATGATGACGTCCGGAAGATCCTTGCCGTTGAGCTGACAAAATCCTGAGAACGCGGGCGCGGCCTTCGAATGCGGCGGCATCGCCAGCACATCGCGGACGGCTCCCTTTCGATCGACCAGCTCGATATATTCGCTGCCGCAAATCATCCAGTTGACCGAGGAGAGCGTGTCGGAAATCTCGTCGCCGCCAAGGTCCTTCAAGCCGAGCGCCTGATATTTTTTCTCGATCTGCACCACGGGCACATTCGACGAGCGTTTGCCGATCATGGCTTTCGGAATGTCGGAGCCGCATTTCAGGCCTTGAAATTCATCCGCCAAAGACGCTTGTCCGCACGCGAGATAGACCGCAGCCAGAATGAATGCCGGTTTCTTCACGAGATCGCCCTCGCCTCAACGTCCAGCGACATCAAACGCGGACAAGAGGCTGATGGCAACGGCCGAATTTCGCGAGTGTCCCGCTTGAACCGGGCGCAAAGGAAGCACCACCAACGGACAAGGGTAAATCGGGAGCCGAGCGAGCGCATGCCGGGAGGACTCACCATTCGTTCGTCATATCTTCGTGTATATAGCGATAACACGTAGGCCCGGCGGCCGGCGTTTGATATGGACGCTTTTCTCAGGCCCCGGTTCTACGGCGGCCACCAAAGGAAGCACCATGTTCAAATGTACCGGTTATGCCGCCTCCAGCGCGGAAACGCCGCTCGCGCCTTTCACTTTCGACCGCCGCGATCCCGGCCCGAACGATGTCGAGATCAAGATTCTTTTCTGCGGCGTCTGTCATTCCGACCTGCACACGGTCCGCAACGAATGGCAAAACACCCTTTACCCCTGCGTTCCCGGCCATGAGATCGTCGGCGAGGTGACCCGTGTCGGCAAGGACGTGACGACATTCAAGCCGGGCGATATGGCCGGCGTCGGATGCATGGTCGATTCCTGCCGCAACTGTGAAAGCTGCCGCGAGGGTCTGGAGCAGTATTGCATTCCCGGATTCACGGGAACGTATAACGGTCCCGACAAAGCTACCGGCAAGCACACGTTTGGCGGCTATTCGAGCCACATCGTCGTCGATAGCCACTTCGTGCTGCGCGTCCCTCCGAACCTCGACCTTGCCGCGGTCGCGCCGCTGCTTTGCGCAGGGATTACGACCTATTCGCCCCTGCGGCACTGGAAGATCGGCAAAGGACAAAAAGTCGGGATCGCCGGTCTGGGCGGACTTGGCCACATGGGCGTCAAACTCGCTCACGCGATGGGCGCGCGCGTCGTCGTGCTGACCACCTCGCCGTCAAAGGAAGCCGATGCCCGGCGTCTCGGCGCAGACGAGGTCTTGATCACGCGGGATCTGGCGGCGCTGGCCAAGCACGCCGAAAGTTTCGACTTCATCCTCGATACGATCGCCGCCGACCATGATGTCAATTCCTATATCGGCCTCATGAAGCGGGACGCGACGCTCGTGCAGGTGGGCGCGCCCGAGAAGCCCCTCGCCGTCCATGTGTTCAGCGTGATCTGGCGACGCCGCAACTTTGCCGGATCCCTGATCGGCGGCATTGCTGAAACGCAGGAGATGCTCGATTTCTGCGGCAAGCACGGCATTACGGCGGACATCGAAATGATCCGCATGGATGCGATCGAGACCGCCTACGAGCGCATGAGGAAGAGCGACGTCAAATACCGCTTCGTCATCGACATGAGCACGCTGACCAAGGCCGCGTGAGGCGGCAAAGCGCGCCGTCCTGCGACTTTCCCCACCATGGAAAAGGCCGCGCACCAGAGGTGCGCGGCCGGACAATGTGAGACCGATAAAATATGGCTCTACCGCTCCGCGCTGACGAGCTGATAGGCGCCGCGTTCGAACGTGCGGTAGGTGGCGAGCGCATTGGCGTCCGCGAACGGCAGATACTGCATCAGGATGACGCCGCCGATGCCGCGCGCCGGATCGATCCAGAAGTAGGTGTTGTTGATGCCGCCCCAGCTCAGGGAGCCCGGAGAGCGCATGCCTGGCAACTGATCGACCGTGATCAGGAAGCCGAACCCCCATTTGTCGCGGCCGTCCGCAATGAAGGTGAAATCGACGCTGCGCGGCATCGCGGTCTTGAGCGCGGGCACCGAGACCATGCCGATCTGGTTCTGCTCCATCAGCTTCACCGTCTCGGCCTTGATGACGCGCACCCCGTCGAGTTCGCCGTTATTGAGGATCATGCGCATGAAGCGCCCATAATCGCTGGCCGTGGAAGCAAGGCCGCCGCCGCCGATCGGCTCGGCGATGGTGAGCCCAACCAGCGGCGGGATTTGCAGCACAACCGGGCCGTCCATCTTGGCGCCGTCGCGCTGCTGTTGCGCGACGAGGCGCGGCCCCTTGGCTTCCGGCACATTGTAGGAGGTGTCATTCATCTTGAGCGGCACGAAGATATGATTGTGGAAATAATCTTCGAGCTTTTCACCCGAGACCACCTCGACGAGGCGGCCGACAACATCGAGGCTGGTGCCGTAATGCCACCGCGTGCCCGGATCGAACAGCAGCGGCCCGCCGAAGGCGTATTTCTCGCCGGCGCGCGGCTTGAAATCGCGCAGAATCGCGCTGGTGAAGGGGTAACCCAAGCCGGACGTGTGGGTGAGGACTTGCCTGACGGTGGGCAAGCTTGCCGCCGGGCGGACCTTGTAATCGCCGGTCTTCGCATCGAAGGATTCGATGACTTGCGGGTTCTTCAGCTCCGGCAAATATTTTTCAACCGGATCGTCGAGACCGATCTTGCTCTGCTCGACAAGCTGCATCAACGCCAGCGAGGTGACCGGCTTGGTCATCGAGGCGATCCGAAACATCGAGTCTTGCGTGAGCGGACGCCCGGTCGCCACATCCGCGACGCCGAAGGCGCTCTGATAAATTACGCCCTTACGGTCGGTGATCAGCGTGACCACGCCTGGCACGTCCTTGCGCTCGACAGCGGCTCGCAAGCTGGTGTCGAGGGCCGCGCTGGCGGGCGAATTTTGTGCGCTCGCAGCGCCACTCAAGGCCGCCACCGCAACGCCTGCGGTCAAGACCAATTTAGCAATCCCTGGATTCACAGAAAGCCTCCCATTTTTTATTCGCCGGGTATCGGCCGCAGCTCTCCCGGTCACCACTTTTATTCAAGGCACCTTCCATGACGGCGAAGGGCGCGGAGCCGTATCGGCTTGCCGCGCCGGGACACTAGCACCTGCTATTGGAGGAGTTCTCGGATTCGAAAAACGGCCCTGGCGCGCGATGACGGGGTGACCGGCGTGGGCACCTGCCCCGAGATCGCGTGGGACCGTCGGCCATTCAAGGGCGCGACGGCGGCGCCTCGTCCGGTTTGGCGACCCAGACATCGCTTTGTTTGATCCGCTCGATCAGCGCCTCGGGACTGAATTTCGCGTAAGCTTTCGGAAGCTCAAAGAATGACGCCGGTTGGGGCTCGTCCTTGATCTGCTCGAGCGTGATGAGGCTGCCGTCGCCGGTCCTGATCCGCAGCGGAAATCTCCGCATCCGATCGATCCAGCCGGCGAGCTCCTCGCCCTTTTTGGACAGCGCCCGAAACGCAACGGTGCTGTGGCCGTCGATCGTCTCGGTGCCGATTCGCTCGCAGCGCCACTCGTCTTGACCCCCGGCGCCTGCCAGGCGCGCCATGGCCTGCCATTGCGAGCATGGCGCATCCGGGTCGACGGGAACGAACATCCGGGTCAACCGGCTCGACTGCCTGGCTTCCATATACATGCGCGCGGTGGGCCGCACGAACCAGGCCGATGGCGTCACCGTGTCGACCAGGAAAAATCCATCCGCGTGTTCCGCGGACTCGATCCTGACCTGGCCGTCGCGAACGCGGAGCCGTCCTGCGCTCGTTGACACGTCGTCGCGCCGCGTGACGATGTCAGCGGAGAATTGCTGGGCCTCGGCGATCGCAACGCTGAAAGGCGAAGGAAGCACCCAAAGAGAGATCGACGCGAGCGCGCTCGGTATCGTCAGGCGCAAGCAAACTGAAATTGTGTTCTTGAACATCTTCGCCGTCATCTTCGGGCATCAGGGCAAAAGAGAGGTGCCGACCGAACCGGGGAAGTTCGATCGGCACCGACTTAACGGATCACGTGCACGTCGTGATCCGTCTCTTGGTTACTCCGTAAAGGAGGTATTGACCGCCTGGTTGAAGTCGAACGCGTCGAACAAGTCAGCAAGCGCCGGGCTGTTGGTCGGCACGTACGCATTGCCCTTCTTGAACGTCGGGTTCGGCAGGTTGTCACGGCTACGAGCGGTGAGCGGCTGGAGGTGCCAGTTGCGCTCGATGAACTTCAGGATCGAAACGTGATCGCCGTAGTTGTGGTAGACCTTGCCGCCCGTCGAGTACGACGAGAGGATCAGGATCGGGATACGCGGTCCGTCGCCGAAGAAGTCGATCGACTGAACGAAGCCCGAATCCCAGTATCCACCGGCCTCGTCCCAGGTGACGAACACCACGGTCTCGGCCTTGAGCTGCGGATTGGCATCCAGCGCCGCCAGGATGTTGGTGACGTAGGCCTCGAACAGGTCGACCTTCGAGCTTGAGGGATGACCGTCGAGCAGGCCGTCCGGCTTGCCGAACGACACCGAAGGCAGCGTGTTGCTCTTGATCGCCGTGAGCAGATCAGCGGTGTCCTTGATATGCGCGGTACGAATGGCCGGGTTGGCCATGATCGAGGTCGCATACTGGAACGGGTTGCAGATCTGGCAGTAGGCAACGCCGATCGCGTTGGCCGTATCGGTGGTCGCGAAGGCGGTGAAGTTGGTCGAGCCAGCCGCGACAGCGTCGTTCGAGAGCGCTACCGCGGCGTTATACGCACCGCCGTAGTAAGCCCACGAGATGTTGGCTGCGAGCAGCGAATCGCCAATCGTGCGAACCGGCGACGGCGGAATGCCGCCTTCCGTGCCCGCCAGCGCACCGTTCGGCAGGTAGCCGGGGTTGCTGTTGTCGAGCATGTAGTAGGCACCGGGCGCGCAGTTCGGCTCGGCCGGATAGGACAGATTGTTCAGGTAGTCGACAATCGGTCCGACGCCCGGCTGAGTGACGTCGAAGCAGGCCGAGAAGTTGTTGTCGGCCGTATACTTGTTGATCGTGCCCGCCACCGCGTTCGGGTTGGCGATCTGGTTCGCGGGCGGCGTGGTGATGTTGCCGTTGCCGTCGGTCCAGATTGCCGCATCGCCGGTGCCGAGCATGAAGTGGTTGGCGCCGGTGCCGCCATGGAACGACTGATGGAAGTTGTCGCCGAGCGTGAAGCGGTCAGCCAGCGACTTCAGGAAGGCGGCTTCACCCTGCTGGGCATTGTAGAAGCCCATCGAGTTGCCTTCGCTGAAGTTCTTCTGGGCTGTGGCGGTCCTGTCGTAGGTGTCCATCACGAAGGGGAACAGGTCGAGCAAGCAGCCCGACGTGTTGCTCTTCGTCGCCGCAGCAACGCTGCAATCGCTTTGCTGCCAGTCCTGGTAGAAGCGGTGCGTCGTGTCACCGGTGTAGTCGTCATCGTTGAGCTGTGCGCCCTGCAACGGGAACGAACCGTTCAGCGTGCCGGCGCCGGGAACGCGGGTGTCGAGCGCGCCAGCCGTCAGACCGACAGCGCCGGTCGTCAGGATGTTGAGGCTCGCCGGATTGATGTCCTTTTCGACGCTTGCCTGAGCAACCGTCTGGAACGGAGCACCGAATGCGCTCTGAGTCTCGGGCGCACCGTTGGTGTTCGGCTGCGGCATCACGCTGGTCGCGTTATAAGGAAACTTGGAGGCCGTCGGAGCGCCGATGTAGTACAGGCCGTTAGCTTGCGCTGCGACCGAGAACTGCTGCGAGAGCGCGAAGTTCGGACCCGGCGTTCCGTCTTCGTTGACAATGCCCTTGGACAGCAGGTTGGAGATGGTCTGTCCCGCACCCTTCGGCTTGTAGACGCCAAAGGTGTGATCGAGGCCGCGGTTTTCACCGATCAGGACAATGACGTGCTTGATCGGAGAAGCGGTCTTGACGCTGTTGGCGGGATCGTTGTCCTTGCCCTTATTGTTGTTGTTATTGCCGGTGAGGCTGAGGATCCTGAGGTCGTTTTCCAGATCAGCGATCAGCTGATCGAGGAGGCCGAGAGGGCTGGCGGCGTGGGCCGCGGTGGCGAGTGCGATCGTCGAGGCGATACACAGCGCCGTGGTGGCTCGCCAGTTTGTCTTGAAATTGAAAGTCATTCATCGACTCCAAAAGAGGGTTGGTAACGAACGCTGCGTAGGGCATCAACGTGACGCTCGCATATCGATGTTGTGAAAACTCTTGGTATGACGGACATAATACCTTAAATATTTCGACGATATTTTTCGGCACGCCCGGCTCGCGCCCGTTCGGGCGCACGCAAATCCGCATCGCGCGCGAGCCAAATGCTGCGACGCTATCGAACAGCAAATTCACTCCGCGCCATCGCGCAGATTCTCTTTACGGCAACGATGATGTGCGCGACGCGCTACTGCGACATGTGCTTCGATTGCATGGTTTGACGAAGAGCATCAAAGTGCCGGTCGTGCACCTTGACATTGAAGAGCGACCATCGCTGCGCGCTGGCCAGTAGCGAAGGAATGGCGGCAAGCATGAGAGAGCGATAAGTCTGATAGTCGGCGGCCGCGTCCGCGGTGCGGCCTTCGCCGACCGCCATATCGATGCGCCGCAGCAACAGGACGACTTCCTTGAGCCCCGCACGCGCGATGGCGCGCTCCTGTTCGCCGCCGGACACGCTGGTGTCCTTGCGATCGGGATAACGCTCGGTCAATTCGCGCAATTCACCGCCGATCGTGTCGACGGCGAGCGATACAATTTCCTTGTCGCCCGCGGGAATCGCGGTGCCGAGAAGTTTCGCAAACTCGTTGATTTCCTTCAGCGTGGCGCCCGCACCCTCGTACTCATAGGGCTGCAAGCCGTCACCGACCGCGGTGAGATAGGCGACCAGGTCCTTTTGATCCTGCGCGGAGAGGCCAAGCTCGAACACCCGGTCGAAATGCGCCACCACCTGATCGTAGGTGTCGAAGCGGCCGTCGTGAAAATACGGCGCGTTGAAATCGGCGTTGCGAAGCGTCGGCGTCTTGAACAGCCCGCCCGAGCCCACATCGTGCTGGGCGTGATCGATGAAGGCGCCGGAAGGAACGTGGCAGGCGGCGCAACTCAGGTTCGCATCATGCGGGAACGGCTTTGAGAACAAGGCCTCGCCGCGGCGCTCGGAATCGCTGATCTTCCCGACCAGCCGGCCACCGGGACCGAGACTCGGGTTGGGGAGAAAATCGATATCCTGGATATAGGCGACGATGGCGTCGAGAATCGCCGGCTGCGGTTCGGCGCCAGCGAATTCATTGACGATGACGTTGCGAACGAAGTCGCGAAGCGAGGCCATGCGGCCGTCCACGCCGTACGGCGCGAGATAGCGCGCGCCGCGCAGGCTTGGAATGCGGACGGGATCAAGCGCGCCGTTGTCGGCTTTCGGATTGAACAGCGCGCCTGTGGTGTCGAAATTTCCCGGACGCGTCGACATCCTGGGCATGAAAAACCCAGCGTTGCCGGCGCCATTGACGTGACAGGTTTCGCAACTGATGCCGGCCCGCTGCGCCACGTCTCCCAGAATCGACGGCGAGCTGAAGGCCAGGTTGCCAAGCCTGATCAGGTCCGACCTGCCGCCGCCGATCTCGGAATGGAAGACTTCGCGGGGCCTCGCCAGCGCGTCCTCGTTCAGTTCGGTTTTCGCCGGCAACGCGGTCTGGTCGCCATCCACCGGAAACGCGAGGGCGTGCTGGTGCAAGCTAGCCACCAACACCCCGATCGCGACCACGGCGCAGCTGAACCGAAGGAGCCTCATCGCGTTTGAGACTCCAGCGTGGACCGGCGCAATCCCAGTTTCGGGGCGGCGGTTTGCAATGCGACGGCCAATTCCTCACTGGCGCGCCGTAACGACCGGACGTCGACATGCGGCAGATCGCGCGCCGCCACAATGACCTTGAGCTGATCGATGTGCTTCGTCACCGAATCCGCCAATGCGGCGTCGGCCTGCCCGAGCGGGCCAGCGAACACCGTGCGATAGGCGACATCGACGCCGGACACGTTGTTGCGCATATCGTCGAGCGACGTGCCGCTGATCCGCAATTCGCCGCCGTCGGCCTTGCTCTCGCCGACTTCGTAGGCGAGCCGCACCGTGCCATCGAGCAGGCCCTGCGGCGTCAATGGCATATCGCGCAGCCTCTCGTGAAGCTCGTCGAGATTCCTGACCAGCGTATCGGTATCACCCTCGACGTCGGTTTGACCGGCGCCAAACAGCTTGGCCTCGATGGCGTGGAAGCCTGAGTCCGCATTCGGCCACGCGTCGATCTTCGCATCGAGCTCCGGGACGAAACCCGCGGTGAAGACTTCCGAACGCTCCCAGCCGGCCCGCGCCGAGAGCCACGCTTTTCTCGCGCCCGCCAGATCCTTTGCGGCAAGGTGCTCGCGCAAATCGCGCGCGCCGGCCAGCGCCGATCCGATTCCCTCAATGGCGTAAGGCCGATAGCGCTCCGCCGCCTCGTCAAGCGGGCTGGCTGCTGCCACGCGCGCGCAGGAAAGCACCAGCAGCAGGACGCTCTGAGCGACTCTATTTCCGATCATCAATGAACCTCTGGATTGCGGGAGTGTTTGCAAAATCGCCCTGACTCAATGAGGCGAAGCGCAAAGAACCGCAACGACTGGAAACGCCGCGCAATATTGTCGGCTTGTTATGCCGATTTGTGACGCGACTGTTTCACAACGATATTTATTCCCAGAAATAAGAAATTTCTGATCGGGGACGAGAATATTCTTTGTCGAAAGCCGAACGCGGGGGGCGCATGCGCGGCTTTATGACAAAATAATTTCTTCAAGGAAGGTCGGTTTCACCTCAAACCGGCGGCAAGCGGCGATCGTCACCTCTCGCGTTGACCCGTTCTGTAGATGATATCTCGCCCCGGGGTGGCCCGCTTGCCGGATCGGCTGGAACGTCCCGCAGCCGTGCGTCTTATCCTTTGTCCACAACGAAGGAGAAACTCCATGAAGATGACAACGCTGATATTGGCGGCGGGTTTCGCCGCATCGGGCAGTTTTGCCTTTGCGGCTGGCGCCGGGAATGGCGGCGCGGCCGGCGGCTCTTCAGCCGGTTCGATCGGCGGCTCGTCGATATCAGGGTCGGCCGGAACCTCCTCAACCACCGGCATGGGAACGGGCAATTCCGTGGGAACGGGTGGTGGTTCGCTCGGAACAGGCGGCGGATCGCTGGGGACAGGCGGCGGCTCGTTGGGAACGGGGGGCGCAGGCGTTGGAAGCGTCAATCAAAATGGGTTGCAGCGTACCCGCAGATCGCCCCAGTAGATTTGGCGATCAGCAGATGGGGAACGAGGTATCGCTCGGCGCGCTTACGCCATCGCGCCGGCCGGTAGCGTTGCGCCGGCGGACATGGTAACGGGGATGAGACCCTTGATCGTTGCGTCCGAAATGAAAGCTCCCGGAGCCTTGGTGGCCATGTGTGCCCTGGCCGCGTCTATAGCCGCGCCAGCATTCGCCGGCGCGCCGACGCTGAACGTCCAGAAGATATGCGAGAGGCGGGATGCCGAAGCGAAGATGTTGAAGTCAACCACTGGACACAGCATCGAAGAATGCGTGCATGGCGAGGCGTCGGCCAAACAGGCGCTCGATTTAGTCTGGGACAAGGCCCCTGCACGTTCGCGCGATCTATGTACGAGCGATGCGCGTGCGCTCGGCACCATGAGCTATCTCGATCTCCTCACCTGTCTGCAAATGGATGAGGACTTGCGCGCGGAGGCCAGGATCGAAGCGGACGCCAGGAAGAACAATAAGTAGTACCGGCCTTCCGGCCTCGCCCGAGGCGAGGATTGAAGACCTCAGTAATCCCGCTCGCGGTGGACGTCGTGGACCACGATGCCCATGCCCTCAGCCGGCATTGCCAGCCAGTCGCGGCGCAACAAGGTGCGGCGCGTGTCTTCCAGGCCGCTCATCCAATGCTCGCGCATCGAGGTCGCCGAAAAATCATAGTCCTTTGAGTCACCCTCATAGGCCTTCTGCTGATAGATCAATTGCAGAATGGTGATGCCGGAGAGATGCGCGAGCTTGTCGCGCATCGTGCGTTCCTCGGGAGTCAAATCGGCTTCCGGCACTTTCAACAGCGCCTTGTAGAACGAAGCCTTGATGTTGTTCATGCGCCGGTAGACGTCGGTGTTGTGACGCGTGCGCGAGGAATAGACGATGTCCTTGTGCCGCGAGGTGACCTCGTGGATGTCGCGCGGCAACTGCCCGCGCGCGCTGAAGAGGTCGACCTGGAACACCAGCGAGTTCTGGCCGTCTTCCTGATCCAGCAGATGCTGGAGCGGCGTGTTGGAAACGATGCCGCCATCCCAGAAATGATCGGTGCCGATTCTCACCATCGGCAGCGCCGGCGGCAGCGCACCGCTCGCCATCACATGCTCGGGTTCGATGACTTCCTTCTTGTTGTCGAAATACAGGAAGTTGCCGGTGAGCACGTTCACCGCGCCGACCGCAAAATGCATGTGGCGTGCGTTGATGCGGTCGAAATCGACAAGCTCCAGCAAGGTTTCGCGCAGCGGCGAGGTGTCGTAATAGCTGGTCGAGGTTTTGGCGCCGGGCGGCGAGAACCAGGGATTGACCTCGTGCGGCTTGAAAAAGCCGGGCTGGCCGAGAGTCGAGGTCATGAACGAACTCGTCATGTTGCGCGCCTTGCGATAGATGTCGCCGTCCGGCGTGTAATGCCAGACCTTGCGCGCGGTGATGCGTTCCCAGAACGTTTGCAGCCTCTCCAGCCGCTTCTCCGGCGGATTGCCGGCGATGATGGCCGAATTGATCGCGCCGATCGACACGCCGCAGACCCAGTCCGGCTCCATGCCGGCTTCATGCAGCGCTTGATAGACACCCGCCTGATAGGCGCCGAGCGCGCCGCCGCCTTGCAATACCAGCGCGACACGATGGCAGTCTTCGGGGCGCCAGGGCTGTGCGTCGCCGGTTTCCGATTGCAGGAGTTTTTGATCCGTCGCGAGTTGATCCATGGTTATCGACCCCAGCCAGCCGTTGCGTCAGGCCGCCAGAGTGAGAAAAGGCAATGACGCGGATATGACAATTGCCGGGCTTTCGATCCTTTCATCCAGCCGTCAAACAGCTTGGTTAGCGTACCCGCAATATCCGTTTTGATTTCGCTATTCCGATCCGCATGTCCCACGCGAGCGCGACGGTATTCGCTGACCTCAACCTGTTTTCAAAAACCAAAAGGGCTTTCGATGCGAAAGGCAGATGTCCTGAAACTTCCGTCCATGCCGCTGGCCGGTCCGAGCTATCCGGCCGGTCCCTATCGCTTCATCAATCGCGAATTTCTCGTGATCAGTTATGAAACCGATCCCGACCTGATCCGCGCCGGACTGCCCGAGCCGCTGGAGCCGATCGAGGCGCCGATCGTGCATTACGAATGGATCAAGATGCCGGACAGTTCAGGTTTCGGCAGCTACACCGAGTCCGGCCTCGTGATTCCGGCACAGCTGAACGGCGAGGAAGTCAACTTCGTTTCGCAAATGTATCTCGACGATGATCCGCCGATCGTGGCGGGGCGCGAGATCTGGGGCTTCCCCAAAAAGTACGCGCATCCCAAGCTCGAGATCGTCAAGGACACGCTGACCGGCACGCTGGAATATGCCGGCCAACTCGTCGCGATGGGCACCATGGGTTACAAGCACGAAGCGATGGCCGGCGACGGCTCGCTTACCCGCACCACGCTGTCGAAGACGCAAGTGAATCTGAAGCTGATCCCCGGCGTCGATGGCCACGCCGAAGTCTGCCAGCTGGTCGCGATCAACCTGACCGACATCGTCGTGAAGGGATCGTGGATCGGACCCGGCCGCCTGCATCTGGTGCCGCACGTCAACGCGCCGGTCGCCGACTTCCCGGTCCGCCGCATGATTGGCGCCCATCACTACATCGCCGATCTCACCTTGCCTTACGGCCGCGTGGTGTATGATTATAACAAGGAGGTCGACGCCGTCGCCCAGGCCGCCGAGTAGCGGTTCTGCCACTGATGTCGCGGCCGTATAGCGTGTGACACCGGAGGCAGCCGAGGCATGACCAACATCAGCACCGCCGGCGCCTGGCTCGGCGTCTTCGCCTGCATCATCCAGTCGGCGCTGTTTGCCGGCCTTAACCTCGCCGTCTTCAGCCTCAGCCTGCTCCGGCTTCAGGTGGAGGCCGATGGCGGCAACAAAGACGCCGTCAAGGTGCTGGAGCTGCGCCACAACGCCAACCAGGTTCTGGCCACCATCATATGGGGCAACGTCACGACCAATGTGTTGCTGACGTTGCTTTCGGATTCGGTTCTCGCCGGCGTCGCGGCATTCTTCTTTTCGGCTTTCGCCATCACGCTGCTCGGCGAGATCATCCCGCAGGCGTATTTCTCGCGCAACGCGCTGCAAATGACATCGCGCTTTCTGCCGTTTCTGAACTTTTACCGGGTCGTGCTGTATCCGCTGGCGAAACCGACCGCGATGCTGCTTGACGCCTGGCTCGGGCCTGAGGGTGCGGCCTATCTGAAGGAGCAGGACCTGCGCCTTATGCTCGCCCGCCATAGCGCGAGCGACGGCACGATCGGCAAACTGGAAGCCACCGGCGCGCAGAATTTCCTCGACCTCGACGACATTTCCGTCTGCGACGAGGGTGAATTCGTGGACGCCAAAAGCATCCTCAGCCTGCCACTCTCCCCCAATCAGCGCTGCATCCTGCCGCACTTTAATGCCTCGCCCGACGATCCCTTCCTGCGGCAGGTCGATGCGTCCGGCAAGAAATGGGTGATCATCACGGATCAAGCGACCGGCGAGCCGGCCTTCGTGCTCGACGCCCATCATTTCCTGCGCGATGCGCTGCTCAACCAGCTTGAACCCGACACCTCGGCCTATTGGCATCGGCCGATCGTCATCCGCGACACCAAGGCCAAGCTCGGCGACGTCATCGGGCAGATGCGGGTGGTTCAGGAAACGCCCGACGACGACGTGATCGAAAACGACATCATTCTGGTGTGGAGCACGCGAAAGCGGATCATCACCGGCTCGGATTTGCTCGGGCGTCTGTTGCGCGGGATTGCGACCGTCGAGCCGGTGAAGCAGCCCGTCGCGGAAGCGCTGCGGGCATAAGAATCTAGCGCGGGTAATAAAAATCCAGAAAAGGTATTTGAAATACAATACCCTTTTTAGTCCATGTCGCATCTATGTCGCGCTCGAGACATTGGACCGACGACCTATAGGTTTAAATCAAATTTTCCGGATACAAGTTCGAGCAAAAACTGTGAAAGCGAGGGCGATATTGTTCGGCTTTCCTCCAGCAGAAGGATTGGCGATTGATCATCGACCAAATCGGCCGGTATGAAATCGGAATGCATCAGAAGGTCTCCTATCGCCTGGCCCTTTGATTCACATAGCATTTCGTCACGATGTTGCATCTATGTTACGTGCAAAGAGCTTAGGCTAGAACTCCACAAAATTCAGACGTTCCCGGCAAGCTGACGAAAAACGTATTGGATGGAACGCATAACAGGCCTCTATCAACTTAATGAGACCAAAAACACGCTACTCATGTAGCGCAGCCTCGGATTCCTCTTCGATCGGCAACTCAACTCGTCGGGGCAACCGGGAGCGCGCGCCAAGTCCTCCGAATCTCTTCCCGTATCGGCTCAAGCTTCCCTTCTCGGTCGTCGCAAGCGAAGTATAAAATCGCAAGAGCTGAGTATTGGTGGGGGTATTCACTCAAGACTTTCATCTTCGCGATCACGTCGTCTACCGTTAGATCTTGCCCGCTAACCATCGAAGTGGCCACATCCGCCAGCATTCCAGCGGCTGGGTGATCGAAATGGGACCGCCAGTATTCTATCAATTTCACAAGCTCGGCTGGCGAAATTTGGACGCCTCGCGGCGGACGAGAAATTTCGTGGAGAACGCCGTATGTCGCCTCAGGCGATATTGCGATCCCTCGGTCGATGAGGTTGCGGCCTTCCCTGGGATCATTGTAGGGAAAATTTAGAGTGACTTCGTCAACGAATGCTTTTTCATCATTGCTCATCGAAATGCCTCTCTTGCGGCCAGAGAAGAGGTCGTCGGCTTGAGTACTAATCCCAAATCGTCCTGTCCTCCGCGGATAGAGGGCGTTACATCCGTTCCTAAGTTATAATCGTAAATCGCACTTTCGAGAAATCGATGCCGACGGTACTGTCATCAATTGTAGCCCCTTCTAACATATCAATTATGCCGTCTTTAAAAAAAGAGCACAAAGACGATCGATTCGGCAAAGCCTTCGATGTCCGCCCCAACTCCAGTGATAGGGCTTAGTAGAATTGGACCGGAGATTTTTTCAACTTTTAGGTCCGTAAAGAATCCCACACCGCTGTTCCTGCGGCTAACTACCTCTGCTCCGTCAATCTGCTCTCTTAACAAAAGGCCCACGTCATCAGGAACTTGACGAACCATCTGTTCCAGGACCGCTTTTTCAAGTTCGTTGAGAGACGGCATTCAAGGCTCATCGTTCAGTTGAGGTATGAAGAGAGATCCAACTTCGGCTACCCCATTAACATAATTTCCAGTGACAGTGACCGGACAAAACGCGACGGGCCAAACTCGGCGACGTCATCGGCCAGATGCGGGTGGTTCAGGAAACGCCCGACGACGACGTGATCGAAAACGACATCATTCTGGTGTGGAGCACGCGAAAGCGGATCATCACCGGCTCGGATTTGCTCGGGCGTCTGTTGCGCGGGATTGCGACCGTCGAGCCGGTGAAGCAGCCCGTGCCGGAAGTGCTGCGGGCATAAAGCTGGCGTGAGGCGCTCACCCAGGCCATCATCATCGTCAAAGTTTCAGGTGTCACTTATAACGCGGACGCGGTGCATTGCAGCTGCCCTAATTGAATTCGTCAATTCTTCAGGGAAGCCCTTAGGAAGCGCTTTCTGT
>CAVVZW010000028.1:0-16649 GCA_963752265.1 uncultured Alphaproteobacteria bacterium
TTGCCCGCGATTTTCATGTTCGGCGGATTGAAGCGCAGCGAAAAGCCGCGGCGGTTTCGTCTGGAACACGGCGACATCGCAGTGTGGGGCGGGCCGTCGCGGCTGTTCTTTCACGGCGTCGCGCCACTGGCCGATGGCGAGCACCCGGTCATGGGACCGCAACGTCTCAACCTGACATTCCGCAAGATAAAGTAATTTAAGGCTTTGCCGGGTGGATGAAGGCCCATGGACTGACTTCCGAGTCCCGCGGCACTTCGATGTCGATCAAATAAGGGCCACCATCGGCCAGCGCCTTCTCCAGCGCCGGGCGGAAATGATCGGGCGAGGTTACACGCGCCGCGCCCACGCCAAAGGACTCCGCGAGTTTGACGAAGTCCGGATTGACGAGGTCGGATGCGACGATCCGGCCCTCGAAGCGTTCGCGCTGGTCGCGCCGCACATTGCCGTACGAATTGTTGTTGAACACGAGCACGACGACAGCGATCTTGAATTGCACGGCGGTGGATAGTTCCTGCACGCCGAACATGAAACCGCCGTCGCCGGTGATCGCGACCACGGGCCGGCTGGGATGGGCGACCTTGGCGCCGAGCGCGGTCGGAAAGCCGGAGCCGAGCGTGCCCTGGTATCCGGAAGTGATGAACGTTCGCGGTTCGTAGATCGGAAAGCCGTACCAGGAGGCAAAGCCGACTTGCGACAGTTCGTCGGTGACGATCGCATTCGGTGGCAAAACTTCGCGCAAGATGTTCAAATAAGCCATCTGCGGCTGGATTTTCTGAATCTCTGCCAGTGCTGCCGCGGAGGCCTCGCGGATATCAGTGCGGCGGCCACTGGTTTTGGCGTAGCCGGCCTTTCTTACCGCGGCCAACAACTCCGACGTGCCAGCCCTGGCGTCTGCGACAACAGCTGCGTCCGGCGCGTACCGTCGCATTTCCACGGGATCGATGTCGATGCGGATCGATTTCAATCCGTCGGGACGATATGGCCAGCGTGACATCGTTGGCAGTTCGAGCCGCGTGCCGATGCCGATCATGAGATCGGTCTTTGGCCACAGCCGATAGGCCGCGGCAAACGTCAATCCGAGTTCGTGGGCGTTGGAAACGATGCCGCGTCCGCTGCGAAACGCCACCACCGGCGCATCGATCAGCTCGGCCAGTTCGAGGATTTCGTCACCGGCTTCGATTGCACCGGAGCCGACGAAGATCATCGGTGTCTTGCTCGCCGCGATCAGGTGTGCGGCCGACTTCACGCAATCAGGATCAGGTTGAGGCGCTGGAAAGCAACCGAATATGTTGGCCGCGCCGACTTCAACTCGTTGCGTAAAGACATCCCAGGGCATCTCCAGCGAAACCGGGCCTCGGCGCCCCGACAGCATTTCCTGGAACGCGCGCGCAACCATCGCAGGCGCATTGGCCGGATATTCGATACGCTCGGCCCACTTCACGAAAGTTCGTAAGGTAGCAAGCTGGTCCGGCATTTCATGCAAGTGGCCACGGCCCTTGCCGAGAAAGGGGGTGGGCACTTGTCCGGTCAGGCAAAGCACAGGTTCGTTCGCGCCGAATGCGGTCAACAACGCGGCACCCGCGTTGAGCACGCCGGGGCCCGGAACCACGCTGAACACGCCGGGTTTGCCGCTGGCGCGCGCATATCCAAACGCCATGTAGCCGCAGGCCTGCTCGTGCCGCGCGCCGATCACCTTCAGCTGCGCCTGCTGAAACGCATCGAACAGGCCGTAGATTTGTGCGCCGGGAAGGCCAAACACGGTGTTGACGCCGTGCGCGAGGAGACCGCTGACAATGGCTTCGCCGCCGGTGCTGAGGGGCATTGAATGATTCCAATCGGTCAAAATTAGGTGGCTTCGTCGATCACGCTATTGCGCAACACGCCGACGTTCTCGGCTTCAACTTCGATCACGTCGCCGGGTTTCAGGTAGCGTGGCGGATCGAACCGCGCGCCGGCGCCGGTCGGTGTGCCCGTGACAATGACGTCGCCGGGCACCAGCGTCGTGAAGGTCGAAATATAGTTGATCAGATAGCGGAAGCCGAAGATCAGCCGCGAAGTGCGGTCATCCTGCCGCGTCTCGCCATTGACCCGTGTCGTCAACCTGACGTCCGCGATCTGGGATTCGCTCGTATAGG
The DNA here is from genome assembly GCA_963752265.1 of uncultured Alphaproteobacteria bacterium. Classification (GTDB taxonomy): domain Bacteria; phylum Pseudomonadota; class Alphaproteobacteria; order Rhizobiales; family Xanthobacteraceae; genus Bradyrhizobium. The sequence continues at coordinate 2,136 of CAVVZW010000028.1, forward strand.
GAACAAGCCATGGGCCGAGGCTTCCGGTGGAATTGAAGTTCTTGCCTTGCGTCACGTTGAATTTGGCGTGACGCACCCAATCGCGGATAGTGCCTTCGTTGCAGAGCGTGATTGCGGCGATGTGGTCGAGCGCTGTTCGCTCCGGGATATGCCGGCCGGCCTTGCCGATCACGAGCACCAGTTCGCCTTCGTAGTCGAGCTGGGCGGACGCTTTCGGGCGGACCAGCGGTGTCTCGTGGCCGACGAACGAGCGCGGGGTCCGCAGGAACATGCTCGGATATTTCGGCGCGTCCGAACCGTCTTTGTATTCGGCGTTGCGGTCAGGGTAGTTGACGCCGATACAAATGATTTTTTCAGGGTGAGGAATTGGCGGCAGCCACGTGATGGAATCGAGCGCGTGGTCGGCCGGAAGATGCGCGGCTTCCTCCGCCAGTTTTACTAACGCACCGGCCGCAATGACCTCGCGCAGGGTTGGAAAATCCTTACGCCATCGTGCCGAGAGATCGACGACCCCGCGATCGGTCACGGCGCCGTATCTGGCGGAGCCGTTGACGGCGAAGGTGACGATGCGGGAAGGGCTCATGAATTTCTCGTGGCGCTTCAGCCCCGGCCAGGGGTCATGCCCTTGGCCTTGACGACGACGGTGGCTGCCGGCGACATGATGAAGTCGATGAAAGCCTTGGCTGCCTCTTTTTGTTTCGTATCGACCGCCAGCGCTGCCGGGAACATCAGCTCCTGCTGGTATTTCGTCGGGAAGGGGCCGACGATGTCGATACCGGGGGCGGTCAAGACGTTATTCACGAAAACCGCCAGTTCCGCCTCGCCGTTGAGCACGGCCGGGACGATCCCGGTCGGCTGGTCCTGTGCGATGGTCTTGGCCCTCATTTCGTCTTCGATGCCCAGCCGCTCAAAGAGCCTCAGGATATAGGAGCCAGCCGCGCTTGCCGGCAGAAACGTGATCGATTTGGCGTTCAGCAGCGTCTTCTTGAATGCTTCCGGCGTGCTGATGTCCGGCCTCGGCGCACCGGCTTTTACCGCGACGCCGTAGCCGACGCGCGCAAATTCGACCGGCGGCGTGAAGTGAGCTTTGGCGGCCTCGTCGTAGAAAACGTCGATCGGCACGACGCCGACATCGAAGGGTTCGCCCGTCGTCGCCGCCTTGATCAGGTTGGGCGTGGTATCGAAATGGATGACGAGCTTTTGGCCTGAGGCGCGCTCAAATTGCGGCGCGAGTTCGGTCAACAAGCTTCGCAGTGAGCCGCCCGCCAATACCCTCAGTTCGTCGGCCCGCGCACCGCCCATCGGCGACAGAACAGGCGTCATGCCGAGTACCGACGCGGCTGCGACAATCAAGGACATTTTCATGAGGTCTCCGTACTTCAATCTGCAACTGTGACGTCGGCGACAAACTGCGGCTCGCGCACAGCCTGCTTCGGAAATGGCGATCCCTGCTCGAACCATGAGCGCGGGGCCGGCGAGCCCCACAGCGTCTGCCGGCGCGGGTCGTTCAACGACCAGCGCATTGGCGCATGGTCATGATCGCCCGTGAAGTAATCGCTGGTGTAGAGTTCAAGGCGGTGACCATCGGGATCGCGGACATAGAGGAAGAACGCGTTTGAAATACCATGCCGGCCGGGCCCGCGCTCGATATTCTTGAGATATCCGCTTGACGCCATCACGTCGCATAAATGCAAAATGTTCATGGCGGTCGGTACCCAGTAGGCAAAATGGTGTAACCGGGGTCCCTTGCCGTTGGTGATAGCGAAATCGTGAACGTTACCCTTGCGGTGCAACCAGGCCGCGGCGATCCGTCCGCCGGGACCGTCTTCCTCGGCATACTCGGTCAGCCGGAAACCAAGACGGGCATAGAAATCGACCGTGTCCTGAACTTCGGCAGCAAAAACGTTGAAGTGATCGAGCCGCTGCGGGTGGCAGCCCTTGTAGAGATCGTAACGCCGCAACAGATGCGGGCGCTTGTCCATGGTTGCATAGAGCTCGATCGCAAAACCAAAGGGATCGGAGAATTGCAGGGTGCGGCCCTGGAATGGCTGATCCGTGAAAGCGTGAGCGATTTCATTCTGTGAAAAGAATACCGCCGCCTTGTCGAGATCCTCTTCATTGCCGACCTTGAAGCCCAGCCGATGGCAGGCAGCCTGGGACGCTTTGCGCAGCACCAGTGAGTGATGCTGGTGCTCCTCGCTGCCGCGCAGATAGATCGCCGTATCGCCACGGTCCTCGACATGCAAACCGACGGCGTTCTCGTAGAACGCGCAGCTCGCATTCAGATCCACCACGTCAAGGACGGCATGGCTGCTTCTGACAATGTTGAAGGGGGGATCGAATACGTGTTGCGGAACGGGCATCGAAAATCCTTAAGCGCAAACCGGAAATTGCGTCGTTCAAATGCGTGCGATTACCTCTAGATTCCCAGTCGCTGAATCTTGTGCGTGCCGCGCGCCAGCGAGACGTGCTTTGTTTCCATGTAGAAATCGAAGGAGTAGTCGCCGCCATCGCGGCCGACGCCGGAAGCCTTCATGCCGCCGAACGGTGTCGGCAAGTGACGGACGTTTTCTGAGTTCAGCCAGATCATGCCTGCTTCCAGCGCATCCGCAACGCGCAGCGCCCGGCCCATATCTGAGGTCCAGACATAGCCGGTGAGGCCGTATTGCACGTCGTTGGCGATTTCGATCGCGTCAGCCTCGTCGCGGAAGGGGATGACCGTCAGGAATGGTCCGAACACCTCTTCCTGCGCCACGCGCATATGGCGGGTTGCGCCCGTGACCAGTGTCGGTTGCACATAATGCCCGCCACCGGGGCCTTCATGGGGCGAACCACCCACGGCGATGACCGCACCATCTTTCCGCGCCACATCGAAATAGCCGCAGACCTTGGCGAGATGCCGCTCATGGATCAGGGGCCCGATTTCGGTTGCTGGATCGAGCGGATGTCCGACTTTGAGTGATCTCACACGCGTTGCGAGCTTGTCGATGAACTTGTCTGCGATACTCTCCTGGACGAGAAGCCGGCTGGAGGAGGTGCAACGTTCGCCGTTGAGCGAATAGATCATGAAGACGACCGCATCCAGCGCGCGGTCGAGGTCGGCATCGTCGAATACGATCACCGGATTCTTGCCGCCAAGCTCGAAATGCACCCGCTTCAACGTCGGCGCGCCCTGCGCCATGATGGCTGAACCAGTCGTGCTTTCGCCGACGAATCCAATGGCCCTGATGGCCGGGTGCTCCGTCAGCGCCTTGCCGGCTTCTTCACCCATGCCGTGAACCGTATTGAGGACGCCGTCGGGCACGCCGGCTTGCTTGACGAGTTTCGCCAGGATGTCGGCGGTGACCGGAGACCACTCGGCGGGCTTATGCACGACCGTGCAACCGGCGGCCAGCGCCGGCGCGATCTTCCACGTCGAAAGCATGAATGGCGTGTTCCAGGGCGTGATCACGCCGACCGGGCCGATCGGCACGCGCGTCGAAACATTCCAGTGCTCTTCGCTCGGCATGTTGAGCCCGTCGCGGGCCTCGGTGCATTTGTCGGCAAAGAAACGGAAGTTCTCCGCCGCGCGGATCGCAGCCTTCGCCATGAAGCGATAGGCCTGTCCGGTGTCGATGCATTCGAGCACGGCGATGTCGTCGGCATGGTCTTCGATCGCATCTGCCACACGGTGCAGAAGTTTTCGGCGCATCGCCGCGCCAATATCGCGCCAGGCCTTGAAAGCAAGCTGGGCGGCGGTCGCGGCGCGGTCGATGTCTTCAGCGCTGCCGCGCGCCACGTGTGCGACCACGGCGCGGTCGATCGGCGATCGGGTCTCAAAACTGGCCCCGGAAATCGACGGCACGCTTTCGCCGCCGATCATATGCGAGATGCCTTCCGCCCTGAGTTTTGCGAGCAGGGGAGCGGCGCGCTCGAGATTGGCTTGAAACAGCTCAGACTTGGGTGTCACGCTTTTGGGCGTCACTTTATCCATGTGCCGCCTCCGCCTTTAAAGCCTCATGAATGTTGTTGCGCTTCCAGCTGGTTTCCTTGTCGTTGATTTGCATGTCGAACGACAAGGCGAACTTGCCCTGCGCAAAAACCGGATCGAGACAGGCCGACAACGCACCGAAAATATGTTCGCCGGCCTTCTGGCGCGTTTTGAGATCGCGTCCTTCTCCGAGCCGCAACACCATGTCGAGGAAGGCAAAGTCGGGATTGCCGTCGCCGATCGCGTAATGCTCGCATCGCACCGCGCGGACGCGGATGCCGCCAAGCGGGAAGATGCCGCTCTCGACCGCGGCCTTGCGGACGATCTCCACTACCGTAGCCATGTCGATGCGCGCATCGAGATTGGCGGAATATTCGATTGTGAAATGCGGCATGGCGGGACTACTCCACTTGGCGCCCTCATTGAGGCGAACAGCGGCTCACCGGGTGAGAGAGGCCATCATCGATATGGCTTGTTTCGCCCTCGGTGACGAACATAAAAAATCGGGTGCCGGAATATGATTAACATGTTAAATTAAGCCGGGCAAATCGAATTGGAATTTGTGCGGTGCAAACGCTTCGCTGGGGCGAGTCGATATTTTATGGGCGCGAGGGGCGCGGCGATGACGCCTAAAAAAACAGGCGGCAGCGGGGATGCGCATCCCCTTGAGCGTCGAATTCCGATGCGGGACTTCTCCAGGTCGCTGCCGATGTCGCTCTTGCGGGCGCGGGAGGCGGTCATGAAGCAGTTCCGTCCCTCGCTGCGTCGTCATGGCGTGACCGAGCAACAGTGGCGGATTTTGCGGGCGCTTGCCGCGGTCGATGCCATCGAGGTGACCGAATTGGCCCGCGTCGCTTTTCTGCTCGGGCCGAGCTTGTCGCGGATACTGCGTGATCTCGAACAGCGCCAGTTGATCGAACGACGAACGGCCAAGGCTGATCTGCGTCGCGGCGTCGTCTCGATCTCCCAGAAAGGGTTGAGGCTGATCGAACTCATCGCTCCCACCTCGGAAGCCATCTATGCCGCGATTACGCAGCGCTACGGCGCCCAAAAGCTTGCCGGCCTCCAGGACATGCTGGCCACGCTGGAAAATAGTCTGGCAACGCTCGAGGTACCTGAAGCCGCAGTCTCGGAAGACGAATAGCCGTTGCAAATTTCGTTCGGTGCCGAGCATTTAGGCATTGTTTCATTGCCGCATTGCAGGAGAAAGATGCGGCACTTGAACCGTTTACTCAGGATGCAAGAGTTCGTAAGTACAAACAGCGTGCGGCGCGGTTTGCGGGTGCAACGCGAAAACAAATAAGGGCCGGCGAAAAAGCACGGCTCCAGGGAGGGTTGAATGAGACTGACGAGACGCGAATTCGCAGGCGGCATCGCGGCCGGTATTGTCGCCCCCTATGTCGTGACAAGCGCCAAGGCGCAAAGCGCGACTACCATCAAGATCGGGATGTGCGTTCCGGTCACTGGTCCCGCGGCGGAACAGGGGCTTTGGGCGCAAAACGGCGCCAAGCTGGCGCTCGCAGCGGTCAACCAGGCTGGTGGTGTGCTCGGCAAGCAGGTCGAACTGGTCATCGAGGACGATCAGACCACCAATCCCGGCATCGTGCTCGCGTTCTCCAAGCTGGCGGCGCAGTCGGATATCGTCGGTTTCCTGGGCTCGATCCGCTCGACCCAGACGCATGCGATGGCGCCCGACGCGCTCAAGCTCGGCAAACCCGTGATGATCGGTGGAACCGATCCGGCCCTCACCCACATGGGTAATCCATGGCTGTTTCGTTATCGCCCGAACGACAGCTATTCCGGCCGCGTGATCGCGGACTTCGGCGTTAATACGCTCGGCAAGAAGAAATGGGCGATTGTGCATTCGACCGACGCGTTCGGAACGGCGGGCGGCAAGGCGCTTGCCTCGGCGCTCGAAAAATTGGGCACGCCGGCGGTGCTCGATCAGGGCTATGCCAACCAGAGTCAGGATTTCACGCCGGTCGTGCTCGCGGTGAAGCAGTCGGGCGCGGATGTGCTCGGCACCTACTTCACCTTCGAAAACGATCTCGGCATCTTTGCCCGCCAGCTCAAGCAACTCGGCGTCAACATTCCCTGGGTCGGTTCTCCCTCGGTGGTCGCGGTATCCTCAACCAAGCTGGCCGGTGCGGCCCTGTACGGCACCTATGGCGTCGCCGACTACGCCGAAGACTCCAGCGAAGCCTCGAAGGCTTTTGGCAAAATCTATCGCGAGCGCCTACAAGTTCGCGCCGGATAACCAGAGCGCCTGGCCTTACGATGCGATCACCATTCTGTCTGCCGCGATCAACAAAGCGGGCTCGACCGACCCTGGCAAAATCCGAGAAGCGATCCTGTCGACCAAGAAGTTTCCGGGCGCGGAAGGCGAATATAATTTCGACCAGAACGGCGATGGCCTGCATGGCTACAACGTTGTGAGAAACGAGAAGGGCACGATTGTCTACGACAAGCATATCGAATTCGACGATTGACCGCGGGCCTCTCCGGCGACGGATAGGGCCGTCGCCGAGAGCGCTTCACGAGTAGGCCTTCGCGCCGAAATGGTATTTTCCGGGCATTCCCATGCAATTCGTACTGCCGACGCTTTCAAGCATCCCGCAACTGCTCTTTACCGGCATCGGCATCGGCGCCGTCTATGCGCTGGTTGCGCTCGGCTTCGTGCTGATCTTCCGCGCCACCAATGTCGTGAACTTCGCGCAGGGCGAGTTCTCGATGGTCGCCGCCTATCTGATGGTTGTGTTCGCGGTCGACCTCGGCTGGCCGTACTGGCTGTCGTTCCTGCTGGCGCTCGCCGGCATGGCACTGTTAGGCGTCATCTTCAATCTCGGCGTCTACTATCCGCTGCGTCACCGCAGCTTCCTGCCCGTGATCATCGCTACCATCGGCGCGTCGATCCTGCTCTCCAATTCGGTGCTCGCGATCTATGGGCCGCAGCCGCAGGTGCTGGAAGGATGGTTCGAGACGCCCGGCATCCAGCTCGGCCTGGTCTATCTCGACAGCCAATATTTGCTGATCATCGCGGTGACGATCGTGCTCGTCATCTTCAATTATTGGTTCTTCGAGCACACGATGCTCGGCAAGAAATTGCAGGCGACCTCGCAGGACAAGGAGATGGCCTCGCTGCTCGGCATTTCCGTCTCTACCATGATCATGATCACCTTCATCTATTCGGCGGTGCTCGGGGGTCTTGCCGGCATTCTGGTAGCGCCCGTCCTGTTCGTGTCGATCCAGATGGGCTCGACGATCGCGCTCAAGGCCTTTGCGGCCACCATCATCGGTGGATTCGGCGATGTCGCCGGCGCGATCATCGGCGGGCTCGCGCTTGGCATCATCGAGACCTTCGGCGCGGCCTGGATATCGGTGCCGTATAAAGACGGCTTTGCCTTTCTGGTACTGGTCGCCTTCCTGGTGTTGCGGCCGCAAGGCATCTTTGGCGAGCGGGTGGCGGAGAAGGCATGAGCGCGCCCAGCGAAAACATGGCCGTGATCGCGGCCGTACCTCGCGCCAAACTGCTGCTGCGGCACCTGCCGTATTTCGTCGGCTCCGCCATTCTCGTAGGGCTTGCCGCCACGGTTCAATTCGACGGCTACGTCCACAATATTCTGATGCAGGCGACCACATTTGCGATCGCCGTGTTTGGTCTCTCGGTCGTGCTCGGTCTGTGCGGCCAGATCAACCTGGCGCAGGCGGCGTTTTTTGGCCTCGGCGCCTATGCGGTGGGGATCGGCACCTCGGACTATCATATCAGCTATTGGATTTGTCTGGCCGGCGGCTGCGTCATCGCGCTTTTGGCGGGCGCGTTTCTCGGCATGTCGACGCTCCGGCTCGGCGGGCACTACCTCGCGATGGTGACGATCTCGTTCCAGCAGATCGTCACCCTTGTCATGATCAACTCCATCTGGCTCACCCACGGCCCCGATGGCGTGTCGCGCATCGGACGCCCGGAGCTGTTTCAATCTTCGCAATCCTACCTTGCCTTCTGCGTCGCGATGCTGGCGCTGGTTGGCTACGCGGTCTGGCATTTGGCGGATACGCGGCTTGGCCGCGCCATGCGCGCGGTGCGCGACAATGAACTCGCCGCTGGCGTCGTCGGCATCGACGTTTTCAGCACCAAGGTCGCCGCTTTTGGCTTGAGCGCGTTGCTGGGGGGCCTGGGCGGCGGATTGTTCGCGGGCGGCTTTGCCTATGTCAGCCCGGATCAATTCTCGTTCGCCGAGTCGGTCGTGTTCCTCACGATGTCGCTGCTCGGCGGTGTGGCTTCGCCGATCGGATCGGTGATCGGCACCGGCCTGTTGATCCTGATCCCGGAATGGCTGCGTTTCCTCAAGAGCGTTCCCGGACTCTACCTCGCTATTTACGGCCTGTCCGTGATCCTCATCATCCGCTACATGCCCGACGGCATCTGGGGTTTTGCAAAGATCATCACGGAGCGCTGGCGGTCGAAGGCGAGGGAGCGTGCCTCAGGTCCGGCGTTGCAGTTGGCGCCGGCGACCGTCGGTGGCGACATCGTTCTTTCGGTCAAGGGCCTCTCCAAATATTTCGGCGGGCTCAAGGCCGTCGATAACGTCGATATCGATGTGAGGCGCGGCGGCGTTCATGCGTTGATCGGGCCGAACGGTTCCGGCAAGACCACGACGCTGAACGTGCTCTCGGGACTCTACAAGGCCACATCAGGCAAGGTGACGCTTGACGGCACCAACATCACCAATATGCCGCCGCACCAGCGCGCGGCCGCCGGGCTCGGGCGCACCTTTCAGAACATTCGCCTGTTTCGCTCGATGACGGCGCTGGAAAACGTCGTGATCGGCGCGGAGCGGCCGGGCAATACGCTTGTCGGCCGGCGCGACGATGAGGCGCTCAACGCACGTGCCATGTCGGCCTTGACCTTTGTCGGTCTTGGCGGGCGCGCCAACGAGTTGATCTCGAGTTTCTCTTACGGGCATCAGCGCCTGATCGAGATCGCGCGCGCACTTGCGGCCAATCCGACACTGTTGTTGCTGGACGAGCCCGCGGCCGGCCTGAACTCCAGCGAGAAGCTCGAGCTGCACGCGCTGCTCAAGCGCATCGCGGCGCAAGGCCTCACCATCCTGATTATCGATCACGACATGACGCTGGTCAGCGAAGCCGCGCAACACATCACAGTGCTTAATTTCGGCAAGCGCATTGCGGATGGCGAATCGCTTGCGGTGCTGCGTCATCCCGACGTTGTCTCCGCCTATCTTGGAACCGAATAATGGCGCTGCTTCAAATCAACGATCTGGTCGTGCGCTATGGCGAGATCGAAGCGTTGCGCGGCGTCTCGATCGCTGTCGACGAAGGCCAGGTCGTGACGTTGCTCGGCGCCAATGGCGCCGGCAAATCGACCACGCTGCGAGCGATTTCCGGACTGATAAAACCAGCCTCCGGCGAAATCCTGTTCGACGGGAAGCCGATCGCAGGGCCAAATACACACACACTTGGACCCGAGGCGATTGTGCGGCTTGGTATCTCGCACGTGCCGGAAGGGAGGCGGGTATTCCCCGGCCTTTCGGTGAAGGAAAACATCATGCTCGGCGGGTCGAACCGGCGCGCCAGTAAAGCCGAGCTGTCGCGCGAAGCCGACGCCATGTTCGATCTGTTTCCGGACATCCGCTCGTTTGCCAACTCGCTTGGCTGGATGTTGTCTGGCGGCCAGCTGCAAATGGTCGCGGTTGCGCGCGGCCTGATGGCCAAGCCTCGGCTGTTGCTTCTGGACGAGCCGTCGCTCGGGCTGGCGCCGGTTATCGTGCAAGCGGTATTTAGGATCATCTCGGAAATCCGGCGCAACACCACGGTCTTGCTTGTCGAGCAAAACGCGCGCATGGGATTATCGGTTGCCGACCACGGCTACGTGCTGGAGACGGGGCGGATTGTGCTCGGCGGCAAGCCCGACGAACTCTGGGGCAATGAAGCCATCCGCGCCGCCTATCTCGGCGGTCATGCCAAGGTGAGCGCCTAGCGCTTCACGAGAACATAATCGCCAACCCAACAAGAGCGACGACGAAATGGTCACGATCAAGGTTCCTTATCTCATCGATTTTGTGGCGGACATTTTTGGTCACGCCGAGTCCTCGCCGGAAGAGGCGCGCCGCGTCGCGACGTATCTGACGACCGCCAACCTCACCGGGCATGACAGTCACGGTGTGATCCGCGTGCCGGTCTATATGCGATGGAAGAACATGGGCTCGGTCGTTCCGAACCAGACGGCAGAAGTCGTCGTTGACACGCCGTCGCTGGCGGTCGTGGATGGCAAGTTCGGCTACGGGCAGACGGTCGCGCCGGTCGCCGTGAAACTCGGCATCGAGAAATGCAAGAAGGCGGGGCTGGCCGCTGTCGCACTTCGCAATGCCGGGCATATCGGCCGGGTCGGTGACTGGGCCGAGATGGCCGCCGCCGAAGGGCTGGTTTCCGTGCATTTCGTCAACGCGGCCGGCTCGCTCCTGGTTGCGCCTTATGGTGGTGTCGAGAAGCGGCTGTCGACCGCGCCCTATTGTGTCGGCATTCCGCGCGAGGGGCAGGATCCGATCGTGCTCGATTTCGCGACCTCGATCGTCGCCGAGGGCAAGGTGCTGGTCTCCAGCCGCGGCGGCAAGAAATTGCCCAAGGGCGCGTTGATCGATAGCGACGGCACCTTGAGCGAGGATCCGCATGTTCTCTACGGCCCCTATACGCCGGATGGCCCGCGCGATCACACCAAAGGCACAGGCGCGATCCGCGCCTTCGGCGAGCACAAGGGCTCGGGTCTCGCCTTCATCTGCGAACTGCTCGGCGGTGCACTCACCGGTACGGGCGCGACCGCGCCCGACCGGCGCTTTGCCAATGGCATGCTCGCCTTCTACATCGATCCCAAGGTCGTGGACCCCGCGCATTTCTTTGATGGCGAGATTTCGCGCTATGTCGATTTCATCCGCGAGACCAAGCCGATTGCCGGCGGTGATCCCGTCATGATCCCCGGCGATACCGAGCGCAAGACGCGCGCTGATCGCACCAAAAACGGGATTCCGCTGCCGGACGATACCTGGGCCGCCATCGTCAACACGGCCCGTGAGGTCGGCGTCAACGAGGCAAGCATCCAGAGGGCAACCCAGTAATGCGTCATCTTGGAGAGCCAAGCGCAGTATTTGGCGCTACAAGCGGAGCCGGATCGCTGCTCGCAATGACGAAATGATTTGAAAACTTAGGAAAAAACGATGGCAAACAAGGTCAAGGAAATTTGGGCGTCGGGCAAGGTAGTCGTGAACGCCTGGCTTGCGATTCCTTCCGGCTTCTCGGCCGAAGTGATGGCGCAATGCGGCTTCGACAGCGTGACCGTCGACATGCAGCATGGCGTGCAGGACTATCTCTCGATGGTCCAGTGTTTCCAGGCCATGAACGCCCATCCGGTGACGCCGATGGTGCGGGTGCCGTGGAATGAGCCGGGCATCATCGGCAAGGTGCTCGATGGCGGCGCCTATGGCGTGATCTGCCCGATGATCAACACGCCGGAAGAGGCGAAGAATCTCGTTGCCTATAGCAAGTATCCGCCGATGGGCTCGCGCTCGAACGGCCCGATCCGCGCCGGTCTTTATGGCACGGCCGGCAGCTATCAAAAGACCGCCAATGATGAGACCGTGCTGCTTCCGATGATGGAGACCAAGACGGCGGTCGGCAACATGGAAGCGATCCTCGACGTCGAAGGCATCAACGGCGTCTATATCGGGCCGTCCGACCTCGGCTTCTCCTACGGGTTCGTGCCGAAGCTCGATCGCGACGAGCCGGAGATTCTCAAGATTTACGAAAAGATCGTGAAGGAATGCGGCAAGCGCGGGCTCTATCCCGGCATCCATTGCTCGGGCGCCGACGGCGCGCTGCGCGCGATCAACATGGGCTTCAAGATGGTGACCCTGTTCAACGAGGTTGGCTTGATGGCCACTTACGCCAAGATGCAGATCGCGCAGACGCGCAAAGAGTTGGGCGGCAAGGCGTAAGAGAGCAACAATCTATCCCCTCATGCTGAGGAGGCCCACGCACCCGAGCAGGCCGAGCTTTAGCGAGGCCGTCGCGAACGGTGCAAATTAAAGGGCCGTCTCGAAGCACGAGGCCCCTGCGGTATCCGCGACCATCCTTCGAGACGCAGGCTTGCGCCTGCTCCTCAGGATGAGGTTCGTGGGTGCTGTTGTATCTATTGAGGAGAGACACCCATGACCCCGGCACCCGTCATTCGTCTGCACCCCGATGATGGCGTATTGATCGCGCGCTCGAGCTTGCCGGCGGGTCTCGTGGTGGCCGAGGGCGTGACCACGGTCGAGCGCATTCCGGCCGGCCACAAGGTGGCGATCCGCCCCATCGCCGTCGGCGAACCCATTCACCGTTACGGCCAGATCATCGGCTTTGCGACCAAGCCGATTTCGCCGGGGCAGCACGTTCACACCCAGAACTGCGGCATGGGCGATTTCGCCAAGGATTACGCCTTCGGCGTCGATGTGAAACCGGTGCCGAACTTCGATCTCCCGGCGACCTTCGAGGGCATTCGCCGTCCTGACGGTCGGGTCGCGACTCGCAACTATATCGGCATCCTCACCTCAGTGAATTGCAGCGCGCATGTCGCAGGCCTCGTGGCGGATGTCTTCAAGAAGAATCCGTTCACCGGCGACAATCCGCTCGCCGACTTTCCCAATGTCGATGGCGTGGTCGCGCTCACCCACAAGACCGGCTGCGGCATGACGCAAAACGAGCCGCTCGCGTTGCTGCGCCGGACGCTCGGCGGCTATGCGCGGCATGTCAATTTTTCCGCCGTGGTTGTGCTGGGGCTCGGCTGCGAGGTCAACCAGATCGGTGGGTTGATGGCCGAGCAGAAACTCGCGGGCCGTTTGCGCGAACTCGAAATTCAGGAAATCGGTGGCACCCGCAAGACGGTCGAGGCCGGCGTTGCCTTTGTGCGGGAGGCGCTCATCGATGCCAACAAGGTCAAGCGCGAAGCTGTGCCGGCGAGCGAACTGACGGTGGCGCTGCAATGCGGCGGCTCGGATGGTTATTCCGGCATTTCGGCGAACCCCGCGCTCGGCGCGGCCAGCGATCTTCTGGTGCGCCATGGCGGAACGGTGATTTTGTCGGAAACGCCGGAGACCTATGGCGCCGAACATCTGTTGACCCGGCGCGCGGTCAGCCGCGAAGTTGGCGAAAAGCTCGTGGCATTGATGCGCTGGTGGGAAGAATACACCGCTCGTGAAGGCGCCGAGATGGATGCCAATCCGAGCCCGGGCAACAAGGCTGGTGGGCTGACCACCATCCTCGAAAAATCGCTCGGCGCGATGGCGAAAGCCGGCAGCACCAACCTCGTCGATGTCCTGAACTACGCGGAAGCCGTCACGAAAAAAGGTTTCGTCTTCATGGACACGCCTGGCTACGACCCCGTCGCGGCGACGGGGCAGGTGGCCGGTGGCGCCAATCTCGTCTGCTTCACCACGGGGCGCGGCAGCGTGTTCGGCTGCAAGCCCGCGCCCTCGATCAAGCTTGCGACCAACACGCCGATGTACAAGCGCATGGAAGACGACATGGACGTCAATTGCGGCACCATCCTCGACGGCGAGGAGACGGTGCAACAATGCGGCCAGCGGGTTTTCGACCTGATGCTCAAGACCGCATCCGGCCAGCCGACCAAGAGCGAGAGTTTTGATTTCGGCGGCGCTGAATTTGCGCCCTGGGTGCTTGGGGCTACGATGTAGTAATCCGGCACAGCGCACCCATCATCTACGCGAATTTTGATTGATGGGTATCGCTTCGCCCCACCCATCCTACGGACTTGCGATGGTGACGATATGCTGGATTTATTTCTGCTTTCGGCGGTGTGGCCGACATGGGCGAACTCGCTGCCGGGTCAACTCGGTCGTAAATGACCCAAAGCGGAAATGCAGTCCGCTGACAAGACTCGGTCGGTCTGGCGCAGCCACACGATCGACGGCGGCTCCGACGACTACAACGAGATCAGCTTCGAGGACAAAACCGGCGAAGAAGTCTTCAACGTGCAGGCCCAAAAGGACCGCAACACCCTGGTCAAGCACGACGACCGCGTGACCATCAAGGGCAACCTGTCGACGACGGTCAGCGAGGGCGACGAAACCCGCGAGGTCAAGCAGGGCAAGCGCACCACCACGATCGAGCAGGACGACACCCTGACGATCAACCAGGGCGACATGAAGACGACGGTCAAAACCGGGGACAAGCACACCACTGTCAGCACCGGGGACATGACAACCACCGTCAGCACCGGGGACAAGCACACGACGGTCAGTCTGGGCGACATGTCCACGGGCGTCACAGTGGGCGACTACACGGTCACCGTCGACGCCGGCGCCATCACGATTTCCGCGATGCAGAGCATCACCCTGAAGGTCGGCGAGACTTCGATCAAGCTCGACCCATCCAGCATCACTCTGCAGGCGACGACGATCAGCCTGGACGCGGATGCTCAGATTTCCGCGGAGGGCGCCCTAATCCAAATCAGCGCCGACGGTCTCACGCAGATCCAG
>CAVVZW010000029.1:0-31770 GCA_963752265.1 uncultured Alphaproteobacteria bacterium
GCCTCGTCCTCGACGGGCAACAGCGTCTACAGAGTTTATTCATCGGCCTTAAGGGAAGCTATGAGGGTCGTGAGTTATATTTGGATATCCTCAGCGGCGAGGTCGCCGCGCCCGATGATGTGAAATTCAGATTCGCCTTCATGGCGAAGGAAAAGGTGGCTTTCCCTTGGCTGAAATTCAAGGATCTTGTCTTCAGTAAGCAGGACATGCTCACGCTCGCGCAGGAAATCATGGCGAAGGCGGGCCGCGAACTGATGGAAAACGAAAAGCAGAAAGTGAGCAAACACGTTTCGCTCGTGTTCAAGTCCTTCCATAGCGATGACGGAGTGGGCTACCAGGAACTCGATAGCATCGAAAATGGATGCGGGAAACCAATAGAGGCCAACTCCTAAAATACGCGCTCGCGGCGGCTGCGGAGTTTAGCAAGCCATTTCAGTGCCGGTTAACCACGTCGCCGCGGGACTTCAGCGATCGGCGCGGCCGACCACATCCATCAGTTCGGCGATCTTGCGGCGCTGATCAGCCTTGTCGCCGGAGACGATGGCGTGCTCGACGCAATGGGCGACATGGTCACGCAGGATCTCCTCCTCGACGCGGCGAAGGGCTGCCTTCGCCGCTGAGATCTGGGTGACGACGTCGATGCAATAGCGGTCGGCCTCGACCATCCCGGCCAGCCCCCGGATCTGGCCCTCGATTCGTTTCAGTCTTTTCAGGCAGGACGTCTTGATCTCTTGGCGCATAGGCTTCATATACCCCCCTAGGGTATCTTGTTCAAGAGAGGCGGAGCGGAAAGATGGCGCAGGGCGAGCAGGGGCGTGGCGCGGAGACCGGGCAGACGTGCCATCACCACGACCATAGCCATCATCACGGCGGTCTCGATCATGCCGCCCACGACCACGCAAAGCCGGACGCCCATTCCTGTTGCGGGGCCAAGCACGAGAGCGTGGCCGATCCAGAATTGGCGGTCGCGATCGATCCGGTTTGCGGCATGAAGGTCAAGCGCGAGACGGCGAAGCATCGTTTTGAGTATCGCGGTGAGGAATATCTGTTTTGCGGCGGCCGTTGCCGCGAGCGTTTCGAAGCGGATCCGGAGAAATTCCTCAAGCCTAAAAAGCCCGGGCAGCCAAAGGCTGAACCGGTCATGCCGGCTGGCACCATCTACATCTGCCCGATGGATCCGGAAGTCCGGCAAGTGGGTCCGGGAACCTGCCCGATCTGCGGCATGGCGCTTGAGCCGGAGCAGGTGTCGCTCGACCAGGGACCAGATCCTGAACTGATCGATATGACCAGGCGATTCTGGATCGCATTGACGCTGACGCTTCCGGTGTTTGCGATCGAGATGGGCCGTCATGTCGGCTTGATGAATCTTGTTTCGCCGCAATGGTCGAACTGGATTTCGTTTGCGTTGTCGACGCCGGTGGTGCTGTGGGCCGGTCTTCCGTTTTTCGTGCGCGGCTGGCGCTCGGTCGTGTCACTCCATCTCAACATGTTCACGCTGATCGCGATGGGCACGGGCGTGGCCTATATCTACAGCGTGATTGGGACGCTGGCGCCGCAGCTTTTCCCGGCCGGCTTCCGCGACGTGCACGGCGTGGTCGCGGTCTATTTCGAGGCCGCCGCCGTCATCACCGTATTGGTTCTGCTCGGGCAGGTGCTGGAGTTAAAGGCGCGCGAACGCACATCGGGGGCGATCCGCGCGCTTTTGGGGTTGGCGCCTAAAACCGCCCGGCGCATCACCGATCACGGCGATGAAGATGTCGCGATCGATGCGATCGCACCCGGTGACCGGCTGCGGGTTCGTCCGGGTGAAAAGATTCCGGTCGATGGCAGCGTCGTGGAAGGGCACTCGTTTGTCGATGAATCCATGGTGACGGGCGAGCCGATGCCGGTCGGCAAGACTGAGGGCGCGCGCGTCATCGGCGGCACCGTCAACCAGAATGGCGGACTGGTGCTGCGGGCCGAACAGGTCGGCCGCGATACCATGCTGGCCCGGATCGTGGACATGGTGGCGCGGGCGCAGCGGTCGCGGGCGCCGATCCAGCGCCTCGCCGATCGTGTCGTGGGATGGTTCGTGCCGACGGTGATCGCGGCGGCTCTCATGGCCTTTGCCGCCTGGATGGTTTTCGGTCCCGAACCGCGCCTCGCCTTCGCGCTGATCGCTGCGGTAACCGTGCTGATCATTGCGTGCCCCTGTGCGCTCGGCCTTGCCACGCCGATGTCGATCATGGTGGGCGTCGGGCGCGGCGCGCACGCAGGCATTCTGATCCGTGACGCGGAAGCGCTGGAGGCGCTTGAGCGCATCGATACGGTCGTCATCGACAAGACCGGCACCCTCACGGAAGGCAGGCCGAAGCTGACGTCGATCACAACGGCGCCCGGCGTTGACGAGAACATGCTGTTGCGGCTTGCTGCCAGCGTTGAAAAGGCCAGCGAGCATCCGCTGGCGCGCGCGATCGTCGAGGCCGCGACGGCGCGCAATTTGCGGCTCGGTGAAGCGTCCAACTTCGTTAGCCTTCCCGGCAAGGGGGCCAGCGGCAACGTCGAGGGTAGAATGGTTGCGCTCGGCAACGCCGCATTGATGCACGATCTGAACATCGCTGCGTCCGAATTCGATACCGCAGCCGAGGCTGCGCGCGCGACGGGCGCGACCGTGATTTGTGTCGCATTCGACGGGCGTGCGGCGGGTATTCTTGCCGTTTCAGATCCGATCAAGGCGTCGGCGAAAGCGGCCGTCGCGGCATTGCGTTCGGAAGGCCTGCGCGTCGTGATGCTGACCGGCGATAACGTGACAACGGCGAAAGCTGTCGCCTCGCAGCTTGATATTACCGAGATCGAGGCTGGCGTTTTGCCGGAGCGCAAGGGTGAGGTCGTGCAGCGTCTTCGCCGGGAAGGCCGCCGCGTCGCCATGGTCGGTGACGGCGTCAATGATGCGCCGGCGCTCGCTGCAGCCGACGTCGGTATCGCCATGGGCGGCGGCACGGATGTGGCGATCGAAAGCGCGGGCGTTACGCTGTTGACCGGCGACCTCTCAGGGTTGATGCGGGCGCGGCGATTGTCGGCCGCGACCATGGGCAATATCCGGCAGAACCTCGCATTCGCCTTTATCTACAATGCCGCCGGTGTGCCGATCGCGGCGGGCGTGCTCTATCCCGCGTTCGGCATCCTGCTGTCGCCGATGCTGGGGGCAGCTGCGATGGCTTTGTCTTCCGTCAGCGTAATCGGCAACGCGCTAAGACTGGCGCGGACAAAACTCTAGTCAGCTTGATGTTTGTAGGCGGGGCATCAGAACCTTCCGTCGTGCAATCGCGGCGTCGAGCCTGGCGGCGAGTTCGTGGCTCACCTCCACCATCGGCAGGCGAATTTCCGCGCTGTCGATCAGGCCGATGCGCGCCAGCCAGTACTTCGCCGGCGCCGGGCTCGGTTCGGCGAACAATAGTCGCGTAAGTTCGGATACGCTGTCCCAGCGCTCGCGGGCGTCGTGGTGCCGGCCTTCCCGGAACAGCGTGTAGATGGCGGCAAAGGTCGCGGTCTCGATGTGCGCCGACAGCAGGATCGCGCCATCGGCGCCATCGCCGAGCGCGTCGAAATAGTCGGCGTCCTCCCCGGTCAGGACGCGAAAGCCGGGCGGCCTTCGCCGCAACAGGTCGATTGATTGCGCGCGGTTGGCGCCGCAGTCCTTCATGCCGGCGATGTTGGGATGGTCAGCGAGTTCAAGCAGCGTCGCGTTCTCGAGGTTGACGCCGGTGCGATAGGGAATGTTGTAGAGCATGATCGGCCACGAGGCGCGGTCGGCCAACGTCGTGAAGTGTTGCGAGAGGCCGCGTTGCGAGGGCCGCGAGTAATAGGGGCTGGAGATCAGGTACCCATCGATCGGCCAGCCAGCCGTCTCGTCGAGCGTGTGGCACATCTTGCGGGTATGACTGCCGGATAGTCCGAGGCAGATCGGCAGATAACGGTGGCCTTCGCTGAGCGTCTCACGCGCCACTGTGACGATCCATTCGAGTTCGGCCATCCCTAACGTCAGGCCTTCGCCCGATGTCGCGGCCAGGATCAGCCCGTCGACCGGCAAGCCAGCATAGTGGCGTACCAGCCGCCGCACCGAGACCTCGTCCACAACGCCGTCACAAAACGGCGTGACGAGCGGCAGCCAGAGGCCGCCGAGGTGCGATCTGAGGCCGGAAGATTCCGTCTGAGAAGAAATAAGGTTGGTCATGGTCCATCTCCTGATTGGCCGGAGACGGGACACAAAAAACCCCACCTCGCGGCGGGGGTTTCAAAGATCGGGCGTGAGCTAGAAGTTTATCGCGCGCGCCGATCCCAAGCCCCCAAAAGGGTGGCTTTTTTCGAATGGGGTGCTGCGCAAAGCTTCGTGATCATCGGACGTAATGATGCGGTGCGCCGGTTCCGCTGTCAACGAAAACGGTCTGGCTTTTCTTATGATGAAAACCAGCCCAGTCAAAAACCTGACTCAGAAAAAAAGCCGGGCTCAGAAGAGCCCGGCTTTGAGTATTGGCCTCGTTGGGCCGACACAATCACCTTCCAAGAGGGATAACCGAACGCCCGCGCCACTGGAGGAGGGGGACATGTGCGCAACGCGAAAGCTCAGTGTCTGGTCATTATGGGCTTTGCGATTGCTTTGCAGCAACCGGGGAAGCCGCATGTCAGACATGCGCAGATCAGTTATCGACCGATAATTAGGACGGCCAGCGCTGCGCTTTGCTGACCACGAAGTCGCGGAATACCTGGACGCGGGCCACCGTCTTCAGCTCTTCAGGATAGACGAAATAGGTATCGAGCTGGATGGAATCCGATTCGCCGAACAACTGCACCAGGCGGCTGTTTTCTTCGACCAGATAGTCCGGCAGTGCGGCGATACCCAACCCCTGCTGGCAGGCGCGCACCAGTCCAAGGATGTTGTTGACCTTGAAATAGGATTTGCGCGGACCGCTTCCGTTGCGGCCGGCCTCGATCAGCCAGTTCCGGTTTTGCAGGTGCGGCGCGACCTGACCGTCGGCCAGCGTGATGATGCGGTGGGCGTCAAGTTCGTCGAGCGTGCGCGGCGTGCCGAACCGTTTGACGTATTCCGGCGAGCAATAAGCGTGAAAGCCCATCGCAAACAGCTTGCGCTGGATCAGATCGGGCTGGGTCGGCTTGCGGGTACGGATCGCGACGTCGGCCTCGCGCATCGAGAGGTCGAGTTCCTCGTCGGTGACGATCAGGGAAATGCGGATTTCAGGGTAAAGCGCGGTGAACTCGCCGAGCCGCGGAATCAGCCAGTTGATGCCGACACCGGGCGTGGTGGTGATCTTGAGATCGCCGCTCGGCCGCTCGCGGCTATCGGTCAGCTTCGCGCGGGCGGCCTGCAACTGCATGAAGACGTCATGCGCGGTGCGAAACAACAGGTCGCCTTGCTCGGTCAGGATCAGGCCGCGCGCATGGCGATGGAACAGCGACACCGACAATTCCTGCTCCAGTGCCGAGACCTGGCGCGAAACGGCCGATTGCGAGAGGCCGAGTTGCTCGCCGGCATGCGTGAAGCTTCCCGCCTCTGCCGCCGCGTGAAACACCTTCAGCTTGTCCCAATCCATGTCTATAAATCCGTCGCGGGTTCGATTCATAATTTATTCGGCTGCGGCGCGGTCACTCGCACGCAGTGCTAAGAAACGTTCGGCTTCAAGGGCGGCCATACAGCCGAGGCCGGCGGCCGTGACCGCCTGCCGGTAGGTCTCGTCGGCAACGTCGCCGGCGGCAAACAGGCCGGGCACGGAGGTCGCGGTCGAATTTGGTGCCACCTCGACATAGCCTGACGGTTTCAGCTTGATCTGGCCGGCGACGAGATCGGTCGCAGGCGCGTGGCCGATCGCGATGAAGACGCCTTCGGCGGGTAGTTCCGTGAGCGCGCCGGTCTTGACGTGTTTCAGCCGGACATGAGTGACCTTGCCCGGGCTCTCCTGCCCGCGGACTTCGTCGATCGCGTTGTCCCACACCACCTTGATCTTGGGATGTTTGAACAGCCGCTCTTGCAGAATGCGCTCGGCGCGGAAGTGATCGCGGCGATGCACGATGGTGACTTGTGAGGCGAAGTTAGTCAGGAACAGCGCTTCCTCGACCGCGGTGTTGCCACCGCCGACGACGATCACTTCCTTGCCGCGATAGAAAAAGCCATCGCAGGTCGCGCAGGCCGAGACGCCAAAGCCTTTGAATTTTTCTTCCGACTCGATTCCCAGCCAGCGCGCCTGCGCGCCGGTGGCGAGGATGACGGTTTCGGCGATATACACATCGCCGCTGTCGCAGGTCAGGCGGAACGGCCGCTGCGCGAGTTCCAGCTTGTTGACGAGATCGGTGACGATCTTGGTGCCGACATGCGCGGCCTGCTTCTCCATCTGCTCCATCAGCCACGGGCCCTGAATCACGTCGGCAAAGCCCGGGTAATTTTCCACGTCGGTGGTGATGGTGAGTTGCCCGCCGGGCTGGATGCCCTGGATCAGCACCGGTTCGAGCATGGCACGCGCGGCGTAGATAGCTGCAGTGTAACCGGCCGGGCCGGAACCGATGATGACGACCTTGGCGTGAATGGGTGAAGACATGGATCGCTCTTGGAAGGGAATGTGGTAAGCGCGTAAGCGGAGCTTGCCCGTGGAAGCGCGGTGATGACGCTGAAAGTGCCGGAGCAAATCTAAGGCATCTGACGAGCTATGCAAGAATTGCAATCCAAATGAGCAAAACTTCCCGTGAGCAAGAAAATTGGCGCAGTGCACGCGCAATAAAATTGCGCATTGTGGGCGAGCTGCGCTAAGAGTGTTGCCGTCGAAAGCTGAAAGCCTTGGTCGCCCCTCGGCCGCTACCCCTCAAAACCGCCTAAACCCCTGGAAAGCCGGATCGCGTGTCGAAGAATCTCGACGAAATTGACCTTAAAATCCTGGGCGAGATCCAGGCTGACGGCCGAATCACCAATGTCGAGTTGGCCAAACGCGTCGGCATTTCCCCGCCGCCGTGCCTGCGGCGGGTTCGGGCGCTCGAGGAGGCGGGTTACATCCAGGGCTATCGTGGCTTGCTCGATCCGCGAAAGCTCGGCTTCGACGTCACCGTGTTTGCCTCCGTGCACCTGTCGAGCCAGGCCGACGCCGACCTGCGGGCGTTCGAGGATTTCGTTCGCGCCGAGCCTTTGGTGCGGGAATGCTGGATGCTGTCAGGCGAAGTCGATTTCGTTCTGAAATGCGTGGCTCCCGACATGGCGACATTTCAGGATTTTGTCACGCACCTGACCGCCGCGCCGCACGTGCGCAACGTTCGAACGTCGCTGGTGCTGCACAATTCGAAATATGAAGCTGCGGTACCGCTGGAAGTGAAGGCGCGGGGGTAAGGGTTCGCCGCGACCGTCATTCCGGGGCGATGCAGAGCATCGAGCCCGGAATCTCGAGATTCCGGATTCGCTCATTGCATTCACGCTCCGGAATGACTGCTTCGCGTCAGCCCTTGCCCATCTTCGCGTCGACGCTGATCGGTCCGGGACCTGATGTCGCGAGATAGAGGCAGGCGAAGCACAAGAGGATGGCCAGCGTGCCGTTGTTGAGCAGCGGGAAAAATCCGCGTGGAAAATGTCCGATGAAATAGGCAAAGGCCATTTCGCCCGACAGGATGAAGGCGACGATCCGCGACCACAGGCCGATCAGCAATAGCGCGCCGAGCACGAGTTCGATCGTGCCGGCCGCACCGATCAGCGAGAACAATTCGACTTTTTCGAACGGCGTGCCGGCCGGAAATTTCAGGATTTTGGCGATGCCGAACTGCAACAGCAACAGGCCGGTAATGAAGCGAAACAAGCTCAGCGCTATTGGCTGATATTTAGAAAGCATCTGGTCCATGTCATAGCCCCCATTTGACGCACCGTAGAATGCAGAAAGTTGGAATGCTTTTGCGGTTCACGCAAGTGCCGCCGTTCATCCCGACTTGTGGTTCGGACGATTAACACCTTCTCAAACGAAACATTCCATCGCCAAACGTAAAAAAGCCGCGCAACGGCGCGGCTTTTTTAAATGGATTGTGCCATGCGGCGGCTCTCGAAGGTCAGCGCCACTCGACCTTGGTGATCTCGTAGGCCTTGGGGCCGCCCGGGGCCATGACCTCCACCGAGGCGCCTTTCTTCTTGCCGATCAGGGCGCGCGCCAGGGGCGAGGTGATGGAGATCTTGCCCTTCTTGGCGTCGGCCTCAGGCTCGCCGACGATCTGCCACACCGCTTTTTTTTCGGTGTCCTCGTCGATGAGCGTAACAGTGGCGCCGAATTTGATGGTGTCGCCGGAAAGCTTCGAGATGTCGATGATGTCGGCGCGCGCGAGCTTGTCTTCGAGCTCGGCGATGCGGCCTTCATTGTGCGACTGCTCTTCTTTCGCGGCGTGATATTCCGCGTTCTCGGAAAGGTCGCCATGCGAGCGCGCTTCCGCGATATGCTCGATAATGCGCGGCCGATCCTCCGACTGGCGTTTTTTCAACTCGACCTCCAGCGCTGCATAGCCGCCGGCGGTCATCGGAACCTTTTCCATCATCTTCTTCGTCCTTCAATCGCGCGAGGCCAGGCGATCACGCGGCCACGCGCGAAACGTCATTCAGATCAGGCTTCCCGGCGAAACAATCCGAAAAGCTCGTTAACTTCGGCCCGAGGCGGGCCAATTCAAACATCGGTACAGGCGGAGAGTTCCCAGAACCTTGCGGGCCCTTTGTGGCCCGCTAATGATCAGCTCTCGGAAAAGTAACTCTGCAAGGTGCGGACCTCAAGGTCCCCGCCGAGATAGGCGCGGACGCCCTGAGCAGCCGCCACGGCACCCGAAAGAGTGGTGTAATACGGCACTTTATGCAAGAGGGCTGCCCGGCGCAAAGAACGACTATCGGCTAATGCCTGCGGCCCCTCGGTGGTGTTGAAGACGAGCTGGATGTCGCCATTGGTAATGGCGTCGACGATATGCGGCCGGCCCTCCAGCACCTTGTTAACCTTCTCCGCCGGCACCCCCTGATCGCTGAGGAATCGCTGCGTTCCCGACGTCGCCATCACCTTGAAGCCAAGTGAGAATAGCAGTCGGACCGCATCCACGATGCGGGTCTTGTCGCTCTCTCGCACCGAGACGAAGACGGTGCCCTTGCGCGGCACGCGCGTGCCGCCGCCGAGCTGGCTCTTGGCGAATGCGATTTCGAAAGAGCGGTCGATGCCCATCACTTCGCCGGTCGAGCGCATCTCCGGCCCCAGCACGGTATCGACGCCGGGGAAGCGGGCAAACGGAAAGACCAATTCCTTGACGCCGACATGGCCGAGCTTTGGCTTCTTCAGCTTGAAGTCGGCCAGTTTCTCACCGGCCATCAGCCGTGCGGCGATCTTGGCGACCGGCATGCCGATCACCTTGGCGACAAACGGCACCGTGCGCGAGGCGCGCGGGTTGACTTCGAGAACATAGATATCGCCGTCCTTGATGGCGTATTGCACGTTCATCAGCCCGACGACGTTGAGTCCCAGCGCAAGCTCCCGGGTTTGCCGCTCCAGCTCGGCGATCACTTCGGCATCGAGCGAATGCGGCGGCAGCGAGCAGGCTGAGTTGCCGGAGTGAATGCCGGCTTCCTCGATATGCTCCATGATGCCGACGATGAACGTATCCTTGCCGTCGGAGAGGCAATCGACGTCGATCTCGGTGGCGTCGGACAGATAGCGGTCGAACAGCAACGGATTGGTGCCGAGCACGGTATTGATCTGCCCGGTCTTGTCGTTCGGATAGCGCGCCTTGACGTCGCCGGGCACGAGTTCCGGCAGCGTGCCGAGCAGATAGTCGCTGAGTTGATTCTCCTCGCGGATGATCTGCATCGCGCGGCCGCCGAGCACGTAGGACGGCCGCACCACCAATGGCAGGCCGAGGTCTGCGGCCACGAGGCGCGCCTGCTCGACCGAATAGGCGATGCCGTTCTTCGGCTGCTTCAGCCTCAGTTTGTCGAGCACGCGCTTGAAGCGGTCGCGGTCTTCGGCGAGATCGATCGCATCGGGCGACGTGCCGAGGATCGGCACACCGGCTTCCTCCAGCGCATGCGCGAGTTTGAGGGGCGTTTGTCCGCCGAACTGCACAATGACACCGTGCAGGCGGCCGTTTTGTTTCTCGGTCTCGATAATTTCGAGCACGTCCTCGGCGGTCAACGGCTCGAAATACAGCCGGTCGGCGGTGTCGTAGTCGGTCGACACCGTTTCCGGATTGCAATTGATCATGATGGATTCATAGCCGGCATCGTGCAGCGCGAAGCAGGCGTGGCAGCAGCAATAGTCAAACTCGATGCCCTGGCCAATTCGATTCGGCCCGCCGCCGAGAATAATGACCTTGTCCTTCGCGGACGGCGCGCTTTCGTCCGCTGCGGTGCCTGCGAACGGCGCCTCGTAGGTCGAGTACATATAGGCCGTTGGAGAAGCGAACTCAGCCGCGCAGGTATCGATGCGCTTGAACACTGGGCGCACGCCAAGGGCGTGGCGGCGCGCCTTCACCTCGGCTTCGATGGTGCTGGTGAGCACGGCGAGCCGCGCGTCGGAAAAGCCCATGGCTTTCAGCGTCCGCAGGCCAAAAGCGTTTGGCGGCAGGCCGTCCCGCTTGATCTTGGCTTCCATGTCGACGATGGCGCGCATCTGCGCCAGAAACCACGGATCGATCTTGCAGGAGTTGAAGATGTCTTCATCGCTCCAGCCGAGCCGCATCGCCTGCGCTACCTGCAACAGGCGGCTCGGCGTCGGTGTGCCCAGTGCTGCCCGAACCGCGTTCTTGTCGTCGTCGCGCCCCAACCCTTCGATCTCGATTTCGTCGAGCCCGGTGAGGCCGGTCTCGAGCCCGCGCAGCGCCTTTTGCAGGCTCTCCTGGAACGTGCGTCCGATCGCCATCACTTCGCCGACCGACTTCATCGAGGTGGTCAGCGTGGTGGAGGCGCCGGGGAATTTCTCGAACGCAAATCTGGGGATCTTGGTGACGACGTAATCGATCGTCGGCTCGAACGAGGCCGGCGTTGCGCCGCCGGTGATGTCGTTGGCGATTTCATCGAGCGTGTAGCCGACTGCGAGTTTGGCTGCGACCTTGGCGATCGGAAAGCCGGTGGCTTTCGAGGCGAGCGCGGACGAGCGCGACACCCGCGGATTCATCTCGATCACGACCATGCGCCCGTCGGCCGGATTGACGCCGAACTGCACGTTGGAGCCGCCGGTTTCGACCCCGATCTCGCGCAGCACCGCGAGCGAGGCGTCGCGCATGATCTGATATTCCTTGTCGGTGAGCGTCAGCGCCGGCGCGACCGTAATGGAATCGCCGGTGTGGACGCCCATCGGGTCAAGGTTCTCGATCGAGCAGACGATGATGCAGTTATCTTTTTTGTCGCGCACCACCTCCATCTCGAACTCTTTCCAGCCGAGAACGGACTCCTCGATCAAGACTTCGTTGGTCGGCGAGGCATCAAGCCCCCGCTCGATGATGTCGATGAACTCTTCCTTGTTGTAGGCAATGCCGCCGCCGGTGCCGCCCATGGTGAAGGAGGGCCGGATGATCGCGGGCAGGCCGATCTCCGACAGCGCCATCAGCGCTTCGGCAAGCGCCTGCTGCTGATAGCGCTTGCGCCGCTCGTTCTCGCCGAGCGTCCATTGCCGTTCGAATTGCTCCAGCGCCTCGCCTTGGAGCTTTTCGTGATCGGCGAGATATCTGTCGCGGTCGGATTTTTTCAACGCGGAGGCGTTGGCCAGCCGCGATTTCGGCGTCTGCAGCCCGATCTTTTCCATGGCATTGCGGAACAGCTGACGGTCTTCGGCCTTATCGATCGCATCCGCCGTGGCGCCGATCATCTCGACGTCGAATTTGGCAAGCGTGCCCAGCCGGCGCAGCGATAGCGCGCAATTCAGCGCGGTCTGTCCGCCCATCGTCGGCAACAGCGCGAAGCCGCCGGGAACGACATGGCGTTCCTTCTCGATGATCTTGGCGACGATCTCGGGCGTGATCGGCTCGATATAGGTCGCGTCCGCCAGCTCCGGATCGGTCATGATCGTCGCGGGATTGGAATTGACCAGGACGATGCGGTAGCCCTCTTCCTTCAGCGTCTTCACCGCCTGCGTTCCGGAGTAGTCGAACTCGCAGGCCTGGCCGATCACGATGGGGCCGGCGCCGATGATCAGGATGGTGGAGATGTCGGTTCTTTTGGGCATCAAGTCTCGCGGGCTGGCAGCAGGAAAATAGGCACAAAAAAAGGGCGCGCATCCCGCGCGTCCCTCGAACTAATAGCGTGAGGCAGGCCCTCGCGCGCGAGGCGTCTTTAGACCAGATTTCGTAGCCGCGTAACCCCCAAAAAAGGGCCATCAACCGGCATTTTGGCTGTCTTTTGGGTGGGGGATGGGAGGCTGGCGTGGCTGCGCCACGCGTAGCCGCATAACGGCCCGAGCCCGCCTTCGCCCATGGGGCCTCGGCGCGGCAGCCTTCGCGCACTTCGCTACGATAGATGGGTAACTGGCTTGCCTAGCCGTAGCTCGCAAAGCGAGCGAAGGCTGGAGGCCCGGCCTGGATTTGAACCAGGATAAAGAGCATTGCACTGCTCTCGCGTCGACGCTTTCCGCCACCGGGCCGGGTTCATCTTCCCCCGTGGGCGCGCCGAGAGCTACTACTTGCCGGGATTAACCCTAATCGGATGGTTACGGCTCACGTTGCAAGTGAGGGCCGCGCGACAAAGGTCATCCGCCATGGATTGTGGCCGATATTGACCGCCACGCGCGAGGCCGTGAATCCGCTTTTCCGCAGTTTGGCGGTCATGTCGGCCTCGCTGTAGCGCTCAAGCCCCACGCGGCTGCGCAATTGCCGGTAATCCGACAACGCGGTCGAGATCAGCCCGATCAGTGCGTCGCGCAGAAAGCCGTGGGTCGAGGCAAAGCGTAACAGCGCGATCACGTCGCTGATCATGCCGACCTCGGGGCGGAGCACGTCGCCGAGCACCAGCCGGCCGCCCGGTTTCAACAGCCGCCGGATGCTCGCAAAAGCCGAATCCAGCTCGTCCGGCGTCATGTATTGGGCGACCGAATTCATCACCACGAGATCGATGGAGTGCTCGGCCATCTTGCGCACGTCTTCCAGCGAACGCACCCGGATCTTGGTGTTGGGCGCAAAGCGGGCGATCAGCCGGCCGCGCACGCCGGGAGCGGGCTCGGCCAGATAGAGCTGGCCGCAGGCTTCTGCCACCTTCGCGGCCGACAGCGCTTCGCCGCAGGCGTAATCCAGCACCACCGCATCGGGCGAGCTGATATAGCCGATCATGTCGCGCGCGATCAGCTGAAAATGCAGGTCGCGGTGCAGCTTGCTCGCATAAATCGTATGCGTGGAATCGTAATAATCGATCCAGTCTTCCATGACTTCCAATATCCGAAAATGCCAGGGTTCCGCTCAAGGAACCGCCTCGCCTGAGAGGCGTTAAATGGTCCGGTGAATGATGTCCATCGCCGCCAAAGTCCGGTTGTTAGAATTCCCGGTTCGTAACAGGAAGGTGCACCGTGAGCAAAGCCAGCAAAACCTCCCCCGATCTTGATACCCCGACCGATCTGCCGCCAGCCGCCACCGAGAAGATCTCGGCCGCCCTCAACGTGCTATTGGCGGACGCCTTTGCGCTTTACCTGAAAACCAAGAATTTCCATTGGCATATCAGCGGGCGGCACTTCCGCGACTATCACCTGATGCTGGACGAGCAGTCGGACGCGATCTTCGCCACGACCGATCAACTGGCGGAGCGTGTTCGCAAACTCGGGGGCACCACGGTGCGCTCGATCGGGCAGGTCTCGAAATTGCAGACCATCAAGGACAACAACGAAGCGTTTGTGCCGCCGCGCGAGATGCTGCGCGAGTTGATGGAAGACAACAAGCACGTCGCGGCCGCGATGCGAAAGGCCCACGAGCTTTGCGACGACCACAAGGATTCCGGCACGGCCGGCCTGCTCGAGACCTTTATCGACGAGACCGAGCGGCGCACCTGGTTCCTGTTCGAGGCATCGCGTCAGGAAGGCAGCAACGCGGAGTAATCTGCGGGGCGGCGTCATTGCGAGGAGGCGGCGAAGCAATCCAGGTGTTACCCGTGCGCCGGGATTGCGGAGCCTGTCATCGGGCGCGCATTCGCGCGACCCGTCGGCTTTCGCTCGCAATGACGGATGGTTTGCTGTCCGTCACATGACCTTGGCGCCAGGACCCGGAATCTCGAACACCAGGCACGTCGTGGTGGCATGCGCCAGCAGGCGTCCCTTGGAATCGGTGATGCGGGCCTCTGCCGTGGCGGCGCGGCGGCCGGCGTTGAGCACGCGGCCCTCGGTGCGCACCACGCCTGTATCCTTGGTCATGCCGCGGATGAAGCTGACCTTGAATTCGAGCGTGGTGTAGCCGGAGCCCTTTGGCAGCGTCGAGTGCACGCAAAGCCCCATCGCCGAATCCAGGAGCGTTGCGGCGTAACCACCATGCACCGAGCCGATTGGGTTGTAATGCCGGAATCCGGGGATGCTGGAAAACGAAACCACGCCGGGTTCGACCGAATAATCGAACGGCTCGATATTTTGCATGATCGGCGGTGCCGGCAGCTTGCCCGCAAACATCGTACGCAGGAAATCGATTCCCGTCATCGAGGCCATCACCTCGGTCGGCGTCACGCCATATTCGATCTTGGGGGTGGTGGGATCGGTCATTAGTAAGCGCCCTGCAATTTATAATGATGGTCATAATACTAAACGCCGCGCGATTTCGCCAGTCAGACGTGGTCATGCCCGGACTTGATCCGGGCACCCATCATTCTTCTGGGAATATGGATTGCCGGTTCAAGCCCGGCAATGACGAGATAGCCTTACGCCCGCTTCTTTTCGCGCATCAAATCCGCAAAGCGCTGGAACAGGTAATGCGAGTCGCGTGGGCCCGGTGAGGCCTCCGGGTGATACTGCACGGAGAAGACCGGCTTGCCGTCGAGTGCAATCCCGCAATTGGAGCCGTCGAACAGCGAGATGTGGGTTTGCGTCGCGCCCTTTGGCAGCGTCGCCTGATCCACCGCGAAACCATGATTCATCGAGGTGATCTCCACCTTGCCGGTGGTCTCGTCCTTGACCGGGTGGTTGGCGCCGTGATGGCCCTGATGCATCTTTTTGGTTTTGGCGCCGACGGCCAGCCCCAGCATTTGATGGCCGAGGCAGATGCCGAAGGTGGGCGTGCCGGAGTTGATCACGGTCTTGATCACCGGCACGGCATATTTGCCGGTCTCGGCCGGGTCACCGGGACCGTTCGACAAGAATACACCATCCGGCTTCATCGCCAGGATGTCTTCGGCCGAGGTCGTCGCCGGCACCACCGTAATCTTGCAGCCGACGCCCGCGAGTAGCCGCAGGATGTTGCGCTTGATGCCGTAATCGATGGCGACCACGTTGAACTCCGGATCGGTCTGGCGGCCGAACCCTTTTTCCCATGCCCACGGCGTCTCGTCCCAGGTGAAGCGCTGGGCGGAGGTCACCATCGGCACGAGATCCATGCCTTCGAGGCCTGGCCACTCCCGCGCTTCTTCCTTCAATCCGTGCAGATCGAACACGCCATTCGCGGCATGCGCGATCACGGCGTTTGGCATGCCGTGCTTGCGGATCAGCGCGGTCAGCGCGCGGGTGTCGATGCCGGAGAGCCCAATGATGCCGCGCGCCTTCAGCCATTGATCGAGATGGCGCGTGGCGCGGTAGTTCGACGGGCTAGTGATGGCGGTGCGCAGGATCAGCCCGCGCGCGCCCGGCGTGGCCGCCATGTTCACCGTCTCGATATCTTCGTCGTTGGTGCCAACATTGCCGATATGCGGGAAGGTGAAGGTAATGAGCTGCCCGGCATAGGAGGGATCGGTGAGGATCTCCTCATAGCCGGTCATCGCCGTGTTGAAGCAGACCTCGCCCACGGCGTGGCCCTCGGCGCCGAGGCCAAAGCCTTCCAGCACCGTTCCATCGGCCAGCACGAGAAGCGCGGTCGGTTTGTGGTCCGGCCAGGCGGCGGCATTTTCTGATGTCGTCATGAGGCTTTTACATAGTCGCGCGCGGGGGCGGCGTCAAAGCCGGAAACAGCCCGATTCACATGCGTTTTCGGCATATTTCGCCTTCGTTTGAGGGCAGGGCTGGTTGTCTCGGTCGGACGAACGGCCTAGATCAGCGTCTTACGCCGAAACGAGGTGATTCCGATGCTGCGCGACGACATCAACAATGCGGTCAAGGAAGCGATGAAGGCCAAGGAAGAGCGCAAGCTCTCCACGTTGCGGATGGTCAATTCGACCATCAAGAACGCCGACATTGCCGCGCGCGGGGAGGGCAAGCCGCCGCTGTCCGACGGCGACCTGCTCAGTGTGTTGCAGAAGATGATCAAGCAGCGCCAGGAATCGGTCGAGCTTTACGACAAGGGTGGCCGCGCGGAACTCGCAGCCCAGGAACGCGAGGAGATCGCGATCATCTCGGCCTACTTGCCGAAACAGATGTCGGACGACGACGTAAAGGCCGCAATCGCGGCCGCCATTGCCGAGACCGGCGCGGCCGGCATGAAAGACATGGGCAAGGTCGTCGGCGTGCTGAAAGGCAAATATTCCGGGCAGATGGATTTCGGCAAGGCCAGCGGGCTGGTGAAGGCGGCGCTAAACGGGTAGCGGCAAAATAGATGTCGTCCCCGCGAAAGCGGGGACCCATACTCCGCGGCCGGAGTAATCTGGTTTGGACGCTGGAGGGGCGGCGCGGCTAGCAACTGAAATTGGTGGTTATGGGTCCCCGCTTTCGCGGGGACGACGAAAATAATAATTTCGAAAGCCAGGCCATGCTCACCGAAACCGACGACTACGACAAGCTCTGCCGCGAGTTTCGCTGGGACATCCCCGCGCGCTTCAACATGGCAACCGCGTGTTGTGATCGTCATGCCGATGGCTCTGGCCGTCTGGCGCTGATCTATGTCGACGAGGACGGCGCCTCGCGCCACACCTGCTTTGACGAATTGGCCGAGATGTCGCGCCGCTTCGCCAATGTGCTTGTTGCCGATGGTCTTGTGCGCGGCGACCGCGTCGCGCTGTTCCTGTCGCAGTCGCTGGAATTGCCGCTCGCGCATCTGTCGGCATTTCGCGCCGGCATGGTGTCAATCCCGCTGTTTGCGCTGTTTGGCGAAGACGCGCTGGAATTTCGGCTCGCCAATTCCGGCGCGAAGGCGATCGTCACCGATGCGATCGGCTGGGAGAAGCTGCAAAAAATCCGCGACCGGCTTCCCGAACTTCGCAATATCTATCTCGTCGGCGATGACGCTCCCGCGGGCACAAAAAAATTCTGGCCGACGCTGGAGGCGGCGTCTTCCGATTTTGCTACCGTCGACACCGCGGCCGACGATCCCGCCATGATCATCTATACTTCGGGCACCACAGGCAATCCGAAGGGCGCGCTGCACGCCCATCGCGTGCTGCTCGGTCATCTGCCCAATGTCGAGATGGTCCACGACTTCTTTCCCAAAGCGGACGACGTGATGTGGACCCCGGCCGACTGGGCCTGGATCGGCGCTCTGTTCGATGTGTTGTTTCCAGCGCTCTATCACGGCGTGCCGGTGGTCGGGCATCGTGCGCGGAAATTCGATGCCCACGCGGCGATGGCCTTGATGGCCGATCACAAGATTCGCAATGTATTTCTGCCGCCGACCGCGCTGAAGCTGATGCGTCAGTCTGAAGTAAAACACCCAGGCGTGAAGCTGCGCAGCATCTTCTCCGGGGGCGAAGCGCTTGGCGCGGAGTTGTTGGATTGGGTGCGAGCCACCTTTGGCATCGAGGTCCACGAGGGCTACGGCCAGACCGAATGCAATCTTTGCGTCGGCAACAACGCCAGACTGTTTCCAATCCGTCCGGGTTCGATGGGCAAGGCGACGCCGGGATTTGACGTGTGCATTATCGACGACAAGGGAAACGAATTGTCCCGGGGCGAGCGCGGCATCATCGGCATTCGCCAGCCCAATCCCGTCACCATGATCGAATACTGGAAAAATCCGGACGCCACGCAAAAGAAATTCGCTGGCCGATTTCTCTTGACCGGCGATCTCGGACGGCAGGATGACGACGGCTACTTCTGGTACCTCAGCCGCGAGGACGACGTGATCACCACGGCCGGCTATCGCGTCGGCCCGTCCGAGATCGAGGATTGCCTGCTGAAACATCCGGCGGTCGCGATGTCGGCTGTGGTCGGCATTCCCGATCCCGTCCGTACCGAGTCGATCAAGGCGTGGATCGTACTGCGGCCGGGATTTGCGGCGAGCGAACAATTGGCGCGCGAGATCCAGGACTTTGTCAAAGTCAAACTCGCCGCGCACGAATATCCGCGCTTCGTGCAGTTCACGGACACCCTGCCGATGACCGCAACCGGCAAGGTGTTGCGAAGGGAGCTGCGCGCGCTGGGCTAGCGAAAGGTCTGCTATTTGCCGCCGTTGCCGACCGGCGTCATACCGGAGTCCTTGATCGCCGCGATGTTTCGGTCGGAGGCCAAAAATTCGATCAGCCGTTTGGCCTGTTCGGAATTGCGAGCTGTACTGACGATTGCGGCTGTAAACACCTGGACGAGTTGCGCCTCGTCAGGAAGCGGGCCCACGACCTCGATCCCCGGTTGATTGACGAGTTCGCTGAGCGGTCCGATCGCCAGGTCTGCTTCTCCGGCCGCCAACGCCGCGGTCGATTCGATGCCACGGGCAAAGAGTTTCGATGTCACCTTGTCGGCGATTCCAAGTCGGGGGAATACCTCGTCCTTCAAGAAAATGCCGCTGGTGCTTGCTGGCAGCGCCAACAGGCGCGTGCCGAGCAAGGCGCGCTTCAACGCGTCGATGTTGTTGATGTCTGGCTTGGGGTGTCCCTGCCGCACGGCCGCACCCAGCGGCACACTGGCGAGTTCCACTTCTGAGCCGGCCGCAATCCGGCCCGCCGCGATCAATTCGCTGAGGCCTTCTTTTGAAAGAATGACCACATCGACGCCCGCACCTTGCTCAAGCTGGGACTTGATGGTTTTCGGCCCCGTTCCCTGCGATGCGCCGGACAACGTGGTCACCGCCGTGCCGGTGCTCTGCTCGAACTCCGGCAGGATCTGCCTGTATGCGAGCGAGAAACCGCCCGATATCATGACGGTCAGTTTTCCCATTGTCTCTCCTTCGGATGGCGCAAAGGACATCGCGAAAGTGGCAGCGAGTGCTGCGAGGGCGCGTTTTTGCATTTTAGGCCTCTACAGCAAAAA
The DNA here is from genome assembly GCA_963752265.1 of uncultured Alphaproteobacteria bacterium. GTDB lineage: Bacteria > Pseudomonadota > Alphaproteobacteria > Rhizobiales > Xanthobacteraceae > Bradyrhizobium. The sequence goes on from CAVVZW010000029.1 coordinate 19,257, forward strand.
GCGGCGAATACCCGGCGAGATCGCCTGAAGGCGCGCTAGAACTGCCAGTGCGCGCGAACGGCAAAGACATTCGCCGGCCCGCGGTCTGCATTGTAGCCGGGATTGTCGACGAATTGATAATCGAAGCTGAGCCTGGTCGAGGAATTCAGCGCGATACTGTAATAGGCCTCGAAAATCTTCTCCAGGCCGTAGTTCGTCAATTGGCCGTCGCCAATCAGGATGCCGAGCCCACCGGCATTGAGGAAGGCGACGTGGGCTGAGGAGATGCCGTTGACGACGCCGGCGATACCAATCGTGTCGTCGGGCCGGCCCCATGATTTACCGTTGATCGAAACGCCGCCTGAAACCGTGCGGTCGATGTCGGTGAAGTCCCAGGGCTCGATGTTGCCATCCGCCCAACCGGCGCGGAGAAACAGCCCAAGCGTCTCCGTCACCTGCTGTTCGACATTGAGGCTCACGCCCGGGCGGCTGGTATAGGCGCGCACCGCGTTGATGTCGGCGGGCGTTCCCGTCAGTTGCGCGAGCGCCACGGCGTCGTTGAAATTGCCGGCGCTGCCGCGGTTCAGGAATCCGGTGATCTTGATTTTGCCCGGCTGGCCCCAGAGGTCGTAGCGCCGCTCGATTTCGCCGATCATCGAGAATTGCTGGAAGGTTGGGTCGAGCGTGGCGCCAATCGGGCTTACGCCTCCCGTGGGTGACTTAGAGAGATCGAACAGCCCACCGCGGAACGTCCAGCGGCCGGTATACCATTCGGCCGCCGCGCCGTAGGTGTAACCCCAACCGTCGGCGACGTAATCGAAGGTGCCGGCATTGCTCAGCGACCAGTTGAGGAAGTCGGACTTCGGGCTGTTGGCATATTTGTTCGTGTCGAAGATATCGACCGCCGCAAATCGGCCGACGGTCAGCACCAGCCGATCGGTCGAACGCGTCCCCTTGAACTGCGTGAAATCGTCATCGACGTTTTCCGTGCCGCCACCGAGGTTGATGGTCTGTCGCAGGAAGGCGCGTTGGATGCGCGCGTAGGGGGTCTCTGAGCCGATCTTGTAGGCCTCGGCGCTCGAAAAGCCGGCGACGCCGTGGGTGTTGGACAAGCCAAAACCCTGGTCGATTTCCGGATTGGCCCAGAACTCCGCGTCCCGCCACAGCTTGACGCCGGCCGACAGCGTGAGGTCGAAGGTTTCTCTCGCTTGCCCGCCGCCCGCGAGGCTGTTGGTGCCTTCAAAGGGGGAGCGGAACGCAGGGTAGGCTTGTTCGACCGCGGTTGCCTGTCCATGCACCGCAAAGCTGTCGCCTGCGCCCACAAATCGCGACGGTGCGAAAGCCGCCGGCCGCGACGGATCGTCGAAGCGATAGTCGAGGCCGAGACGAAACTGATTGAGCGAGAGGCCGGAGCCGGCGCGCTGGCCCGACACCGGAAAGTTCTCGGTGACCGACGGAAAATCGGTCCAGAGATATTCGCCGCGGACCGTCCAGTGCGGCGCGATCGCGGTCTCAACGCCGACGCCGGCCGCCCAGCCGAAGCGGTAGAGGAAGCGGTCTTCCGTATTGCCGGTCGCGTTTTGCGTGAGCGTTTGCTGATCATAGGTCCAGGCGAGGCCACCGGTCGCGTAGAACAACCAGTGGCCGGGCGCATAACCGATGCGGCCACGCACCGTCCCCGACGCCAGCACGTTCTCGCTGAAGCTCCCGCTGCCGAAGGTCGGCGACGTGAAATTCGAGATGCCGCCGGTGGTCAGACCGCTGACGGCGTCGGGGAACGTGGGAAACGAGCCGTCGGCCTCGATGCCCAGCACCAGGCGATTGCGCAGCATATAATTGTAGCCGCCTTGCACGCCCTCGAACCAGCTGCCGCTTTCCTTGAAGGCATTGGGTGATTGGTAAAGTCCAAAGGAGCCCGTGACCGGTGCGCCGCCGCCGAGCGGCGCAAGCGTCCAGCCGGATTTTCCGGTTGCGAGGCCCATGTGGCCGCCGACGTAAAAGCCGGTCCAGTCATAGTCGGTTGCGGCGGGCGCCTTCAGCGGTAACGCGGCCGGAAGATCGGCGGCGCGTGCCGCACCGGCAAACAGAGCCAGCAGCAGCGGCGCAGCCGTCCCGCAGAGGCGTTTGAAAATTTCAGCAGATGAAATCAAAGGCGGCCCACCATCCGCGTAACGAGTTCATTCCTTGTCATCGCCGCAAAGCAGATGTCAATGCGGCCCGTCGCCGTCGAAGGGCCAGCTGTTGAATCTGTCGTATTCTCGCAACACGCTTATTTGTTGCAGACGGGAATAAAACAGTAGCCGATTCGGTCGGCTCTTTATCCCTCATCCATGTAGAAGAGATGAAGCCGTTAAGGCGTCTTGTAGACCGTCATCGGCTTGAAGTGGTCGATGTTCACGACAGGCGCCTTCCGATTGATCGGGCAGTTCGGTCTTGCGGCTCCGGAGACGCGCTCAAGCCTTTTTGGGCAGCACGACCGAGCCGGTCTCCAGCAGCGACTTGAGGTTGGAGAGAATCCGCGGCCAGCCGCCGGACACGGCCTTGATAAACGCCGACTCCGGGCGATCGATGCTGTGGATGACGCTCAGCTTCACCGCGTCGCCGCCGTCACCTGGAACAGTTTCGATTTCGAACGTGCAGAGCGAATAACCCTCGGCGCTCAATTCCGGACTCCACTGGTTGCGCCACTTGATGGCGAGGCGTCGCGGCGGGTCGGCCTCGACGATCTCACCGGAATCGGCAACCCGGCCGTCCTCAAAGGCGAGTTTCCATGGCGAGCCCGGTTTCCAGTCGCTCTCGCAATGGGCACCGAGCCAGTACTGCCTGGTGAACTCCTTGTCGGTCAGCGCAGACCACAAGCGCTCCGGCGTCGTCTTGATGTAGGTGACGTAGACAAATGTTGAGTTGCTCATTTTTCTTCGCTTTCCAAACGTCGTTTCAATTCGCTGAGCGCAACAAGCTTGCCGCGCTCGAATTTCTTGATCCACCGCTCGCCGATCTGATGGATCGGCACCGGGTTGAGGTAGTGCAGTTTCTCGCGGCCGTGCCTGCGAGTGGTGACAAGGTTGGCCTCTTCCAGAATCACAAGGTGTTTGGTGACGGCCTGCCGCGTCATGGCGAGGCCCTCGCAGAGTTCGTTCAGCGTCTGTCCGTTTTTGGCGTGCAGCCTGTCGAGCAGCGAGCGTCGCGATGCATCGGCCAGGGCCTTGAACACGTCGTCCATGCGCCTGACGATATGCAACCAAATGGTTGCCTGTCAAGAGGGTGTTTTGGCGGCGACAAGAGGCTGTGCTAGGGGAAGTTCGCGAGCCAACAAAGATTGGTTTTTGAAAGGCTGGGTGGAAAAAACATGAACCGTTACGTCAAACCGGCAATCTGCTTCACAACGCTTTTTGTGCTCTGCGGCGCGCAGGCGCAGAGCCAGGATGCTCAGCCTGAACAAAGGATGGATGCACAAAAAATCGGGGCTCCGCCCGAAGCCTCCAATATGAAACTCGTCGGGTACAATGATTTGCAGGCGCGCAGCGCCTATCAGCCGACCATCCATCATCAAGGCGACCGCTGGATCGCCTATATCGGCCATCACGGCGGCACCGACGAAATTCCCGATCCGGTCAATCCCTTGACCGGCAAGGCCGAGCCGAACGGGACCTCGATCGTCGACGTCACCGATCCCGCGCACCCGAAATATCTGCATCATATCCCGGGTCAGGAAGGAAAGTACGAAAGCGGCGGCGCGCAGATGGTGCGCGTGTGTGACGGCAAACAATTGCCCAAGGGAGATCCGAACGCGGTCTACATGCTGCGGGCGATCGGGAGCGCCGGCCACGAGATCTGGAATACCGCCGATCCCGAACATCCGGTTCTGCTCTCTCGCATTGGCGAGGGTTTGAAAGACACGCACAAGAATTTTTGGGAATGCAACACCGGCGTCGCCTATCTCGTCTCCGGACTGCCGGACTGGCGCACGCGCCGCATGACCATGATCTATGATCTCAGCGATCCCGCCCATCCCGTGAAGATCAGGGACTTCGGGCTACCCGGTCAGGAGCCGGGCTCGACCGGCGCTGTGCCGACCGAATTGCACGGGCCCATTTCGGCTGGCCCCGAAGGTAACCGCGTCTACTTCGGTTACGGCACCGACAAGGGCGGCTTCCTGCAAATCGTCGATCGCGACAAGCTGTTGAAGGGACCGAAGGAGCCGACGCCAGACAATCTGCGCTATCCGGAGATTTCACGGATGTCGATGTCGGCCTTCAACGGCGCGCACACGACGTTCCCGATGCTGAAAATGCCGATTGCCGAGTTCGCTCACGACAAGGAGCCGACGCGCGACATCATCATGATCGTGGATGAGGAGATCCTCAACGAATGCACCGAGCCGAGGCAGATGGTGTGGTTCGTCGACGTCACGATCGAATCAAGCCCGATGGTGATTTCGAGCTACACGGCCAAGGAGGCAGACGGCAATTTCTGCGAACGGGGCGGGCGGTTCGGTTCGCATTCCTCCAACGAGAGCATGGCGCCGGTCTACTACAAGAAGATGGCCTTCATCGCCTTCTTCAACGCGGGCGTCCGCGCGATCGATCTCCGCGATCCCTATCACCCGACCGAAGTCGGCTATTTCATCCCGTCGATTACGGCCAACACCGACAAGCGCTGCGTCAAGATTGACGGCAAGGACCGTTGCAAGGTCGCGATCCAGACCAACAATGTCGAGACCGACGAACGCGGCTATGTCTACATCGTCGACCGCGCCAACACCGGCATGCACATTCTGGAACTAGCCGGCGACGCGCGGAAGATCGTCGGGCTGCCGTATGATTTCGTCATTCCGGGGCGCCCGAAAGGGCGAACCCGAGAATCCATCTCTCCGAGCGGCATTGCGGCGCAATAGATTCCGGCTTCGGTGCTTCGCACCGCCCCGGAATGACGATCACAATAATGATTGAAATGCGGGCAGCGTCCCATGTCCCTTCAAGTCTACCTCGCTTATATCGCCGCCTGCGTGGGTCTGGCGCTGCTGCCCGGCCCAATCGTGACGCTGGTGATTGCCAACGGCTTGCGTCACGGCACCCGCGCGGCGCTGACCAATATTGCGGGCGTACAAGTGGCGCTGACGATCGTGATCGGCATCGTTGCGATCGGGCTGGCGACGCTGATGGCAACCATGGGCTATTGGTTCGACTGGGTCCGCTTTGCCGGCGCCGCCTATCTCGTCTGGCTCGGCGTCAAGCTGATCCGCGAGCCGGTCGAAGGCGTGAAAGCAGACGAGGCGCCGCCGCCACCGCGGGGCGGGTTTTTTCTGCAGGGCTTTCTGGTCGCGCTCAGCAACCCCAAGCTCCTGGTGTTCTTCGGCGCCTTCATTCCGCAGTTCGTGGATATGAGTCGTGATCATTTCTCGCAGGTGGCGCTGCTCGGCATCACCTTCATGTTTTTCGCAGGGCTGACGGATGCGGCCTATGCCTTGCTTGCCGGTCGCGTGCGGTCGTTCTTCACAGGCCGGCGGACGCGGCTTCTGTCGCGCGTCTCCGGCGGCGCCATGATCGGCGGCGGCATCTGGCTTGCGCTGACGCGCGCGCGATGAGTTAAGCAGGCAATAAAGCCTGCGCGCGCAAGGTCGTTTCGATCTCGCCGAAAGTATTCGCAAGCCGCTCGGCCCATTGCGCTTCGCCCGCTTGATCCGAGATCAGATCCTGGCGGATTTCGATTCCGGTATTCATCAGCCCGCGCGCCTCGCCATGAACAGGAATCGTGTAATCGGTCTCGTTACTCACCGCATAAGGCTCGTTGTCGCCGACGACGAGATCGCCTTGCGCGCGCAAACCTTTCAACAACAGCGGCGGCAGGCGGGTGTCGCTCTGATAGAGCGTGCCGACATGCCAGGGCCGCTTGATGCCCGCATAGACCGGTGTGAAGCTGTGCAGCGAGACCAGCACGGTCGGCATGCCCTCCCGCCGGCGCTGCTCGATCGTTTCGCTGATCCGCCGATGATAGGGATCGAATATCTCGTGCCGCCGCGCCTTGGCCGCTTCGCGGGTGAGGCCCTCGTTGCCGGGGATCATCGTCGTTTCGCTGATGCGCGGAATTGAGCTTGGCGCATCCGGCGGACGATTGCAGTCGATGACGAGCCGCGAATAGGCTTGCGCGATCAGATGCGCATCGAGGCGCACAGCCAGCGCGCGCGCCACGCCGGCAATGCCGATGTCGAGAGCGATATGGCGCGTCAGCTCGCTCTCGGGCAGGCCGAGATCGCCGAGCTGGCGCGGAATGGCGCGGCCAAAATGATCCGAGGTCAGAAGGAACGGTGAGCGGCCTTCCGGGTTCTCTTCCACGACCGGTGCGGCATCCTCGCTGCCAAGGAGTAACGATGTGTCGCCGGCGTTCACCAAGACCACCTTTTCTTGCCCAAATTGCCTACTCAAGCAGCATCGCCGATCTCGAAATATGCAGGGATCGGTATAGATTACATCTTACAAACCCATAATAATTGCAATCAACGATGCCGCGCCTGACGATTCACCACAAGACCGTATACCGCTATGCGCGCCCCGTCGCATTCGGCGAGCACCGGATCATGCTGCGTCCGCGCGACGGGCACGATTTGCGCGTCTTGTCCGGCGATCTCAGGATCGAGCCGCAGCCGATGTCGCTGCGCTGGATTCACGACGTGTTCGGCAACAGCGTGGCGATTGCGACCTTCGACGAGCGATCGGATCTCCTGAGCTTCACCTGGACTGCGACCGTCGAGCACAATCCGGCGGAAGCATTCGCGCTGACGCCGGACGACCACGCTTATTTCTACCCGTTCTTCTACGACGAGGAGGAGTTTCCCGACCTCCGCGAGTTCATCACGCCGCATTACGGCGATCCGAACGGCGAGTTGTCGGCCTGGGCGCGGAAATTCCTCGACGCAGAAGCGCCGACCCCGACCTTCAAGATTCTGAGCCAGATGACCCACGGCATCCGCGACGCCTTTGCCTATCGCAAGCGGCATGAGCACGGCACCCAGCATCCGCTCGATACGCTGCAAACCGGCTCGGGCACCTGCCGCGATTATGCGCTTCTGATGATCGAGGCGTTGCGGCGGCTCGGCATCGCCGCGCGTTTCGTGTCGGGCTATTTGTTCATGCCGGCGGACGGTAGCTATCTCGGCGGCGGCTCGACCCATGCCTGGGTTCAGGTCTATCTCCCCAATGCAGGCTGGATCGAGTTCGATCCCACCAACGGCATCGTAGGCACCCGCGATCTCATTCGCGTCGCGGTCGCGCGCGATCCGCGCCAGGCAATCCCGTTGCATGGCACCTATCTCGGACCCGCCGACGCCTTCCTCGGCATGGAGGTCGGCATTCGCGTCGTCTCCGCCGAACAAGTGGTGGAGACCTGAACATGCAGATCAAGGTGGGATTCGAGATTTCCTATACCGCGCCGCAGCCGACGCCGATGGTGATCATGCTGTCGATCCACCCCTCGCGCCGTCATGACATCATAGGCCAGGAGACCATCGTCGCCGATCCCGATGTCTCGATCCGTTACTATCACGACTCCTTTGGCAATATTTGTGGCCGGCTGATCGCGCCTGCCGGCGGCGTCACGCTGCGCGGCGATGCGCTGGTGCGCGATTCCGGATTGCCGGATACGGTCGCGCCCGATGCAAGGCAAATGCCGGTCGAGCAATTGCCGGATGACGTGCTGGTCTATCTGATGGCGAGCCGCTACTGCGAGACCGACAAGCTCGTCGATCTCGCCTGGTCGCTGTTCGGCAACACCCCGCCCGGCTGGGAACGGGTGATGGCGATCTGCAACTATGTGCACGACCGCATCACCTTCGGCTACGAGCACGCCCACCACATGAAATCGGCGTTCGACGCCCACGAGCAGCGCGCGGGCGTGTGCCGCGATTTCGCGCATCTGGCGCTGACGCTGTGCCGCTGCATGGGGATTCCGGCGCGCTATTGCACCGGCTATATGGGCGATATCGGCATTCCGCCGGATCCGGCGCCGATGGATTTCTCCGGCTGGTTCGAGGCTTATCTGTCCGGCCAATGGTACACCTTCGACGCCCGCCATGTCGCGCCGCGCATCGGCCGCATCGTGATGGCGACCGGGCGCGATGCCGCCGACGTCGCGCTGTCCACGAGTTTTGGGCGGATGATTCTCGCCAAGTTCTCCGTCGTCAGCGACGAAGTGAAGGCTTGATGCTCTCAGTCTGTCATTGCGAGGAGCGAAAGCGACGAAGCAATCCAGCCCTTTTTGTTTTTTTCTGGATTGCTTCGCTTCGCTCGCAATGACGGTGTAATAGACGCCCATGACCTCCGATCTTCTCTTCGTTTACGGCACGCTTGATGCGCGGCTATGCGCATCCGATGGCCCGGCTTCTGTCGGCGAATGCTGATTTTATCGGTGAAGCCAGTTGCCGCGGCCGCCTGTACCGCGTGAAGCATTATCCCGGCCTCGTGCTATCGGACGATGCAACGGACGTCGTATTTGGCGAACTCTATCGCCTGCGCGCGGTGGACGACCTGCTGCGTGAGTTCGACATGTATGAGGCCTGCGGCGAGGGCTTTGCCGAGCCAACCCAGTATGTGCGCTCGCTGCTTCCCGTCACGCTTCCCGACGGCGGCCTCATGGAGGCCTGGACCTATATCTACAACTGGCCGGTGACGGATCTCGCCCGCATTGAATCCGGGCGGTTTTTGTAAGGGGGCTGTGAATAGCGGCGAGAAGGCCGATATTCTTCGTAATTTCGCGCCCGCACCCTATATCGGTGGTCGGTTAGCCCCGACTCATCGCAAACTCGAAATCCATGCGCTTCACGCCCCAATTCCTCGACGAACTGAAGGCGCGGCTTCCGATTTCGGAAGTCGTGGGCCGGCGCGTCAAATTGAAGAAAGCAGGCCGCGAGTGGAAGGGGCTGTCGCCCTTTCAACAGGAAAAGACGCCGTCGTTCACGGTCAATGACCAGAAGCAATTTTACCACGACTTCTCGACCGGCAAGCACGGCAACATCTTCGACTTCCTGATGGAGACCGAAGGCGTCACGTTCCCGGAGGCCGTGGAGCGGCTTGCCTCCATGGCGGGCCTGCCGCTGCCGGCGGCGACGCCTGACGCCGCGCGCCATGAGGCACGGCGGAGAACGCTGCATGACGTGATGGAACTCGCGGCGAAATTCTTTGCCGATACGCTCGCCTCCCGCTTTGGCGCGAAAGCGCGCGGATATCTCGCCGATCGCGCGATTTCACCCGCGACCCAACTTCAGTTCCGTCTCGGCTATGCGACCGGCGAACGTTTTGCGCTGAAGGAACATCTCGGCAATCAAGGCATCTCGGTCGAGGACATGGTCGAGACCGGTCTTCTGATCGGCGGCGATGATATCCCCGTGCCCTATGATCGCTTCCGCGACCGCGTGATGTTTCCGATCACGGATGCGCGGGGCCGCGTGATTGCGTTTGGCGGCCGCGCGCTCGAGAAAGACGTGCCGGCGAAGTACCTGAATTCGCCGGAAACGCCTTTGTTTCACAAGGGCGACAATCTCTACAATCTTAGCCCCGCCCGTCAGGCCGCCCATAACGGCAGTGCGCTGGTGGTGGTCGAAGGCTATGTCGACGTCATCGCCATGGTCGGCGCCGGTTATCCCGCCAGCGTCGCCCCGCTCGGCACGGCACTCACCGAAAACCAGCTCACGCTGCTCTGGAAGATGGCGGACGAGCCGATACTCTGTTTCGACGGTGACCGCGCCGGACAGAAGGCGGCATGGCGCGCGGCCGATCTGGCGTTGCCGCATCTTGTGGCCGGCAAAAGCCTGCGCTTTGCGTTGCTCCCCGAGGGACAAGACCCTGACGATCTGGCGCGGTCCGGCGGACGCGCCGCGATCGAGGACGTGATTTCCGCCTCGCGCGGGCTCGCCGACATCATCTGGTCGCGCGAAATCGAAGGCGGCAACTTCGCCACGCCCGAGCGGCGCGCGGCGCTGGAGAAGCGCATCGGCGAGATCGCCAATACCATCCGCGACGAGGTGGTGCGGCGCTATTATCGCCAGGATTTTTCCGAGCGCCTGGGCCGCATGTTCGCGCCCGAGGTCGTCGGCAGCCCTTATGGCGGCCGTCAGGGCCGCGGCAATTACGGCAAATCACCCCGCCGCTTTGCCCCCCGCGGAACCGCCGGTTCCACCCAATTCGATGGCCGCGGCTGGCGCCCGCCCGGCCGGTCCGGCCGCCTCCTTCCCCAGCGGCCCCTACCAGGCGGCAAGTTCGCAACTGGCGGCTAGCTCCATCATGCGCGGCCAGCGCAGCGCCATGTCCCGCCGCGAGGCCCTGATCCTGCAATGCCTGCTCAACCACCCCTGGCTCCTGCACGACCATCTGGAGGAGGCGGCAGCGCTCGACCTGCCGAATGGCGAGGCGCACAAGCTCCGCGCTGCCATCATCGCGGCCTTCGCGGCCGACCATCACCATGCGCATGAGCCGGCCGGGCACAGCGAAAAGCTGCGGGCGGACCTCGAGAAAGGCGGATTTTCACAAACACTTCAAAGGGTTGACGGAGCGATCACGACGGTCGCGGTATGGGGCGCAAGAGCCGGCGCAGCAAGGGAGGATGTTCTTTCCACCTGGCATCAGCTCGTCTCCTTGCATCGTCAGGTCCACTCCTTACTTAGGGAATTGAAGGACGCGGAACTCGCTCTCGGCGACGATGCGAGCGAGGCGAACATGACCTGGCTGCGGGATATCAAGGCCCGCCTCGCCGAGGTGGACGGGACGGAGGCCATGATCGAAGGATTTGGCGCCTCGTCCGGCCGGTCCCAAAGTAACGGCTGACAGGCCAAAAATTTAATGCGGACGGTTACCGTCGGAACCGCAAAAAAACTCGCCAAACCCGTGGTTTGGCTGCAAAAACAGGGTTAAGCGAAGCTTAATGGCTTTGAGGCATTTTCTGATTTAGCGGGAACCGGTTGTTTTTCGATAAGAGCGTTTGGAATAAAGGCGAGCGCATTCTGTTCGAGTAACCGGGTTACCGCCATTTCCGCAATACTGCGTGCAAGGCCATTTGTGTGAAATCGGAGATCAGCGAACGGGGGTGGCGAAATTTGCGCCGCCCTTTCGCGTCATGAGTGAGTTGAAGCGTTTTGAGATGGGCAACGCCCCGCGATCGAAACGCGGTTGGGAGCAATGAATGGCCAGCAAGGCGAAGACGGTGCAGGTAAAGGACAAGGAAAAGGACGACAAGGTAGCGGACACGCCTGAAAAGGATTCGCCCGACGCGCCTTCGCCGTTGCTCGACCTGTCGGATGCCGCCGTCAAGAAGATGATCAAGCAGGCCAAGAAGCGCGGCTTCGTGACCTTCGATCAGCTCAACGAAGTCTTGCCTTCCGACACCACCTCGCCCGAGCAGATCGAGGACATCATGTCGATGCTCTCCGACATGGGCATCAACGTCACCGAGGCTGAGGAAGACGCCGAGGAAGACAAGCAGGAAGAGGCCGAGGACGATACCGACAACGAACTCGTCGAGGTCACGCAGAAGGCCGTCACCGAGGTCAAGAAGTCCGAGCCGGGCGAGCGCACCGACGATCCCGTGCGGATGTATCTGCGCGAGATGGGCACGGTTGAATTGCTGTCGCGCGAGGGCGAAATCGCGATTGCCAAGCGCATCGAGGCCGGCCGCGAGGCGATGATCGCGGGTCTCTGCGAAAGCCCGCTCACCTTCCAGGCCATCATCATCTGGCGCGACGAACTCAACGAAGGGAAGATCTTCCTTCGCGACATCATCGATCTCGAGGCCACCTATGCTGGCCCCGACGCCAAGAACAACATGAACCCCGCGCTGATGGCGCCGGCCTTGGGCCCCGACGGCCAGCCGCTGGTGGCTGATCCCGCCGCCAACGGTCACGGTGGCAACGGCAATGGTTCGGCGATGCCGGCTGCCGTCGCACCGCCGGCCGCGCCGCCGTCACCGACCCCGTTCCGCCCGGCGCCTGCCGCGGGCGATGTGGAAGCCGAGAAGGACCCTGCGGATGCCGCGGCCGAGTCCGACATGGACGACGACGAGTTCGAAAACCAGATGTCGCTCGCCGCGATCGAGGCCGAGCTGAAGCCGAAGGTCGTGGAAACCTTCGACAAGATCGCCGACAACTACAAGAAGCTGCGCCGCCTTCAGGAGCAGGACATCGCCAACCAGTTGCAGAGCGAGTCGCTGTCGCCGTCGCAGGAGCGCAAATACAAGAAGCTGAAGGACGAAATCATCGTCGAGGTGAAGTCGCTGCGGCTCAATCAGGCGCGCATCAATTCGCTGGTCGAGCAGCTCTACGACATCAACAAGAAGCTGGTTTCGTTCGAGGGCCGCCTGCTTCGCCTGGGCGACAGCCACGGCGTCGCGCGCGAGGATTTCCTGCGCAACTACCAAGGCTCGGAGCTCGATCCGCGCTGGCTGAATCGTGTTTCGAAACTCTCCGCCAAAGGCTGGAAGAATTTCGTCCATCACGAAAAGGACCGCATCAAGGAACTGCGCGGCGAAATCCAGCAGCTCGCGGCGCTGACCG
>CAVVZW010000030.1:0-26727 GCA_963752265.1 uncultured Alphaproteobacteria bacterium
GACGTCGATGCAACTGGATGACACCGTGTTCGCGTTTCCCGCCTGGCTGGTGCTGGGGGTGCCGTCCCTGGTCTGCTTGCTGGCGACGCTGTCGGCGGTTTATCCCGCCCGGCGAGCGGCACGGATCGATCCGATCGCGGCGCTGCGGCAGCAGCGAGAGGGTGAGAAACAATGGGTAGGCGAGCCAAATCGATTTCTTCCCACCCTCTCGCAGCGTCTCCTATCCTCCCATCGACCTGCACGCTTCCATCTTCTTGTCAATGTGCTCGGCCAGGTCGCGGATGATGCGTTTGTGTTCGTCGCTGTTGACCAGCGGCAGGCATTTGCCGGTAATGCGGCGGAGCTTCTGGAACTCCTTGAGCAGGTCGCGCATCACCTCGCGGACAGCCGCCCAGTTGATCTGGTAGTTCGGCAGGTGCCGGACCTGATCGATCACCTTGCCCATCTGCTCGGTCAACTGGTCGCACAGATTGCCCATCAGCGGAATCACGTCGGCGACCATCTTGATCGCCCGCTCCTCGACCCGGCCATCGCCGGGATGCCGCTTCCGCATCGCGTCGATCTCGGCAAGAATCTTCTCGATGTCGTTGAGCTCCTTCACCTCGATCAAGTCCAGCTCTACAGCTCGTATTGCGGATCGTTCGGCCGCAATCGCCGCAGCTTTTCGAGCGTCTTGCGGGCGTCACAGCGCTTGTTGTGCTTGTACAGATGGAACAGCCGTTCCAGCGTTCCGGGTCGTTGGGCCGGAGCCGGCACGGCCCGCTGAATGTAACCCAGGGCGGTCGACCATTTCTCCTTTTCGCTGTAGCGCGTGGCCAGCCGGCTCAGGCTCTCGTAGGCCAGCTAGTCGCGATACTCGGGATATCCGACGGGGCCGGCACCTGATCGTCGAGCAGATCGAAATAGCGGTTCCAGTGCGGATCGGCCTGCGACAGGTCGCCCTGCAGTTCATGGGTCAGCGCGATGTTTTGGTGCAAGCCGGGCATCGTTCGGCGACAGTTTCAGCGCGGCGTTAAAATTGTTCAGGGCGCCGTCGAAGTCCTGGGTCATGGCAGGCACAGCAGCCGAGCAGGTTGAGCAGAGCGACTGGTCGGTCTGCTGGCCCGCGCTCGCGGGCCAGCGGACGCAGCAGCATTTCCGCCTCGGTCCAGTGCAGCGGTCCATCAGATCCTTGCCCTTGACCAGAACCGCCTCGACGTAGGCCTCGCGCACCGGCCGCTGCGCGGCCGGGCGTCGGCCAGTTTCCGCAGCAGCGTATGGACGGTGTCGAGCTGCCCCAGGCTGCGAACCACGCGCAGCAGCCGCTGCTCGTCGGCGGGCTGCAGTTCTTCCAGGATCGGTCGGCCCGGCCGGCCTCCAGCTCACGGCAGAACTTCAAGAGCGCATGGAGAATCAGAAGAAACCGGCGATCCTCATTCTTGCCCGAGCGATCGCGCTGGTCGATCAACTCGATGGCACGCGGGATCAGCTCGAGGCACGCCTCGACTTTTCCGAGCATCAATTGCGTGAGAAGCAGGTTGTAACCGATTTCGTAACAGGAGCCATCCATCGACCAGGCCCGGACGAACTCCCCCTCCGCCTGGGCGAAGTTATTCTCCGCCAGAGACAGCAAACCCAGCTGGAGCAAGACGTTGGCATCGGGCCTGGCGATCTTGCGGAAGGCGGCAAGGGGCCTCGTTCGTCTTGCCCTGCCGTTTGTACGCCAGCGCCAGCAAGTAGGCGAGCTGCGGGTCGGGATTGCTTCCCTGGACGGCTTTGTCCAGTAACGCCGCCGCCTGTTCGCAACGCGACGGAGTGGAGTAAAGGAGCCGCTGGCCCGCCTTGACGACCGCCAGCGTAATCAACCCGCCGAGACGGCGATCGCGCAGCCCGAACTTTCCCGCCTCGCGAAAGCGGTCGGCCGCTTGCTCGAAACGCTTTCCTCGAGCGCCTTCAGCCCGGCCAGAAGTACGGTTTGCCGTAACGGATCGTCGAGATCCAGCGCGGCACGGGAGGCAGCCTCGATGCCCGACCACCAGCCAATCGCCTCGTCGTGGGCTCCGCGTCGAAACTCAGTTGCCCCAGCAGCAAACGGGCATGGCCGGCCGAGGGGCTCTTGGCTTCGGCCGCCACCTTGCGGAGCGACTCCCGCGCCGCATCCATTTCGCCCAGATGGAGATGCGCCCACGCCATGACGAATCGGCTCTCGACTTCCAGTGACCGGTCCGCCGCCGCCCGCTCGCTCAGCTCGATCACCCGGCGATACTGCCCGGCCGCCAGGTTGCACACGGCCCCGAGAAAGTGGAAGCGACTGTCCGTCACCGTTGGCCGATCCATTGCCGGTGCCTGCGCCGCCAGCGCCTCCCGATCACCCAGACCGACCGAACCGCCGCCAGGCACCAATCGCCTCGACGTGGTCCGGCTGTTCGTGGAGGCACTCTGCAGAGAGTCGCTGCCGAGGTAAGCGCGGAGACAGCCGATTCTCGTTTGCCGCGACTGTCACGCAGAGCCAGCGCGCCCCCAGGTAAGCCACGGAGGCACGAAGGGACCGCGCGTCAATCGCAGGGCGCGGTCGATCGCCTCGGATCGGCGAAGGACGTCGCCCCGTTCCTGCTCGATGATCGCCTGCCTGACCAGCGGCCAGTGATCCGCCGGAGCCGGCCGGCGCCAGTCGTCGAGCAGTTCGATGGCCCGGTCCATCTCTCCTTGACGGTAGTGCAGACAGGCCAGGCGATCGTGAGCCACCAGACTCGTCGGGGCCAGTTTCAGCAGCACCTCGGCGGACTCCTGCCCGAGTCCTTCTGTCCCGCCGCTTCGCGCTCGCGCGAACGGTCAACAGGAACGGCTCGCCTCGGGCCGGATACGCCGATCCCAGGACTTCGGGAAACTGACCGGGAGCGAACCGGTGATATCGTTCGAGGTAGGTGTATTCGACTTCGCCGAGATCCCATTTCTGCTGCTCGAAAAACCAACTGGCCGATGCCGGGTCCTGAAAAGTGCGCGCAAAGAGTTGCAAGTCGCACGGCCCGGTGACGCCGTGGACCGCGGCGGCGCGTGCGTACAGCCAGGCGTAGACGGGACGGACGGCGTCGGGGAAGGTCGCCGCCAGATGGCTATACGCCAGCGCGGCGGGTGGGTCGGTGGCCTTTACCGAAGCAAGGCTGTCGCACAGGAGTTGCTGTTCCTCGATGCCCGTTGGCACGCCGATCTTGCGCCCCTCGGCATGGATGGAGGCGATCAAACCAGCCCACTCAACGTTTTCCATCACCGGGTAGCGGGCGATCAGGCGAAGCGACCAGATGATGTTCCGCGGCTTGTCGTCCACATTCGTGGGCTTGCCCAGCGCGCCGCACGAGCCAGGTAGGCCGCGGTGAACGGGTCCTTGGGCTCCTCTTGCTCCAGTGCGACGCGAAGGTGCTTGTAAGCCTGGTCGTACTGCCCGAGCCGAGCGACGCAACCCGTAGCCGCGAAGCAGCATGACCGTCGGGGCGAGTTCTCCAGCAGCTTGGCGTACTGGTCGACGGCCTCCTGAAAGCGTTCCTGACGTAGAATGCCTGCCAGGGCAACTGCCCCGGGCGGAGAATGATGTTCAGATCGCTGCCCAACAGCGGGCAAACGAAACGATACCGCGTGGCCAATCGGCGGACGTAGGAGCGTCCCTCGGGAAATCCCTCGACCCAGGCGCGGTCCGGCTCGTTCTGCCACATACCCAGGCCGCGATTGCCTTGGGCTTGTGAATATGCCCGCAGGGCCAGGCCGCTGTCCCCACCGGAGGCGATGATCCAGACATGCCGCACGGCCTCTTCCGCCGTCTTGCCAACAGCAGACAAATGTCCCATTTTTCGCCCTGCGCGAGGAACATGTTTTTCGTACAGATGCAGTCGCACTCCAGGGACAGCCAGCGCCAAATCAAAGCGCGGCCCCGTCTCCGCATTCGCATTCAGCCACACATCGCCCAGCAGGTTCACAATGGCTGCAGGCTGCACCACTTCGACATCGCCCAGCGGCAAATTGCACACCGCGCGAATCGCCTGTTCAAATTGGCTGGTCACGCAGGCGCGTTCGCTCGAGTGATAGCTGTTATGCGGCCGCGGGGCCAGTTCATTCACCAGCAGCTCGCCGATCTTGGTGATAAACATTTCAACTGCCAGCAAGCCTTCCAGCTTGAACTGCTCGCAATCGACAGCGCCAGCTCTTGCGCGTGCGCAGCGTCGCAGCAGGAATATTCGCCGGAATCGCACTCCACACCAGGATCTGCTGCTCATGATGATTGACCGCCGCAGGATAAGCCTTCATTTCTCCGCGAGGCGAACGCGCCACCATCACCGAAATTTCCATGGCAAGCTCAACAGCCCGCTCCACCACCACCGGCCGCTCGCCTAAAGATTTCCACGCCGCTTCAATCGCCGCTGCATCCGCAGGCTCCGAAAAGCCCAGCTTTTCCTGGCTGCGACCGTCATACCCGCCATGCGCGCTCTTCACAAAGCAGCGCCCGCCCAAGTCCTTCACCGCCGCATGAAATTCTGCAAGCTCAGTACTGCGCGATATTCCCCAACCGGAAGCCCGTGCTTCACCAGCCATTCTTTCTGCAGAATGCGATCCTGAATAATCGCCAGCATGGCAGATCCCGGCCGAACCGGCGCATGACGCTCCGCAGCTTCCAGCGCCGCTACAGAGATCTGCTCAATCTCCAGCGTCACCACATCGCTGCCCCGCGCCAGATCTCCCGCAGCGCGCGCATCGTTCCAGCCCGCCTCAAAACATGCATCCACCACAAAGCGAGCCGGACAGGACGGGTCCGGATCGAGCACCTGGATACGGTACCCAAGCGAACGCGCCGCCATCGCCATCATGCGGCCCAGTTGGCCGCCGCCAAGAATACCGATTGTCGCTCCAGGAAGAATGACTTGCTTGCGATTCAAGTAGCATCAGGCGACTGGCTCCGACGTTGGAAGCGTCTGGCTCAGCACTTCCTGCTTACGGTTTTCCCGCCACGCAACTAGGCGATCGCGCAGCGCTTTATCTTCCAGCGCAAGAATTGAAATCGCCAGCAACGCCGCATTCGCCGCCCCCGGCTTGCCGATCGCCAGCGTCCCCACAGGAACTCCCTTGGGCATTTGCACAATGGAAAGTAGTGAATCCACGCCCGCCAGCATGGTTGCCGGAATCGGCACTCCCAGCACCGGAAGATGCGTCTTCGCCGCCAGCATTCCAGGCAGGTGCGCCGCCCCGCCCGCACCCGCAATCAACACTCGCAGCCCGCGCTTCTCGGCGGTCTCCGCATATTCAAACAGCCAATCTGGAGTGCGATGGGCCGAGACGACGCGCGCCTCATGCGCGACTGAAAATTCCTGCAGAATATCGATGGCAGGCTGAAGGATGTCGTAATCGCTTCGGCTACCCATAACCACGCCGACCAGCGGAGCTCGATTGGGACACGGTCAAGCGCATGCGCGATGTGACCAAAATGAAGATCATGCTCAAGGGCATCATCACGGCTGATGATGCCGAGCTGGCGGTGCAGAACGGCATCGACGGCATTCTGGTTTCCAACCACGGCGGCCGTGGCGAAGACAATGGCCGCTCCACCATTGACGCGCTGCCCGAGATCATCGCCGCGGTGA
Source organism: uncultured Alphaproteobacteria bacterium (assembly GCA_963752265.1). Lineage (GTDB taxonomy): Bacteria > Pseudomonadota > Alphaproteobacteria > Rhizobiales > Xanthobacteraceae > Bradyrhizobium. The sequence goes on from CAVVZW010000030.1 coordinate 5,604, forward strand.
AGGGGCGCATCCCCGTGATCGTCGACTCTGGTTTCCGCCGCGGCACCGATGCGGTCAAGGCACTCGCCATGGGCGCGCAAGCGGTCGGGGTTGGCCGTCCCTATCTCTGGGGGTTAGGCGCCTTCGGCCAGGAGGGCGTCGAAAAGGTGCTTGAGATCGTGCGCACCGAAACCAGAGCTGCCATGCAGCAATGCGGCGCGAAGTCGGTGAAGGATCTCAATGCGAGCTATGTGCGCCGGGTGACGTGAGCGCCGTCATTGTGAGGAGCGAAAGAGCCGTCGCATTCTCGGACGTCATACCCCGCGAAAGCGGGGTATCCAGTACGCCGTGACGTCCTGGGTTCACTCGATCGTCTCTGGAATACTGGATCATCCGCTTGCGCGGATGATGACGGTTGAGCGAGGGGCGCCTTCAAACTCACCGCAAGCTGGCGTTGATCTTTTCCAGCGCGGCCGAACCCGGGCAGAGCACATCGGCCTCCAGCCGGTTAAGCGGCTGCTCCACCGTGTTGAGGTGGGAGTGTAAATCTTCCGCATCGGCATCGACGTAAAGCAGTCCGGTCACGATCTGCCCCTTGGCGGCGTGCTTTTGCAAGAACGCCAGCGCGCCGACGCGGTCATGCGCGTCGTAATCGGCGTCAATCTTGCGCAGTGCAATCTTGCTGCCGTCGTGCTGCTCGACCACTTGCACCGTGCCCGGCGCGTAATCGACCGAGATCGGTTCGCGGCCGGTCAGCACGTCGAGCCGGTTCACCGCATCATTATGCTCGCGTACGTAATCAAAGCTCTTGGTCGAGCCGGCATGGTTGTTGAAAGCGATGCACGGGCTGATCACGTCGATGAACGCGGCGCCCTTGTGTTCGATCGCGGCCGCGATCAGCGGCACCAGCTGGGTCTTGTCGCCGGAGAAGCTGCGCGCCACGAAGCTCGCGCCGAGCTGAAGCGCAATCGCCACGAGATCAACGGGGTTGTCGGTGTTGGTCACGCCCTTCTTTGACTTCGAGCCGCGGTCGGCGGTCGCCGAGAACTGGCCCTTGGTGAGGCCATACACGCCGTTATTCTCGACGATATAGGTCATGTTGACGCCGCGCCGGATCGAATGCGCGAACTGGCCAAAGCCGATCGACGCAGAATCGCCGTCGCCGGAGACACCGAGATAAATCAACTCGCGGTTGGCGAGGTTGGCGCCGGTCAAAACCGACGGCATGCGGCCATGCACCGAATTGAAGCCGTGAGAGTTGCCGAGGAAATAGTCGGGCGTCTTCGAGGAGCAGCCGATGCCGGAGATCTTGGCGACGCGATGCGGCTCGATCGAAAGCTCGTAGCAAGCCTCGATGATCGAGGCGGTGATCGAGTCATGGCCGCAGCCGGCGCATAGCGTCGAGATCTTGCCCTCGTAATCGCGATGGGTATAGCCGAGGCTGTTCTTGGTCAGGCCCGGATGGTGGAACTTCGGTTTCGCGATATAGGTCATGACTTCACCTTCGGTCCGGCTGTCATGGCCGGGAAAAAGAAAGACGTTGAAGGAGAAGTCAGACCAGAGGTCATGACTTCACCTTGCGCAGCGGCGTCAGTTTGAGCTGATCCTGATGTTCGCCAATCGCGCCCGCGATGAAACGCGCGGTGATCGGCGTGCCGTCATAGTGGCGGATCGGCACCAGCCGCACCGGATCGATGCCGTTCTCGTTGACGATCAGCGAGCGAAGCTGGGCGTCGCGGTTCTGCTCGACCACGTACACGAAATCATGGTCGGCGATGAAGCTCGCGACCGAGGAGTGGAACGGGAAGGCGCGGATGCGCATGCGATCGAGCGCATGGCCTTTTGCTTCCAGAAGCTGGATCGCTTCGTCCATCGCGGGCGCGGTCGAACCGAAATAGATCACGCCGTATTTGGTCGGCTTCGCCGCGTTGGCCTGCAACGGCCGCGGCACCATGTCCTGCGCGGTTTCGAATTTCCGCACCAGCCGCTGCATGTTGTCGGCGTAGACCGCGCCTTCCTCCGAGTAGCGCGCGTAACGGTCGCGCGAGGTCCCTCGGGTAAAGAACGAGCCTTTGGTCGGGTGGGTCCCCGGATAGGTGCGGTAGGGAATGCCGTCGCCATCGACATCGAGATAGCGGCCGAAGTCGCGGCCGTCGTCGAGCATTTCCGCCGTCATCACCTTGCCGCGGTCGTATTGACGGGCATCGTCCCACTTCAAGGGGCGGGACAGCCGGTGGTTCATGCCGATGTCGAGATCGAGCATGACGAAGATCACGGTCTGAAGCCGCTCGGCGAGATCGAAGGCCTGCGCGGCAAACTCAAAGGCTTCCGCCGGATCTTCCGGAAACAGCAGCACATGCTTGGTGTCGCCGTGGGACGCGTAAGCGCAGGCGATGATGTCGCATTGCTGGGTGCGGGTCGGCATGCCCGTCGACGGACCTGCGCGCTGCACGTTCATGATCACGGCCGGGATTTCGGCAAAGTATGAGAGACCGATGAACTCGGTCATCAGGGAGATGCCGGGACCGGAAGTGGCGGTGAAAGCGCGCGCGCCGTTCCACGATGCGCCGATCACGATGCCGATGGATGCGAGTTCGTCTTCGCCCTGCACGATCGCGTATTTCGCCTGGCCGGTTTTCGGATCGTGCCGCAGCTTCTTGCAATGGCTGGCAAAGGCGTCCGCCAGCGAAGATGACGGCGTGATCGGATACCAGGCGCAGACCGTTGCGCCGCCATAGACCGCGCCTAGCGCTGCGGCGCTGTTGCCTTCGATGAAGATGCGGTCGCCGACCTTGTCGACCTTTTTCACGCGCAGGCCGAGCGGGCATTTGATGTTTTGCAACGCCCAGTCGCGGCCAAGATGCAGCGCGTGGACGTTCGAGGACAACAGCTTTTCCTTGCCCTTGTATTGCTCGCCGATCAGTTGCTCGATCAGCTTGGGGTCCATGTCGAGCAACGCACAGAGCGCGCCGAGGTAAATGATGTTCTTGAACAGTTGGCGCTGGCGCGGATCGGTATAGGTGGAGTTGGTGATCGCGGTCAGCGGCACGCCAATCACCGTAATGTCGGCGCGGAATTTCGACGTCGGCATCGGCTTGGTGGAATCGTAGAACAGATAGCCGCCGGGCTCGATGGACGCGACGTCCTTGTCCCAGGTCTGCGGGTTCATCGCCACCATCATGTCGACGCCGCCGCGTGCGCCGAGATGGCCCTCTTCGGTCACCCGCACTTCATACCAGGTCGGCAGACCCTGAATGTTGGAAGGGAAGATGTTGCGCGGGGAGACCGGCACGCCGTGGCGCAGGATAGAACGGGCGAACAGTTCGTTGGCGCTCGCCGAACCCGAGCCGTTGACGTTGGCAAAGCGGACGACGAAGTCGTTTACGCTGCTGATCGGGCTTTGGACGGACATGATGTTCCTGCGTAAGTCATATCGATGAGATATTTCTGCATGTCCCAGGCACCGGTGGGACAACGCTCGGCGCACAGCCCGCAATGCAGGCAGACGTCCTCGTCCTTCACCATGACGCGTCCGGTCTTGAGGCCGTCGGCGACATAGAGGTCCTGGTCGGGGTGCGGCGAGGGCGCTTTCAGCCGCGTCCGCAGATCGGCTTCCTCGCCGTTCTCGGTGAAGGTGATGCAGTCCATCGGGCAGATATCGACGCAGGCATCGCATTCGATGCAAAGCGGCGCCGAGAACACCGTTTGTATGTCGCAGTTCAGGCAGCGCTGGGCCTCGCCGAGCGCGAGCTTGACGTCATAGCCGAGTTCGACCTCAGTGCGGATGTCCTTTAGCGCGATGACCTTGTCGCGATGCGGCACCTTGAAGCGCTTGTCGTCGGAGATGTCGTTGTCGTAGCTCCACTCGTGAATGCCCATCTTCTGCGAAGAGATATGCACCTCCGGCAGCGGCCGTTCGTGGATATCTTCGCCGGAGATCAGCCGGTGGATCGAGAGCGCGGCGTCGTGGCCGTGCGCCACCGCCCAGATGATGTTCTTCGGGCCGAACGCCGCGTCGCCGCCGAAGAACACCTTCGGATGTGTCGAGCCCATGGTCTTGGGATCGACTTTCGGCATGTTCCATTTGTCGAACTCGATGCCGCAATCGCGCTCGATCCAGGGAAACGCATTCTCCTGGCCGACCGCGACCAGCACGTCGTCGCAGGCGATGGTCTCATTGGGCTCGCCGGTCGGAACCAGATTGCGTTTGCCATTGGCGTCGCGCTCGGCCTTCACCTTCTGGAAGGTGACGCCGGTGAGTTTGCCGTTGTCGTGGGTGAACGCGACCGGGACCATGAAGTTGAGGATCGGAATATCCTCATGCATGGCGTCTTCTTTTTCCCAAGGCGACGCCTTCATCTCCTCGAAGCCCGAGCGCACGACGACCTTGACGTCCTCGCCGCCGAGGCGGCGCGCGGTGCGGCAGCAATCCATTGCGGTGTTGCCGCCGCCGAGCACGATCACGCGTTTGCCGATCTTCTCGACATGGCCGAACGACACGCTGGAAAGCCAGTCGATGCCGATATGGATATTGCTTGCCGCTTCCTTGCGGCCGGGCATTTCGAGCTCGCGGCCGCGCGGCGCGCCGGAACCGACAAAGATCGCGTCGAAATTCTCAGCGAGAAGCTTCTTCAGGCTGTCGATGCGCGTGCCGCCCTTGAACTCGATACCGAGGTCGAGGATGTAGTTGGTCTCTTCGTCGATGACGGAATCCGGAAGGCGGAACTTCGGAATTTGCGTCCGCATCATGCCGCCGGCTTTCGGATCCTGGTCGAACACCGTGCAGTGGTAGCCGAGTGGCGCGAGGTCGCGTGCCACCGCGAGCGAAGCGGGGCCGCCGCCGACAATCGCGACGCGCTTGCCGTTTTTCGCAGCCACGCGCGGCATGCGGTCCTTGACGTCATCCTTGAAATCGGCGGCTACTCGCTTGAGGCGGCAGATCGCCACCGGCGTTTCCTCGACCCGGCCACGACGGCAGGCGGGTTCGCATGGGCGATCGCAGGTCCGGCCGAGAATTCCCGGAAACACATTCGATTTCCAATTGATCATGTAGGCGTCGCTGTAGCGGCCTTCGGCGATCAAGCGGATATATTCCGGGACGGGGGTGTGCGCGGGGCAGGCCCATTGGCAGTCGACCACTTTATGGAAGTAGTCCGGCGCCGAGATATCAGTCGGTTTCATTCCTACCTTATCCGCGCCCAACACCACCTAAGAACAGCGCGGCCTTATTTTGTATGCGAACGCTCAGGAAGTGGCGTTCTTTCGGTTTTCGAATGGCATCATCGGCTTGCCGTATTAAAGCCAAACAAGCTGATCTCCAAAGCCAATTTTCCGCGATCATCAACTTTAGTTAGGCCGGTAATACCAACGCATAAAATCGACTTTATGTGCGATGCAACATGACGAAGGTGCGGCCTGTTTTTGCGGAAATATTTCTTCTTATGAAATGTCCACCTCAGGAAATGTCCGCCTTGGCGATATCCCAGAGCAAGCGGTAAAAGCCGGTCGCGACTACAGTCGAAAACGTCCCGCACCTGTTCAACCGTGGAGCAAGGAACTTGGGCGGGTTGGCATCGACATGATCGATCAGCCAGAACCAGTCGCCAGCGCCCTCATCGGAGGCCGATGCGTTCGCGGTGAGTGGCCTTGAAAGTTGCGGATCACTCTCCAGTAGATGCATGGAGATGATGCCATCGAGGCCTTCGGGATCGAGCGCGTCGTGCAATCGCGCGCGCGTTTCATCTTCCTTTCCATGTGACGGGCGCAAGCGAACAAGACTGAGCCACGCGCCACGGCCGGTGCCACGGCTGATCGTGATCCGTGCGACGCTTCGCACCATATTTTTGAAACGCGAGATGTTCTGCTTCGACCATTCCGTCTGATTGGCGAGCGCCGCGCGATAGGCGGCACTGTCGAGGACTTCAAACGTCTCAGTCGAATAGAGGCTCAGATATTTCGGCATCGAGCCTTCCTCCGAAACATAACGCCGCGCTTCGATAAAGCCCTCGATCGCGACACGTTCTTCCAGATGCTCGCGGTCGTACCAGCGGTTGAAATCGGCCTCGTGCGCGGGATCGACATCCATCGACGTCAGCAGCATGCCTTTTCCGACCAGCGGCATTTTTGTCCTCCTTCACAGTCCTCAGCTCTTTGCTCCGCCGTCATTGCCGGGCTTGACCCGGCAATCCATCTGCTTCGCGAAACTCGTCTTGAGATGATGGATGCGCGGGTCGAAGCCCGCGCATGACGAGAAGAGAGGCTAACCCGTCACCCTCGACGCCACATCCGCGATCGCCTTCATCACGGCATCGCGCACACCGGGATCATACAGCGTGTGGCCGGCGCCCGGCACAATGCGCAATTCGGCATCCGGCCAGCGCGCCGCGAGTGCATGAGAATTCGCGGCCGGGCAAAGCAAATCATATCGGCCCTGCACGATGATGCCGGGAATAGCCCTGAGCTTTCCGGCATTGTCCAGAAGCTGGTTCGGCTTCATGAAGCAGTCATTGGCGAAGTAATGCGCTTCCATGAAGGGCGTAGAGGGTAGCGCGCCCGTTGATTTCAGCGACGCAAGGTCGAGCCGCGTGCGCGAGGGCGCGTGCTCCGACAAAATCCGTTCGGTGTCGTGCCAGGCGCGGGCGAATGGCGAATGCACGGCGACATCGGAATCAAGAATCCGCCGCCAATACGCCTCTAACGGCTGCTTGCGCTCGTCCTCCGGCACAAGTCCGATAAAATCCTCGGCAAGCTCCGGATAGAAACGCGGCAGCGTTTCGAGGAATGCGGCATCAAGCTCGGCGCGGGTGCCGAGAAATGTCGCGCGCAACACAAGACCTGAAACACGATCCGGATGGGCCTGCGCATACCCCAATGCCAGCGTGGCGCCCCAGGAGCCGCCGACGACCATCCATTGTTCGAAGCCGAATTTCTGGCGGATCGTCTCCATATCCGCGATCAGGTGTGTCAGCGTGTTGTGGTCGCGGCGGCCTTTCGGGCGGCTGCGCCCCGAGCCCCGCTGATCGAACAGCACCGCGTGGAAACGTTCGGGATCGAACAGCCGGCGATGGTCAGGCTGGCATCCGCTGCCGGGCCCGCCATGCAGATAGACCGCGGGAATGCCGCCTTCTCGGCCGACGCTCTCGACGTGAATGGTGTGATGGTCGCTGACCTCAAGCAGCTCGGACGTCAGCGGTGCGAACGGGTCCGCGCGTTGCGCCGACCTGCCGATGTCTGCATCAGGAGGCATCGTCGACCGGCTCCAGCGTGCCGCCTGCAAAATTGCGATAGATGAAACGGTTGTGGTTGCCGGCCGCTTCTTCGGCTGCGACTTTAAAAATCCGCTCGTGGTGCGGCGACAACGTACAGGCCGGATCGGTATTGCCGGCATCGCCCGTGAGCGCGAAGGCCTGACATCGGCAGCCGCCGAAATCGATTTCCTTGAACTCGCAGCTCTTGCACGGCTCAGGCATCCACCCCGTGCCGCGATAGCGGTTAAAGGCTTCGGAGTTTTGCCAGATCCAGGCGATCGAATGATTGGAACGCACCGAGAGGAATTCAAGCCCGGTAATGCTTTCGGCGGCATGGCACGGCAGAATCTTGCCGGCGGGCGAAATGTTGAAGAACTGCCGTCCCCAGCCACCCATGCATTTCTTCGGCCGCAGCGCGTAATAATCCGGCACGACATAGTCGATGGCGAGAACGCCCTTCAGCCGCACTTGCGCTTCCTCGACAATGCGGCTCGTTTCCTCGATCTGCTCCAGCGTCGGCATCAGCGCGGCGCGGTTCTTCAGCGCCCAGCCGTAATATTGCACGTTGGCGACTTCCAGCCGGTCAGCATCGAGATCGACCGCCATCTGGATGATGTCTGGCAGTTGAAACAGATTTTGCCGGTGCATCACGGCGTTCACTGTCAACGGTAGTTCAAGTTCGCGCGTCCATCTTGCCACTTCCAGCTTCTTGGCATGCCCTTTGAAGCCAGCGACGCGGTCGGCCACCACAGGCTCATTGCCCTGAAAACTGATCTGCACATGGCACAGGCCGGCGTCAGCCAGCGCGGATAGTTTCTCACGCGTCAGCAAGACGGCCGACGTGATCAGATTGGAATAAAGCCCGACGTCGCTGGCATGCTGGACCAGTTCGACCAGGTCCTTGCGCGCGGTCGGCTCGCCGCCGGAGAAATGAATCTGCAACACGCCGATCTCGGCGAGCTCGGTCAAAATCTTCTTCCATTCGGCCGTCGTCAGTTCGCTGGCGCCGCGATCAAGCTCCACTGGATTCGAACAATACGGGCATTGCAGCGGGCAGCGATGCGTCACTTCAGCCAGCACCGCGAGCGGAATGCCGTAGGTTTCCGCGGTCGAGCGTGTTCCCTCCAGCGCTGTGAGGCTGTCGGTGGGATCGGTCGCAATCGGGCTCGCATCGGTCAGGGTTGGGCTCATGGCGTCTTCTCCCGCGCTTCGGTGAGAAAGCCCTTGTCGGCGAGGTCTTGCAGCATCGCGACCACATCCGTCGCAATCGCCTCGCGCGGCGCGGCGTATTTGGCGGCGAGTTGATCGACCATCTCAGTGACGCTGCGCACGCCGTCGCAGAGATGAAGGACCTCGACCGCGATCTCGTCCGGCGCGAGCACCCGCTCCGGCGCCAGCAGTACCCAGACCTGCCGCGTCTCATCGAATTTCAACTTGGCGTGACGCGGCAATTTCGGCCGGCTGGTTTCGCTCACGCTGATGTTGCGGCCTGACGCCATGGTTTCTCTGTTTCTTATCTAGCCCGCTTTGGGCACAAAGGCCCCCGGCGGGATATGGCCTTCGACATAGGCATGATACAGCGCATCCAGCTGAACCCATAGCACGTTGGTCTTGAAGATCAGCGCGTTGCAGACGGCCTCGCGTTGTTCCGGCGTCGTGGCGTGGGCCTTGACGTAGTCGAGTGCAAAACCGGCATCGCGCGGCGCCTGGGTCAGGCGGCGGCTGAAGTAACTCATGATATCCGGATTAACGAAACTATAGTGCGCGAGCATGCCGGAAATCCGTTCTTCGTGCAGGTTCGGCGCGAACAGTTCCGTCAATGAGGAGGCGATGGCTTCCAGCGGGCTCTTGTCGCGCACGAAATGCACATACGCTTCGACCGCAAAGCGCGTAGCCGGCAAAATGCCTTCGGTGGATTCGACATACGCCGTATCGAGGCCGAGGCCTTCGGTCAGCTTCAGCCAGCGCTCGATGCCGCCTTCGCTGCCTAGATCACCGTCGTGATCCTCGATCCGGTGCCGCCATTCCATGCGGATGTTGCGATCGCGGAAGCGAGAGATGACGACGGCATCCTTGATCGGGATCGTGCTCTGGTAATAGTAGCGGTTAAGCGCCCAGGCCTGCACCTGGCCCTTGTTGAGTTCGCCGCCATGCAACAGCCGGTGAAACGGATGCAGGCTGTGATAGCGCGTCTCGCCGATATAACGGAGCGCGGCTTCCAGTTCCTCGGCGTTGTTCAGCACGGTTTTTCCGCCGAGCGAGAACGCGGTCATCCCTGTGAGCTTCATCGCATCAGCACTCAAAGCGTGATCTCCGTTCCGTCCGCTGGGATATGCCATCCCGCCTGTTCGGCGGCGCGGCGTTCCTGGGAATCGTGCAGCAAGGCCGGGTTCGAGTTGTTGATATGCAAGAATATCTTTCTTTCAATGCCAAGGCTTTCAAGGGCTGCGATCGCACCGGTTTCTCCCGACATCGAGATATGTCCCATGCTCCGCCCGGTTTTGGTCGCAAGGCCGGCTAAAATCATCTCGTCATCCCGCCAGACCGTGCCGTCGAAGAACACCAGCGGCGCGCCGGAGAGCCGTGATTTGAGATCGTCGGTCACCTCTGCGCAAGCGGCCACGAAGTAGAAAAACCGGCCCGTTCCCTTATCGCGGATGCGAAGGCCGAGCGTGTCGCCCGCGTCATTTTCGGCTCGTTGGCCCTCGAGATACCAGGCACCCTTGCCGGTGACCTCGAAGGGCAGGATTTCGATGCCGGAGGGTGACCCGTCAGGAAGGGCCGGTTCGAAGGCCTGCTCGACCGCAATCGGCCAGCGGCGCACGTTCTTTTCGTTGAGCACGTTAAAGACGCTGTTGGACTTCAACGTCGCCAGCACCTTGGCGTGGGCGTAGATCGTGAAAGGCCACCCCTCGCGCATCGACAACAGCCCGGCGATCGCGTCGATTTCGCCGTTGGTCAGGATCACGCCTGATATCGGGGAGTGACGGAGTTTACCGGCGGCGGGGTGAAGCTGCGGCGTTGCGATCAGTTGCTGGCGCAGGTCCGGCGACGCGTTGATCAAAAACCAGTGATCGCCGTCGGCGCTGATCGCGAGTGACGCCTGCGTGCTCTGAAGTTCTGGATTACTGGTTCGCGCGGCCTGACAAATTCGACAGCCGCAATTCCACTGTGGAACGCCACCACCTGCCGCGGCGCCCAAGACGACGACGCGTAACATGACCCGTCTCCTGTGGACTCCCTGAACACGCTTCCCGGTGTTGGCATTCCCGGGTGTCGGCGCTTCTAAAAAGCTGGTGGTCTAAAAAGTACAAAGGTGGATGCAGGTATGACGGGCGCTCCACACATGGAGACACATCACTCCCAGCAATCCACCTTGGCAGAATAAGGCTGTTTCGTCCGCTTACTTGCGGGCGGCGCAGGCGTACATGTTGATTTCCATGCCAACCGGCACTTCGACGATTTTCGGTGCTTTCCAGGCCATTTTGGCTCTCCATTAGGTGAAACCGGACGAACTCCGCCCTACAGGCAAGGTAATACATAACGAAAAGTTCGCCAGTGAAATATTTTTAGGCAGCGGCTGAAACTGTTAAAATGTTGCGTTGCACAATATTTGAGCGGGGATGGTAGCGGGTTCCCGTCAAACCAATGACGCATCAATGGGTTCTTCTAGTGGCGATACGCGTGGGGGATCGGCCGGGCTGCTTCGGCGGCTTCCAGATAAAGTAACTGTGAAAGACGGCGGGCGGCCGCCTGCCGAAAATCTGACCAGACAAGACAACAGGTTCGATCATGCCGCGATACTTCTTCAATACGCGGATCGGCGACGAAGTCGTCACCGATCCGGAAGGCGAAGAGTTGCTCAACCCGGATCGCGCCTGGGAGGTCGCCCGCGCCATGATCCATGAGTTGTTGAGGATCGAGGGCATGGAGAACCTCATGCGCGCCGTTCTTGAGGTGACCGATGACGAAGGCGAGATCGTGCTCGAGTTTCCGTTTGCCGAGGCGGTGCTTAATGAGACCGATGCGGAGGACGGCAGCCTGCCCGTCACGAAGCATTGATACGAGGCGATCGGATAAAACGCGCTGAAGCCAGCTAGGGTGTCCTGACAGCGTCTCCAATTCCGCGAGACGCTGCCTTTTCCGCGAGCCGCCTTGCGCAACCTACCGTTCAGGACGTTTTTGCGATTGCGCGCGGGCGGAAAAATATTCAAGAGTGTCGCCACGAAGTCCGCCGGCACAGGCAAGGGTTTGCTTCGCGCACGGGTCGAAGACTTCCATCAAGGGGAGAATATATTATGAAGATCGGTTTATCGGTGCCGCACAGCCTGCTGCTGGCAAGCGCCTTTATTGGTGTGTTGAGCTATGGCGCGGTCGCGCAGACGGCGAGCCCGCAACCGCTTCCGCCGGGTTCGCCGATGATCGGCCGGCCCGACAATGAAGCAGCGCAAAAGCTCGCGCCGAACGCGCCGCCGTCGCCGCTTGCGACTGCGGCCGACAAGTTGCCGCTGGACAAGCTGAAAGCTGCGGCCGGCTTCAATATCGAAGTTTACGCAGCCGGGATGGCGAATGCCCGTTCGCTGGCGCTGGGTGACAAGGGTACCGTGTTCGTCGGCAGCCGCACGGTCGACAAGGTCTACGCGATCGTCAACAAGGACGGCAAACGCGAGGTCAAGATCGTCGCGTCAGGCCTCTACCGGCCGAACGGCGTCGCCTTCAAGGACGGCACGCTCTACATCGCCGAACTCTCCAAGGTGTCGAAGATTGAAAAGATCGAAGACAATCTCGACAACCCGCCGAAGCCCGTCGTGATCTACGACAACCTGCCAAAGGACGAAGCCCACGGCTGGAAGTTCATCGCGATCGGACCGGACAACAAGCTCTACGTCCCGGTCGGTCAGCCCGGCAACAACGTGCTGCATGATGCCGATCACGGCCAGATCCGCCGTATCAATCTCGATGGCACCGGCGCCGAAGTGATTGCCCGCGGCGTCCGCAATACCGTCGGCTTCGACTGGAATCCAGAAACCAAGCAGCTCTACTTCACCGACAACAGCCGTGACTGGATGTCGGAAGATCTGCCGAACGACGAACTGAACCGTATCACCAAAGTCGGTGAGCACTTCGGTTCGCCCTATTGCTGGCAGGGCAATATCCCCGATCCCGAATTCGGCTGGGGCCATTCATGCAACGAGTTCACGCCTCCGGTCGGCCTTATGGGCCCGCACGCGGCCTCGCTCGGCATGCGGTTCTACACCGGCAGCATGTTCCCGAAGAGCTTCAAGAACCAGATCATCGTGGCGCGCCACGGCTCCTGGAACAAGACCAACAAGTTCGGCGGTGACGTCGTCGTCGTCCATCTTGATAAAGACGGCAAAGCCAAGAATATCGAACCACTGGTCACCGGCTTCCTTCAGGACAACAAGTATGTCGGCCGTCCAGTCGACGTGTTGCAGATGAAGGACGGCTCGATCCTCGTTTCCGACGACTGGAATGGCGCGGTTTACCGCGTCTCTTACGGCAAGCAAAAGGTCGCCGCGCAGTAAGCGCGCGGATCGCAATCGGGGGCAACCTTTACGGTTAGCCCCCGATTTTTATTTCTGGAACAGGTGCTGGGGCTGCAACGATGCGGAAAATAACAACAATAATGATAGCCGGGTTCGCGGCTGCATCGCTGGCAGGTCTCGGCCATGCGGCGGAAACCGTCGAGCAACGCGCGGTCACCTGTTTTGCCTGCCACGGCGAGCATGGCCAGTCCGAGATGGAAAATACGCCTTCGCTCGGCGGCCAGCAGTCACCTTATGCGCTGATCCAGTTGTTCATGTTTCGCGAGAAACTACGCACCTTCGAGCCGATGAACGAAATGGCCAAGTCGTTCACCGACGACGACCTTCAGAAGTTTGCCGATTTCATCGCCAAGCTGCCGAAGCCGCAACCGCCGGCCGAGGTTGGCGATCCCGCCCGCATGCAGCGGGGCCTGGCGCTGGCGCAAGCGAACCGCTGCAACAGCTGCCACAACGCTGATTTTTCGGGCAAGGAAAACGTGCCGCGATTGGCCAATCAGCGCGAGGACTATCTCAACAAGACGCTCAGTGAGTACAAGGACAACAGCCGCCACGGCTATGACGGCACAATGGCTGATGTGATGGGTTCGGTGACCAAAGAGCAGATTCCCGAGCTGGCCTATTACATCTCGCACTACCGCTAGGTCATAGCGCCGGGCGACAAGCGGCTGGTACGGTGGTCCCGGTGGGGCTACAACTTCCCGCGCGATCAAGGGAGTTGCATATGGAAGAGCTCTGGCGCCTGTCGGCCGAGCAATTGGCCGGCCTGATCCGGACCAGAAAGGTGTCGGCCAAGGAAGCTGCCGTCGCGGCGCTCGGGCGGCTTGATGCCGTCAACCCCGCCATCAACGCGGTGGTCGACCATCGCCCCGACGATGTGCTGGCGCAGGCCGCCGAGGTCGACGCAGCGATTGCGCGCGGTGACAATGTGGGCCCTCTCGCGGGCGTGCCGGTGACGATCAAGGTCAATATCGACCAGGCGGGTTTTGCCACCACCAACGGGCTGAAGATGCAAGCCGCGCTGATCGCGCGCGACAACAGCCCGGTCGTCGACAACCTGCGCAAGGCAGGCGCGGTCATCCTCGGGCGCACCAATTGCCCGGCGTTTTCCTATCGCTGGTTCACGACCAACCTCGTCCACGGCAACACGAAAAATCCGCGCGATCCCTCCATCACGCCGGGCGGTTCATCGGGCGGCGCCGGAGCAGCGGTTGCCGCGGGCATCGGCCATATCGCACACGGCACCGATATCGCCGGTTCGATCCGTTATCCGGCCTATGTCAACGGCGTTCACGGCCTGCGAACCACCACGGGGCGTATCCCGGCTTTCAATGCGTCATCGCCCGAGCGCACCATCGGCCCGCAAATCTCAGCGGTCTCGGGTCCGCTCGCGCGCACCATCGGCGACTTGCGAATCAGCCTCGCGGCGATGTCGACACCCGACGCGCGCGATCCCTGGTGGGTGCCGGCGCCGCTCGAAGGCCCAGTGATGTCAAAGCGCGCGGCGTTGTGCGTCAATCCCGATGGGCTCGATCCCGTGCCTGAGGTTCGCTCCGCGGTTGTCGATGCCGGCAAGCGGCTGGAGCGCGCGGGCTGGACAGTGGAAGAAGTCACATCGCTGCCGCCGCTGAAGGAGGCGGCCGAACTGCAAACCAAACTTTGGATCGGCGACAACTACGAGGCACAGTTGGCCGCGGCTGAACGTGAGGGCGATCCCGGCGCGCTCGCTTGTCTCCGCGGCAACAAGCCGAAGGTGTTTCCGTTCGACGCGCTGACGCTGTCGAAGGTTCTGACACGGCGCGCGACACTCGTTCGCGAGTGGTCGTTGTTTTTGGAAAAGTACGCCGTGCTGGTGATGCCGGTATCCGGCGAATTACCGTTCCCCGATCAGCTCGACACCAAAGATGACGCGTCCTTTGCGCGCGTCTGGCACGCACAACTGCCACAAATTGCGATCCCCTTCATGGGCCTGCCGGGCCTGACGGTATCGACGGGACTGGTGGGACGCGTGCCCGTCGGCGTTCAGGTCGTCGCCGGACGCTATCGGGAAGATCTCTGTCTGTTGGCAGGCGAGGCGATCGAGGCCGGGGGCACGCCGTCCTCGGTGGTCGATCCCGTGATGAGCTGAGAGGAGACTATGACCAGCGTCTATGATTTCAGCGCCAAATCGCTTGCAGGCGAGGACGTCCCTTTGAAGCGATTCGAGGGCAAGGTTCTCCTGATCGTCAACACCGCGAGCGCCTGCGGCTTTACCCCGCAGTATAAAGGCCTCCAGGCATTGCAGGAGGCGCACGGACCGCGCGGCTTTTCGGTGCTCGGGTTTCCGTGCAACCAGTTCGGGCGTCAGGAGCCGGGCAACGCCGCCGGGATCAAGGAATTTTGCGAGAGCAATTACGCCGTGAGCTTTCCGATGTTCGACAAGATCGACGTCAACGGCGGCGACGCCCATCCGCTATATCAATATCTGCGGCGCGAGAAATCCGGATTGCTCGGCTCGTCGATCAAATGGAATTTCACCAAATTCCTGATCGACCGTTCGGGCAAGGTGGTTGGCCGTTATGCCCCGACCGCGACACCGGCGTCACTCACCAAGGACATCGAGGCACTGCTATGAACGAAGATCATGAAACGGCGGCGCCGGTCGAATTTCCGGATCGTCTGTCTATCGATCCCAAGAGCCCCTACTACAATGAGGCGATATTGGCGCGCGATGTCGGCATTCGCTTCAAGGGCGCCGAGAAAACCAATGTCGAGGAATATTGCATCAGCGAGGGCTGGATTCGCGTCTCTGCCGGCAACGCCAAGGATCGCTACGGCAATCCCCTGACCATCAAGGTGCATGGCCCGGTCGAACCGTATTTCCGGGATAAGAAATAACTACTCCCCCGTCATTCCGGGATGGTCCGAAGGACCAGACCCGGAATCTCGAGATTCCGGATTCGCTTCGCGCCCCGGAATGACCATGACACAGAAACCAGCAGCCTTCGAAAGTCGCCATCCGATGTCCGTTCGCATTCTCGACATCCAGGAAATCACCAAGCCGATCTCCTCGCCGATCCGCAACGCCTATATCGACTTCACCAAGATGACGACGAGCCTTGTCGCTGTCGTCACCGACGTCGTGCGCGACGGCAAGCGCGTGGTCGGTTACGGCTTCAATTCGAATGGCCGGTACGGGCAGGGCGGGTTGATCCGCGAGCGCTTCGCAGGCCGCCTCAAGGAGGCCGATCCGAAAACACTTCTCAACGAAGCCGGCGACAATCTCGATCCCGACAAGGTATGGGCGACGCTGATGTCGAACGAGAAGCCGGGCGGACATGGCGAGCGCTCGGTCGCGGTCGGCACCATCGACATGGCGGTATGGGATGCGGTGGCAAAAATCGCCGGCAAACCGCTGTTTCGTCTGCTGGCTGAGCGCCACGGCGTCAAGGCCAATCCGCGCGTCTTCGTCTATGCCGCCGGCGGCTATTATTATCCCGGCAAGGATCTCTCGATGCTGCGCAGCGAGATGCGCGGCTATCTCGATCGCGGCTACAACGTCGTCAAGATGAAGATTGGCGGCGCGCCCATCGAAGAAGACCGCACACGGATCGAGGCGGTGCTCAACGAGATCGGCAAGGACGCGCAGCTCGCCGTCGATGCCAACGGCCGCTTCGATCTTCAGACTGCGATCGCTTACGCCAAGATGCTGCGCGACTACCCGCTGTTCTGGTACGAGGAGGCGGGCGATCCGCTCGACTTCCAGCTTCAGGCGGCGCTCGCGGAGTTTTATCCCGCGCCGATGGCGACGGGTGAAAATCTCTTCAGCCATCAGGATGCGCGCAACCTGCTGCGCTACGGCGGCATGCGGCCCGATCGCGACTGGCTGCAATTCGATTGCGCGTTGTCTTACGGGCTTTGCGAATATCAGCGCACGCTCGAAGTGCTGAAGGTGGCCGGCTGGTCGCCAAGCCGCTGCGTCCCGCATGGCGGACACCAGATGTCGCTCAATATCGCCGCCGGTCTCGGGCTCGGCGGCAATGAGAGCTATCCTGATTTGTTCCAGCCCTATGGCGGTTTCCCCGATGGCGTTCGCGTGGAAAATGGGCATATCACGATGCCAGATCTTCCCGGTATCGGCTTTGAAGGTAAATCCGATCTCTACAAGGAAATGAAAGCGCTGGCGTCGTAAGACGCGTGCTTCTCCGTCATTGCGAGGAGCGAGTGCGACGACGCAATCCAAGCTTTCAGCATATGAAACTCGGGATTGCTTCGCGGAGCCTGTCATCGGGCGCGCAGTCGCGCGACCCGTTGGCTCGCAATGGCGAAGTTGTACGCGGCGATCGAGCTTTTAGAATCTCTCGAAGAAAACCCCGTCACCCATAGCGCTCCCCGTCCTCGATGGTCTAAGGCGGTCCGCGAGAGATGTCGCGTTACATGGATCGAAATCGGCTCGCGCAATGGACGAATTGAACGGACGCATGATCGCGTGCCAGCTTCTGATTGCAGGCTTGATTGCGCGCGTCGCCAACGATTCAACGGATCCCTTGCGGTTTCTCACGGATTTCCGCGACGAGATCAGGGCGGTCGTGAATGGAATCAACATCGCGGGCACCGGCGATAATGAACGCGCGCGGCAGGTTGCAAAGCAAACCGTGGACGAGCTGTTCTCGCTGATGAAGCCGCCGAGCCGCGATTGAGACGCACGCAAACTCGCGTAATGGTTTTGTATTACCGGCGTCATCTCTCAAAGACTGGCAAAGAGTGGAAAGATTTCAAATCGCAGTTTAGAGCCGTTACAAACTCAAAATTAGAATCGATTTGATCTAGGAATATTCAAGCTGCCTTGGCGTTGACCGCAAATTTTACGCCCGATACCAACTTTCATTGGCTCAATGCAGATTCAACTGCATGGGTATCAAAGTTTGATGATGGGGCGTATTGATGAGCCGGGTCAGGGCACCGAAGTCGTTGCGGTCGAACGCAGCGGTCCATTCCAGCAACGAAAGACTGGATCACACTTCCACCCGCAAGGTCTCCGCGGTGGCGGGTCTGGTGGCCGTGGCATCGTTTTCAGGTGCAGAAGCACAGCAGACAAATCTGCCGCCGGTGACCGTCGATGCGCCGGTCGCGCGTGCAAAGCCCGCTGCCACCGGGCCGACGGCGGATCAGGTGAGGGCGCGCAACGCGCTGCGCCGCGCCGCCAAGCGACAGGCCAAGCCGACACCGCCTGTCGCGGCGCCTGAGCTGGCGCCGGATCGCGATCGCTACGCCGATCCGGCGGCGCCCTACAAGGGCGACCGTCTGCAGGCCTCCGGAAAATTCCCCGAGCCGCTTCTCAATACGCCAAAGACGGTGACGGTGCTGACCAAGGACATCATCGAGGACAAGAACGCCACTACTCTGAAGTCGGCGATCCTGAGCACGGCGGGTGTCACGCTGGGCAGCGGCGAAGGCGGCAATGCCTTCGGCGATCGCTTCTTCATTCGCGGCTTCGACGCCCGCAACGACGTCTTCATCGACGGCGTACGCGACTCCGGCGTCAGCGTTCGCGAGAATTTCTTCACCGAGCAGATCGAAATCCTGCGTGGCCCGGCGTCTTCTTTCGCCGGCCGAGGCACCACCGGCGGCGCCATCAACATCGTCACCAAGGAAGCTCAGACCGACAAGAGCTTCTACAACATGGACACCACGTTCGGCACTGACCAGACCAAGCGAATCACCGTCGATGTAAACCAGATCATCAGCCCGACCTTCGCCGTTAGGGCGGGCGGCATGTTCCAGGATGCGGACGTCGCTGGCCGCAGCGTCACGACCGACGACCGCAACGGTGGATTTGTCGCGACCAAGTGGACGCCGACCGACGCCATCAAGATCACCACGGACTACATCCATACCGATCTGCACGGCATTCCCGATTTCGGCGTGCCGTACTACCGGCCGGGCTCGAACGGCTCGAGCAGCCAGCAATTTACGACGACCGCCGGCGCTCCTTATCCGGATGTCGGCGCCAACCGGGATAATTTCTACGGCTTCGCCAACCGCGACTTCTTCCATGTCCAGCAGGACATCGGCACGCTCAATACCGAAATCCGTCTGACGCCTGATCTCGTCTTCAGCGACAAGATCCGGGACTCCCGGTCGCTCAACAACTACATCGGCACATTGGCGGAAACGCCGATCGCGACCAACCCGCTGACACTGGCGACCGTGACGGCCAATCCGCAAAGCCGCTACCAGACCACGGACGTGCTCGCCAACCAGTCCGAGTTGACCTACAAGTTCAACACCGGCGATTTCAAGCACACGCTGCTCTCCGGCGTCGAAATCTCGCAGGAAACGTCTTCGATCGACAAATATACCGGGTTGAGCTCGGAGACCGTGACCGGCACGCCGTTTACCGGCAGCGGTTCTCTGGGTGGGGTCAGCGTCTTCGGCCCGCAATTCACCGACATTCCCTTCGGCACCACGCCTGTGCTGACGGGCATGCCGACCAATATCCTGATCGATACCACCAGCGTCTACGTGCTCGACAGCATCAACTACCGCGACTTCGTCATTCTTAACGGTGGCGTGCGATATGACGATTACAAAATCAATACTTCCGGCTGGGGAACGCTGAGCGGTGTCTCCACCTTCGGCAGGCAATCGGCGGAATTCGGCCTGCCGAATTTCAACCTCGGTATCACCGTCAAGCCGTTGCCGAACGCCAGCGTCTACGCGGCCTTTGCGACCTCGTCCGATCCGGTCGGTTCTGAATTTGACGGCACCAGCACCGCCTATGGCGGATTGGCACCGGTCGTGTCGGGTAACCCGAACCAGATCTTCGGGCCGGAAAAGAACAAGGCCTACGAAGTCGGCACTAAGTGGGAATTGTTCAACCGCCATCTGTTGCTGACGGGGGCGTTGTTCGAGACCACCAAGGACAACGCGCGCGAAGCCTTCAACGTCTCCAGCAAGGCGAACCAGACCGCGTCATGTCCGTATCCGGCCGGAACGACAGGCAGTATTTCCTGTATCATCTCCGGCTCCGCCTATTACGTGCGCGGCATCGACCTCGAGGCCGCGGGCAAGATCACGGACAAATGGAGCCTCACCGGTGGCCTCGTGCTGATGCAGTCGGCGGTGACCAAGTCGAACGTGCCGACCGCGAACATGCCTCAGCCGTTATTGTACACCACCGACGTCGGGCTGCCGCTTGCCAATGTCGCGCATCAGTCGTTCAGCATTTTGAACAAGTACCAGCTCACCGATACCTGGGAGCTCGGCGGGCAGGCGGTCTACCGGTCGCGCGTCTATGGCGGCACGTTGCTGGCCGCCAACGAAGGTACGTCGATTCCGGATTACTGGAAGTTCGATGCCTTCGCGGAGGCCAAGATCGACAAGAACTGGAAACTCAAGCTCTACGTCAACAACATCTTCAACAAGCTCTATTACGACTCGCTCTATCAAAGCGGGACGCCGTTCGCGCTCGAAGCTCCGGGACGTGCCGCCTATCTGGTGCTCTCGGCGCGCTATTGATCGCGCGATGCTGACTTGTATTCCCAATGTGCTCGGCAAGGACGATGTGGCGGATTTCCGCCGCATCATGGCTGCCAGCACGTGGGAGGATGGCCGCTCGACCGCCGGCGCGCAATCCGCGCTGGTCAAGCGCAACGAGCAACTGCCGCCGGACTGCGAGGTGGCGCGCAAACTCGGCCACCGCATCCTGTCCGCGTTGACGGCCAACCCGCGCTTCATCTCGGCTGCGATCCCGCTGCATATCTTTCCGCCGCTGTTCAACCGCTATGCCGCGGCGGACGGCCACCATTTCGGCATCCATGTCGACAATGCCGTGCGCGGTGACCGTCTGACCGGCTTGCGTATCCGGACCGATCTGTCGGTGACGCTGTTTTTGTCCGAGCCCGATGAATATGACGGCGGCGAACTGGTGGTGGAGGACCTCTATGGTTCTCACGAGGTCAAGCTGCCGGCGGGCGACCTCGTGGTCTATCCCGCCTCCAGCCTTCATATGGTCACGCCGGTCACACGCGGCGTGCGCGTCGCGTCGTTTTTCTGGTTGCAGAGCATGATCCGCGATGCCCATGCGCGGAGTTTGATTTTCGATCTCGATAACGCGATCCAGGCGTTGGTGGCGCGGCTTGGACGCGACGATCCGGAGACGGTTAAGCTGACAGGCGTGTATCACAACCTGATCCGCGTCTGGGCGGAGGTGTGATCCATCGCTCCGTCATTGCGAAAGATAGCGAAGCAATCCAGCGCAGCAGCAAGACTCTGGATTGCTTCGTCGCTTACACTCCTCGCAATGACGATGAAGCCCTACCCCAGCCGCATATCCAGCAACCGGCGGCCCTC
>CAVVZW010000031.1:0-40256 GCA_963752265.1 uncultured Alphaproteobacteria bacterium
CCTCAAGCGCTGGGGTGCACGCATCGCGAGCCAGTTTCAAATTTCGCGCTTCGTGCGGGAGAAGACGCCTTAGCTGTATTTCTAACCTGGTTAGCCACACGTCATCCGATAGCTGCTGCAACCATCGTCGCGGCTTTTCTCTTCGTGATCGTGATCGTAATGCGATGGGTAATCCGAGCGCTCCGTCGCCAAGTCCGCGGAGAACCTCGGAGGGAACGCTCCCGTCTCAATCTCCAGCGCCGTCAGACAAACCCCACTCACCGCCACGCTATCGCCCAACCGCAGCCGCCCCACAATCCCCGCGCCCGCCCGCTCGGCAATCGTCAGCCGCGCCACCCCCTCCCCCTGCGCCAACTCGACGACCTCGCCCATCGCCTCAATCAACCCGGTAAACATCCCTCTAGCCTAGATACCGCACATAAAATCCACTCCATACGCGTGAGGGTTGGTTCCTGGCGTTCCCCCGGCCAGGTGTCAACCACATTCGGCACCTCCGTGGTTGCACGGCTCTTGCGGATCGGAGGGACCGGCTTACCTTTCGACTTATGACAAAAATCGCCGCGCTAGCAGCGCGAGCCGTTCTGGCGGTCGCCGGCGAGGATCGGGTTCCGTTTTTGCAGGGCCTGGTTTCCAACGATGTTGCCGAATCCACTCCGGGCAAAGCCGTGTGGGCAGCGCTACTCACGCCACAGGGTAAGTGGCTGGCGGATTTCTTCATTCTTTCGGATGGCGAGCGACTGCTGCTGGATTGTGAGCGCGCGCAGTTACCGATGCTCCTGCAGCGCCTGTCCCGATTCCGGCTGCGCTCCCGCGTCGTGCTGAGTGAGACCGATCTACAGGTTCATGGCGCGTGGGACGGAACGCCAGAGGTACCGGGAATTGTCGCGCGCGACCCTCGGTTGGCGGAGGCAGGATGGCGGGTGCTGTCCGCCGAACCGGTCGCCGTTAACGCGACCGAGGAAGAGTGGGACCTGCATCGAATGACGCTTGGCCTGCCGGATGGCTCACGGGACATGGAGGCGGAAAAATCGATCCTGCTGGAAGCCGGCTTCGATGAGTTGCACGGCGTGTCCTGGACCAAGGGCTGCTACATGGGACAGGAGCTGACGGCGCGAACCAAATACCGCGGCCTTGTGAAGCGGCGGCTGGTCCCCGTGACGATCGATGGACCGGTCCCGTCGCCCGGCGCCTCAATCTTTCTGGACGGCCGGGATGTTGGAACAATGCGGTCCGCGGCTGGACGGCAGGGGATGGCTGTCGTCCGGTTGGAAGCAATCGGGAGCATGCTTCTCAGCGAAGGCGCGACAGTGACCCCAATGGTTCCAGCCTGGTTGCGGCAGGGGGAGGCTGATTAGTTCTGATATCGAATAGATCGAACCGGGGACGCTAAATTTTATTTTTAAGACTGTTGTTACAGACCGTTGCGAGCGCATAGTGCGGCACGGAGGCTCCCCCATGAAAAAGACAATCGTAGGTCTTTCGCTGCTTTCCCTTTTCGTCACGGCGGAAGTGCGCGCCGATCCGGTCGCGGCCAGTGCGTGTGCGGCCGCCCTCCAGCCTCACGCCCGCCTCGTCTTCGACTCGGTCACCGCGAACACGGAGCGGGGGCTGACACTGCGGGAGAAGCTTGAGGCGACGGTTCGCGAGTTGGTGTTCATGGACCGGCTGATGAGGAACGCGGCAAGGCCCGCGGCCGAGGAGGCCAGTGAGTGTTTAAGGATAGCGCGAAACTGCACTGGCGAAACCTGCTGACTGCTTTCGCGTCGCGTCCTCAACCGTCGTTGTAAGTGTTTCACAACGACTGAATATCCAATTCGATCATCTTCATCATGACCGCCACGGCGCGACATGGTTTCGCCGCATCCGTGTCACGCGGCATTTCCTGCTCGGCCCTGCCATCGAACCGTCCCATGGCTCTCCGTTCGTTGATCTGTGGCTGAATTCAAATCGTCGCGACCAGGGCCGCCAGTTGGTCAGCGCACTTCCCCCAGCCCTGATGGAAGCCCATTTTTTCGTGGGCTTCTCGATCGGCCACCGTCCAGTGACGAACGTGGGCCGTGTATCTGGTTTTGCCGCCCTCATCCTCGAAGGTGATGATCGCCGTCATGAATGGTTTATCCGACGGCACCCACGCCGTGGTGTATGCGTTGGTAAAGACAAGCCGGCGGTTCCGCTCGACTTCAAGGTAAACACCCTGAACCGGCATTTCGTTACCGTCGGGGGCGCGCATGACGATCAGGCTCGATCCACCTGGCCGGACGTCAAGTTCGGCGATCGGCGTCGTGTACGGCAGCGGTGCGAACCACTGCCGCAGCAAGCCGGAATCGGTCCAGGCGCGGAACAGCTTTTCTGGAGGTGCGTCGATAAGGCGGGTCAGAACCAGATCCCGTTCTTCGACTGGTTCTGAAAGCGTGGGGTTGGTCATACTTTTCCTCCGTTAGGCTGGTGGCTGCCGATGAATCATACCGTCTGGTTGGTATGTTATCGCCTGAGACGCCGATGGGTGTCAACCCGCCGGGGTGGAGTTTGTGTCCAGATCGCCGATGGCGGTGGAAAGCCTCGCAAATCTCAGGCATTCTCGGTGCGCCACGACCCGGGGACGCACAGCATGGACATCCCGCCGCTCGATCTCGCGATGAAGACCCGTACCGCCGAGGTGTTGGAGCATTGCGTGGCATGCGGGGCTTGCGCGGAGGTATGCCCGATGCCCGCGCCGGCCGGAATCGACAACTCCAACCCTGGCAAACTCACCGAGGGCATCCTGACCATCCTGCGCGGTGGCGAGCATGCGGACGCCGCGCTCTGGGCCGCGGTTTGCTCGGGCAGCGGGCACTGCATCCCGAAATGTCAGTACGGGGTCGATCCGCGCTTCATGCTGACGATGACCAGGTTGGAGATGGCGTCGCGCAATCCCGATGACACTCGCCGCAAGAGTGGTTTCGCCGGCTTCGGCACCATGACCACCAGCCTGCGCGTGCTGTCCAAACTCCAATTGCCGCCGGAGGTGCTGGCGCGGTTTCGCCCGGAGCCTGAGCCTGGCCTCGCCGCCCGAAGTCGTATTCTACACCGGCTGCAACCTGATGAAGACACCGCACATCGCTTTACTGTGTCTGGACATTCTCGATGCGTTGCGTGTGCCCTACCACGTCATGGGCGGTCCGTCTTCCTGTTGCGGAATTCTGCAGTTTCGGGCGGGCGATCTGACGACGTCGGGCCGCATCGCCTACCGCACCATCGACCGGCTGAAGGAAGCCGCGCCGCGTGCCTTGTCCTGGTGCCCGACCTGTCAAATTCAGCTTTCGGAAGTTGTCGCGCCCGGCAAATCCGACGACGCGTTCGACATGAAACCGATTGTGCTGTTCCTGGCCGAGCGGTTGAACGACCTCCGCCCGCTGATGGTCCATCCGGTCAACAAGCGCGTCGGACTGCACGAGCATCCAGGCGTGGCCGGTGTCACCGAATCGGCTCAGGCGATCCTGCGTGCCATTCCCGGGCTGGATTTCGTCGATCTGCGCCAACCCCGTCTGGGGTATCACTGCAGCCAGCTTGGCGCGCTGCCGGAGGTCAAGCGTGCCGCGCATCGCCAGCAACTGGAAGACGCCGAGGCCGCCGGGCGTTACCACGTTGGCCGGCGTCTACCACGCCTGCCATCGCGAACTTTGCAGCCATGAGCGGGACTGGCCGTTCGACGTGGTCAACTTCCTCGAACTCGTGGGCGAGAGCATGGGGCTGATCCGTCCCGATCTGTTCAAGCGTCTGAAGCTCATGCAGGACGTCGACGCGATCCTTGCCGAGGCGGCACCGATGATCGAGACCCACCACATGGACCTGGACGAGGCCCGCGCCATCATCGCCAAAGACATGTTGGGCGAACAACCGCTGCCGTTGGGCCGCGGCGGGTGATTTGGGCCGTACCCGTAACCAATCGGTAAACCGGTCACGCCCATGATGCTCCGTCCTCGTGGAGCATCTGTTGTCCTCGACACAATCCGTATCTTTCGTTCCGGCGCCTGGATTCCGGGTCGCCACCAAGGCAGCGGCGCTGGCATTGCCGGCCATTCTGGCGCTCGGCTTCGCGCTTCGCATGGTGACGGGCCTGACCGAGACCCACGTGGTGTTTTTCGACGAAACCATCCAGTACTTCGAGCAAGGCCATCGACTGGCCTTCGGTACGGGCGTGGTGCCGTGGGAGTTCGATGACGGCATTCGGTCGTGGCTGTTGCCCGGCCTGATCGCGATCGTGATGCGGGGCACAGCCTGGTTCAGCGATAACCCGATGCTCTATATCGGTGCGGTCCGTACCCTGTGCGTAACCATGTCGATGGTCATCGTTCTTATTGGCTACCGCACCGGCGAGCGCGATGGCGGCCAGATGGGCGCGATCGTCACCGGCGGCTTCTGTGCGATCTGGTTCGACCTGATCTATTTCGCACCCGCCGTCATGACCGAAGTCCTCGCCGCGCATTGCGCGATCGCCGCGCTGTATCTTGGCGAAGGGGCACGAACGGCGCGGCGCGTATTCTGGGTCGGCGCGCTGTTCGGTGTCGCGATTTGTCTTCGTTACCAATACGCGCCGGCATTGGCCATCGCGGCGATCTGGCAACATCGCCGCTACCTTAAATCCTGGCAGTGGCTGTTTCTGGGCGCCGCGTCTGTCCTGTTGCCGTTTTCAGGAGTGCTCGACGCGATCACCTGGGGCGCGGCCTTCCAATCGATTTGGTTGAATTTCGTGCGCAACTCGTTGCAGGGAATCGCTGTCGCGAGCGGCACGGCGGGTCCAGGATATTACGTGGACTATTTGACGATCGCTCTGATGCCGCTGCCGCTGTTTATCGGGTTGGCCGCGGTGGGCGCGACGCGATTCCCGGCGCTGGCGGTGGCCGCGGTGGCAACGCTCGTGATGCACAGCCTGCTGCCGCATAAGGAGGTCCGGTTTATCTACCTCACGCTGGCGGCGGCGCCGATCCTGATCGGATTGGGGGCAACCCGGGTTCTGAACCTTTTGGCGGCACGTCACGGACCGCGGGCGATCGCCGCCGGGGTTCCATGTTTTCTGGCGCTGAGCGCGGTTGCATCCTTGTACATCGCGACGGGCCCCTTGGCAGGCCGCTGGTCGTTTCAGCGCGGCGTGGTGCATGCCTTTATCGCAGCGCATCAGGAACCGGGGATCTGCGGGCTTCAGGTCCGCGATATGCCGTCATGGGAAAGTGGCGGTTATACCTACCTGAACCGCGACATCCCCTTGATGTTTGAGCCCTACGTGCCGGAGGTCCGAATCCCGGGGGTACCGGATCCGCTACGCTTCATGGTCGAGCGGCAGGGCGGTCCGGTGCCGCAGATCCGGAGCCCGTTTTCGCACGTGATCGCCCGTGCGGCCGATAAACTGGCCGGATTCAGCCCCGTCGCCTGTTTCCCTGATGACGTCCGCTCAGGGGAACCAGAACTGTGCCTGTTCCGCCGTCTGAGTGGGTGTTCCTGACCGGCGAGCTAATCCCGCTTGCGGATATGCAGATATCTTTATATGACGCCGCTCACCAAACAGGAGCGACATTCATGGCCGACGCCACCACAACCCAGGATTTCAAGGTCAAGGATTACTCGCTCGCCGAGTGGGGCCGCAAGGAAATCAGCATGGCCGAGGACGAGATGCCCGGCCTGATGGCGATGCGCGAGGAATTCGGCACAGTCCAAGCCGCTGAAGGGCGCCCGCATCGCCGGCTGCCTGCACATGACCATCCAGACCGCCGTGCTGATCGAGACGCTGACCGCGCTCGGCGCCACCGTGCGCTGGTCGTCCTGCAACATCTTCTCGACCCAGGATCACGCCGCCGCCGGCGTCGCCGCGGCGGGCATCGCCGGTGTTCGCCTGGAAGGGCATGAACGAGGAGGAATTCTGGTGGTGCATCGAGCAGACCGTGCGCGGCCCGGACGGCTGGACGCCGAACATGATCCTGGATGACGGCGGCGACCTGACGCTGCTGATGCACGAGAAATATCCCGAGATGCTGGAGGACGTGCGCGGCATCTCGGAAGAGACCACCACCGGCGTGCATCGGCTGTGGGACATGGCGCAAGGCCGGCACGCTGCTGACGCCGGCGATCAACGTCAACGACAGCGTGACCAAGTCGAAGTTCGACAACCTGTATGGCTGCCGCGAATCGCTGGTGGACGGCATCCGCCGCGGCACCGACGTGATGATGGCCGGCAAGGTCGCCGTGGTGAACGGCTTCGGCGATGTCGGCAAGGGCTCGGCCGCATCGCTGCGCAACGCCGGCTGCCGCGTGATGGTGACCGAGATCGATCCGATCTGCGCGCTGCAGGCGGCGATGGAAGGCTATGAGGTCGTCACGATGGAAGACGCCGCGCCGCATGGGCGACATCTTCGTCACCGCCACCGGCAATGTCGACGTGATCACGCATCGACCACATGCGCGCGATGAAGCACCGCGCGATCGTCTGCAACATCGGCCATTTCGACTGCGAGATCCAGATCGACGCGCTGCGCAACTACAAGTGGGAAAACGTCAAGCCGCAGGTCGACGAGGTCGTGTTCCCCGACGGCAAGCGGCTGATCGTGCTGTCCGAGGGCCGGCTGGTGAACCTGGGCAACGCCACCGGCCATCCGAGCTTCGTGATGAGCGCCAGCTTCACCAACCAGGTGCTGGCGCAGATCGAGCTGTGGAACGCGCCGCCCGGGCAAATATGAAAAGACGGTCTACACGCTGCCGAAGCATCTCGACGAGAAAGTGGCGGCGCTGCATCTGGCGAAGGTCGGCGCGAAGCTGACCAAGCTGTCGACGAAGCAGGCGGAGTATATCGGCGTCGGCGATCAAGGGCCGTTCAAGCACGATCTGTACCGGTATTGAGATTCTTAAAAACGCGTTAATTCATCACCCTGTCACCGCGACAGGGTGGTGAAACGTCTCCCATGTTCCTATTTGCTCGCTCGAACCAGGGGAACGGAGACGGGACATGGATGACACTTTGCCGCGGCCCGTGACGAGGGCCGTTTTCCTCGCTTTGCAGGACGACCGCGATCCTCAGACCTGGGCGGATTTGCTGTTTCTTGAGGCGTGGGAAATGCTGCGGCCAACAGATCTTGGGTCAACGCTGCGGGCCAGCCAGATCAGGCGAGCCAATCCAGGTCTCGCGGCGGCGATCGAGTTGGAATTGAGAGGCGCGAAGTCAAGGGCCGCAGCGAAACCTGTGTTGGTTTCGGGCATGTCCTAGGCGCCATTAAACTCCATTGAAACGAATTGCTGGCAAACCTGGCCGGGACAAAACAAAAGCCCAGTCCCGGCGGTTTCGCGCATGCGCGGTGGTAAATCGGAGATCGGACTGAGCTTTCAGGCGGCGTCAACGCGTAATGGCACTGAAAGTTCCGCGAACTTGAACAAAATTATCCAGCTCGCCGGCCGCCAAACCAGCCGAAATCCTGGCGACCGGATCGGCAACGGAATGAAACGGCTCGCCGTGGTGACGCCGGTGCTGGATGACTGGCGGTCCTTGTCGGTCCTGGTGAGAAAAATCGCCGATCACCTCGCGCACAATGTTGAGTGGATTGAGATCGTCGCGGTCGATGACGGCTCGGTGGAAAACTTCGACCCTGAGGCGACACGGGCCTCGGCCTGTCCATCGTCAAGAAACTCGCCGAAGCGATGTCCGGCTCCGTGGAATGCCACAGCCAGTTGGGTCACGGCTCGACATTCCTCCTGCGCCTTCCGGTCTGGCCGCACCCCGTCGTTCCGGTGGTTGCGCCCGCCAAGACGGCCACACCGGGCGCCGCGACCGTGATCGTTTCGGGTGCTTCCGTCACCGAAACGGCATCGGCGGCCGCTAAAACGCGCGTCCCTTCCGCACATGCCAAACCCCTGCCGCGCGTTCACGCCCGCAACTAAGTCCGGATTTCCGGCGGCTATCGCTGCTTCACTTCATGCCGCGCGATCTGGATCGTCTGGGGCGACTTTACCTCCGTGAGATAATATTCCGGATGCGCCTGCTGATCCAGCGCCAGTTGTTTCAGCGCGAATTTTACCTCCGCCACCGCTGCCGGATCCGCCGTCGCCGCCAGCATCTGCGCCAGGTGGATATCGTCCGCCAGCCCGCGCTTCAGGAACTTTTTCGCTTCCGCCAACTGCCCATTGTTCAGTTCCTTGACCAACTCATTATACCGCCGGGCTTCCACCAAACGGTCCAGGACTACCGAATCCTGCTGGCCGTTTTCGATTTCCCGCAACAACTTGGAATAGAATCCCGCGCCAAAGGCTGTCGCCACCAGCACGCAGATTCCGCATAGGACCAACGCTTTTTGCGCCAGTCCGCTTCGGTTTTCGTTATTGTTTGATTTCATTAGTTCAGTTTTCAGTTTTAATACGACACAAGTACGACAGGCCGCGCTAATTGGAGTCTGGAGTGGATACCCCCGAAGAAGCTCGGTTGGGGACAATATCATCTATTTGGTTTGAAATCTGTCAACGCTTATTCCCTTTTTTTGAAGATTTTTTTGCGTGGGAATACGCAAATCCCGCCCTGAATACTAGACTTTATTCCTCGATTCTAACGAACCGCTCACTTCGGCCAGTGCTGAAGTTGCTGCAGAATTACCGGTATCAATCCCAGGCACATCAATACGATCACCAGCCCGGTCCAGATTAAAAACCAGATCAGCATCGCCCGAAAATAATTCTTCCGCGACTCGTTGTCTCCCATAAACGCCCACACGATGATCATGATGAAGCCCACGCACGGGATCGCCACCACGAAGATCGCCAGCATCCAAAACCACACCGACACATAATTTTTATCTTTTCCGGCGGCCATAATTTTGCGATGCGCCCGATAATGCGCCGCTACGTCTGACTGTCACACGATGACGCCCCGGCTCGGCTACGACGAGGTGCTCCACCCCGAGTGGTTCGAGTTGCACGCCGGCCTGGACGAGAGCGGCAAGGGCGACTTCTTCGGGCCGGTCGTCGCCGCGACCGTCATCGCCGACAAGTCGGCGATCGAGGCCTGGATCAAGGCCGGCGTCCGCGACTCGAAGAAGATCGTCGAGAGCCAGATCATCAAGCTGGACAAGCTGATCCGGGAAACGCACGGCGTCGCGGTCGCGACCTGCCTCTGCGGCATGCCGAAGTACAACCTCCTCATGTCCCGTCCGCGCGCGAACCTGAACAGGCTTCGATCACATCGCAAACGTCACATCGTATCTGACGGCGCGCGCACTGATGCGGTCAGCCTGATAATGCGATGCGAGAGCAACGCTATGCGGCGCTTGATTCCTCGCAGATAGGGCAGAAGCGGATTGCCCTGATTTTCGAGGTCCAGCTCAAATCGCTCGTACAGAAAGATCGTCGCGCATCCCGTGGGCCGGGACATCCTTTTGGCAAAGGCAAGCGCGGAGCTTTTCAACAAGAAGGCGCCGCCACTCTCTCCCCTGGCGTCGCGCGCCAGCCAAAAGCCGTCGGCGTCGCGCCCGATATAGAAAGCGGGGATCGCGGCATTCAGAATGCCGGGATCGAGCGGCTGAAAGCATGACGAAGTTGAAAGCTCCGAAGCTTGCGGTCCTGAAAATCCGGAATAGACCAGCGGCATGGCGATCATGGTGTGACCAGCGACTTCTCATGTTCATGAAGGTGCTTCATGAACCGGTGAATCCTCACCCCGGCTTTTGCCCCTCATCGCCGTAGGAAAGCGAGACAGGCCGACGCGGCATCTCATAGGAAAGCAATAAGGATGCGGGTGGTGAGAGCCACGGCCTCGATGACTTCGCGGGCATTTATTGCGCGTCTATGAAAGAAGTCAGTGGCTGATCTCGAATTCCTATGCACTCGCATGCATGCTGCAGCCATGCCCGTGTCCGGGCTTGGAGCATTTCATGCAGCCATTCCGGTTTCTCGTATCCGTTCTGACGTCTCACATCCGCTTAATGATTGCGGCACTCAGCCCATCCTGGGACGTCAGGAAGTACCGTCCCGAGCGGCATTACATGCGCGGTCCAGGGCCGAAATGGCGCGAGAAGCATTCCTCTCATCCGGCGTGACGGTTTTTATCGCGGCCGCCACTTCGGCCTTCGCCTGATCCGACAATGCGACGAGGGGCAGGCGGGGATCGGGCCGCATCAAGCCGAATAGGCTCAGCGCATATTTGACCGCCGCCGGATTTTCCTTGCCGACAGAAGCCGCCAAAGCCCAAAGCCGCTGCTGCAGTTGCTGTGCGGATGGCAGCCGGCCCTGTCTGCAATCCAGGAAAATCGCCTGACACATCGCCGGCACGATATTCGACAGGATGGAGATACATCCGTCGCCACCGCTGGCCAAAAAAGCAAACGCGGTCGTATCGTCACCGGACAACAGGCGGAAGCTCTTGGGCAGCATCGGCCGCAGACGCGACAGGCGCGCGAGGTCGCCCGTCGAATCCTTCAAGCCGATAAATTGTGGCGACTCCGAAAGCGTCAAAAGCGTTTCGTCCGCCAGCCCCCGGACGGTGCGAGCAGGAATGTCATGCAGCACGATGGGCAGCACGGTCGCATTGGCGACCGTTCGAAAGTGGGCAGCAATGCCGCTCTGCATCGGCTTGTTATAGTAGGGAACGACCGACAGCACGGCATCCGCGCCTGCCAGTTCAGCGCGGCGGGTTCGCTCCGCGGCCTCGCTGGTCGAATTCGATCCGGCGCCCGCGATGACGCGAACGCGGTCTTGGGCAACGCGGCTTTCGGCGATGCGGGCTGCGGTCCGAACGAGCGCGTCGAGCTCGGCCGATGTCAAAGTGGTGAATTCGCCCGCCGTCTCTCCGACAACGATGGCTGAGACGCCAGTCTGTATCTGTCGCTCGCAAAGCCCGGCGAAGGCCTTCAGATCGATCTCGCCAGCCTCATCGAACGGCGTCGGGATATCCGGAATATAGCCGGAGAGCCAGGAGTTTGCGGACGACAGCATCGGGGCTTACGCGGCTTTTTCTATCTGGCTGAAGCCTTTCTGGTCGAGGTCATTCTGATTGAAGCCTTGTTGATTGAAGCCTTTTTTATTGAATCCTCGGCGATAAGCGGACAGCACGAGCCCTTGCTGGCATCTCACGCCCGCTTCGATCTGAAATCCCATCTGTTGAAGTTTGTTGCGGATTCGAAAGGTAGAATTGCCAGCCTTCGAATCGATCAGAACGGCCAGGGTCGCGTTGGCGCACAGAAACGGTGATATTCCGTTCAGCGCGCTTTCGATTGCTTCTGCCGATTCGCGCCCGGCGATTAGCCCGATGGTATGCTGCTTGCGCGGAAACCGGCAGGCCGCAAAGCTTGTCACGCGCAGGAAGCCGCGACGCCTCAGTTCGAGATATAGCTCTATGCCATCATCGCCCGCCGTCATCGCGCGTTGCAGATTTGTCAGACGCGTGAGCCCGATCATCGTATCGAGGATCTGTCCCCAGCCCTGCACGGAATGAGACTGAACCATATTGCTCTCCTGGATGATTGGCCGAGTGGAGATGCCGCCGGGATATTTGTCAGGCCACCTGGCGCGTGGTGCTCGCGGCGGGGAAGGCGCCGGCGCGCGGCGACCCTTTCAGGTCAAGCTCGATTTCGCGCGGCAGTTCGATGATCGTTTCGGGATGGTGGCCGTTTTCAAAAAGGGCGTATTTGAAAGCCTGGGCGCGGTTGACGAACAGTCCGCCATAAAGGCCGTTTTGTTCCTGGGCGACCCAGTTGCCGCGGCTGTTCTTGCCGATGAGGGTGATGGTCGATGCGGAGCGGCACGAGGGAGGTTCGACGAGTTTCACGTGAGTATTCCTTGTAATGAGGAGCGAGCTCCACGGGAGTGGCACTGCTCACGCGCCGAATATCTTGCGGGGCGGATATGAATTCGAGAGCGGCCAGCCTGTGATCTCATAGGAGCTTCATAAAGCCCGTGAAACAGCGCCGGCCGAGCATTTTCCTGGCACAATAAGCATGTTGCCTGAAGGAGCGTCTCAACCTGGAACATGGGTGTCGAATGAGATGATCAGGCAGCATAGCGCTGCGCAGGTGACGGCCTCGTCCCAATGATTGACGATTGATGCCAGCGGTTGTTCGCGCTTGAGGGTCGCAAGCACCGCGCTCAGGATGGTTGACATCAAGAGCAGCAGCGTCAGGTCTGGTCAAATCTGCTGCTGCTGAATGCCGCAAAAATGAGGATGACTGCCATTCGCAGCCAGAAGCGGATGATGACCCGTCATAAAGCGGCGTGAAAGCGCCGGGATCGCTGTGGTCGTCGGGACGAGTAAACTACACCGGATGCTCGAAGGCGCAGGCAAGGCAGCACAGCGCTGCATAGGCGATGGCTTCGTCCCAATGGTTAAGAACGGAGGCGAGCGGTTCTTCGCGATCGAACGTCGCAATTACTCCGCCCAGGATGGCGGACATCCACAGCATCACGGTGAGACCTCGCTGAAAGCCGATCCCCCCGAACACCGCGAATGCAGCGACAGCGGCCATTCGCAGACCGAAGCGAACGATCACCTCCGTCGATTTCGACGCTTGCGTCAGATTGCGATCGCGGCTTGCTACAAAGGGAGGCATCATTCAATTTTCCAGCGTGAGATTGGTGTTCGATAGACCATCGTTTTTCTTGCAAGGCTTAGGCCAAAAAAAGCTTGGGCCAAAAAAGCTCTGGCCAAAACACGTGCGGCGAAAGAAACCGTTTCGTTGAGAACAATCTGGGTAAAAGGTCATTGGAAAACGAGGGTGGCTCGCGGCCAGAAATATAAATAATTCATATACACACGAGCGCGGTCACCAGCCGCGGTCGACGCGAGCCGGCCTTAACCAAACCGGCTGTTTCGATCAGAATGAAGATGAAGCAGTGTGGCGGGATGCGAAACGCAGATCGTTCGGATTGGCGGGATCACACCACAGGCGAAATACCTGCCCGCGCCGTGGCGGCGGACCTTGCCACGGCATCCGGTCGCTCAAGGTCGTGTAGTAGGGAGCTCCGTTTCGCGGCGTGATCTCGAGCGTCACCTTGACAAGCCAGCTGTCGATCGGCGCAAACGGCAACTCTTCAGAATAAACGACGCGCGCCGTGCAAGGGCGCAAGGGATTCCCGCTCCCTTCAGCGTTCGCGGCAGTGTTTGCAACTGCACCAGCCAAGATGATCGCCGCGGCAAAAACAGATTTCATCGCCATTCCCGTTCTGATGCCCAAGTCAGCAGTGACTTCGAAAGTGAGATTGCGTGCGGTGCGCGACAAAATCAAGTTACGGGATGCTTACACGTTACGTGATGCTTACACGAACGAGTTGCTTACACGAATCAACTCTCCGAAAAATCAGTTTCGCCTGCGCGTCGTGAGAGCGAGAACAACAAAACCCGCGACGACGGCAATGACAATGAGCATCCAATACTGGCCATCGAAGCCCAGTAAGGAAAAGTGTTCGACCAGAAAGTGCAACGCCCCGCGCCCCCGTTTTGTGGGCAACATAAGCATTTTGACGCCAAAAATATATTATTTTTATATTTTCTTTGGTCGAAGAAGCCGTGGCATGGACTGAGAGTTCTGCGGGCTCAGCGCAATATTTACGAGCCGGGCGGCCTTAAGGACTTATCGCCGGATCAAGCGGTTGTCTTGCCGATCTCGAAAGCCGCACACGCGGCGTCAGTCCGCGGCGATGTCTTCGAAGCGGGCCTGAAGACGATAGCCGACGCCTGATTCAGTCACCAAAAGACGCGGGTGATTGGGATCATTTTCGATTTTCTGGCGCAGCTTGCGTACGAGGATGCGCAGATACTGGATGTTGTCCCGCTGATTGCCGCTCCAGATATCCTTCAACAACTGGTCATGCGTCACCACAAGCCCGACATGGGTCGCAAGGATGTGGAGCAGACGATATTCTTTTCGGGTCAATCGAATGGGTTGCTTGTTCAGCGACACCGTCCGCGTCACGAGATCGACCGACAGAGGCCCCGCCACTACGACCGGATTCTCCGTGGCGCTCTTGAAATATCGCCGTAGCGCAGCCTCGCTGCGCGCCAGCAGCTCCGCCATGCCGAATGGCTTGACCACATAATCGTCCGCACCGGCCTGGAGCAAACGGACCTTCTCGTCCTCGCTTGAGACGATCGACAGAATGATGATCGGAACGTTCGACCACGATCGGATCCGTTCAAGCACCTCCGAGCCGTGAAGGTCGGGGAGGTTCAGATCGAGGATGATGAGATCCGGCGCGCTGAAGGTTGCGGCCTTCAGCCCATCCGCCGCGTTTTCCGCCTCGATGACCGCGTAGCCTTGCAGTTCGAAGCCCGCACGCAGGAATCGCCTTATCTTGGACTCGTCCTCGATGAGCAGCACATTGTTGGCGGGCCTATTCATCGGATGCGACCGTCATCTCGGATTGGTCCATCGGGGAGCCAGGTAGAATGATCGAGGCCGTCGCGCCCAGGCCCTGTCCCGGACTCGTGATGTCGATATTGCCGCCGTTGGCTCCGACGAAGATGGACGCAATCCAGAAGCCGAGGCCGGACCCCGGAATGGATGCCTGATGGCGCTGGCTGCGGAACAGTCTGCGGCCGAGGTTGGGCCGCTCGTCAGCGGTGATGCCGACGCCCTGATCGGAAATCGACAGCACGACATCGTTCTGCTTGCGCTGGACGCTGACCTGGATCGTCGAGCCGGAGGGGGAATATTTCGCGGCATTTTCGAGAAGCTGGCCGCAGGATTCCTCGATCAGTCCGGAATCCACGTTGACCAGCGGCAATTCGTCGGCGAAGTCGGTTTCGATTTTGTGCGCCACCAGCCGTCGCGCGCGCGCCTTGATCGCGGCGTTGGCGATGTCTCTCGGGTCGGTCCATTCGAGATGCGGGGTAATGCCGCCGGCGGTGACGCGCGTGGCGTTCAGAAGTGACTGGATAAAGCCGTCGAGCTCGGCGACCTCGTCCGATATCGCTTCGACCAGCGAGCGGATGCGAGCGTCCTTTTGCACGAGGGGAATGGAATCCAGCACGCTTGCCGAGCCGCGGATGGCCGCCAGCGGCGTGCGCAGCTCATGCGACAACGTGCCGTGAAACGCGTCCCTCAAAAGCTGGCCTTGCAGACGCAGCCTTGCGTCCTCCATCGCCTTTTCGATGTCGATTCGCTGCAACGTCAGCGACACTTCTTCAATGATCGCCTCCACCCGGCGCGTTCGGATTTCGAGCGTCTCCGCTGGACCCACGCCGATATTGATTGCAACGAGGCCAAGAATCGCGGTTTCGGAACTTACCATCCGGAGCAGCCAGACGTTCTGCGTCGCCCCGTCAATCACGGAGCGGACCGAGGGGGCGGCTGCCGTAATGGCCGAGTGGGCATGTTCTCTCACCGCCTTCGGCACCGAGCCGGATCTCGGCGGCTCAAGCTGTCCGCCGGTTTTCGCCGCGAAGAACACGGCCGGCTGACCGAGCGTTTGCGACAGGTAGTTCTCGATCGCGGAGATCAGCTCCGAAACCGTGAAGCACGCAGCCAGGCGCCGCGAGAAATCGTAGAGGTTTTGAATGTCTCTTTCGCGCAGGCGCAACGTCTCGGTCTCCTGGCGCAGGCGGGAGGCGAGATTGC
Organism: uncultured Alphaproteobacteria bacterium; assembly: GCA_963752265.1. GTDB lineage: Bacteria > Pseudomonadota > Alphaproteobacteria > Rhizobiales > Xanthobacteraceae > Bradyrhizobium. The sequence continues at coordinate 15,555 of CAVVZW010000031.1, forward strand.
TGCTGACAAGCGCGACAACCAGAAACAGCAGGAGATCGACAACCTCCTGCGGGTCCTCGACCTGGAAACTGAAAATGGGCGGGAAGAAAAAGAAGTCCGCTTCCGCCATGCTTGCGATCGAGGCAACCGTCGCCGGCCATACTCCCCACCGGGTCGCGGCGATGACGACGGGAACGAGATAAGCGATCGGGACAAGACTGACCGCGACCGTCTGCTCCAGCAGCAACAACAGCGCGGTGACCAGGCTGACGCTGCCGAGCGACAGCAACATCGGCACGACGTCGGTTTGCACAAAGCTGCGCGGCGGCACACCGATGTCCAGCGCGACTGCAACGTCTTGATACTTGCCGTTTGCGAGTCCGGGCTTGGCGAGCTTTGATGCTATCGGCGGAAATGACTGCAAAAGTACATGCCTTCGTAGAGGAGGACATCGCTCGATGGTTTGCCTTGGCTCAACAGCCGCAGCAAAAATCGTGCCCCAGAGCAACTGATCGTGTTGGCGTAGAATTAATCCGCTGGACGAAACGAGTGTAAGATGTCCGTGCCCGGCGAAAACTTTCCGGATCGCCTTCAAATCAGATGCCGCTCCAATGTCACCAACTACCCAGCAGGTGCAGCATTCTCCAAATCGGCGTATAAAATCTATGCCGTTTGATGGAGATTGACATATAAAAGTTATATATTTTTTGTCTTCCGTTTCGCGGCATGGAACGCGCTAACGCGATATGGAACGCGCTAAATCGTCTCGAGATAGCCGATCGCCGTCTGGTCGCGTGCGGTTTCCACGGTTGGGAGGCTGTGAATGTCACCGTCGCCCGCATTTCGCGGCGGCGAAAGCGCGGCGATCGCGGCCGAAATCAGATATTTTGGAGGGTACAGGTAGAACTCAATCAGCGGAGCGTGAGATCCTTGCGCATTAGCCTTGAGAATCGCCCGCGATCTCGCTGCCTCTTTCGGGTAGACACTGCTCCAGCCGGCGAAACGGCTCGCCAGAACTTCGAGCGACAAAATCGTAGTCGCGATTCGAACGAAACCCTCGTTCGCCTTCTTCGCGCTTCGGGTGGTCGAGGCTTTGCGGAGCAGCTGCCGGAACTGCGATTGCTTCTCGATAAAGGGGCCGAGCCCCGCTTTCCATAGTGTATTCGGAAGGCACGGATAGCCGTGCAGCTCGTGGAAACTCTCGATCAGTACCTGGCATTGAGAAATCAGGCTCTTCGGCAGGAACCCGAAATCGATATTTTCCGACTCTCCGCCACGCCGCGCGCCCGTGTCGTCCGCGTCCTCTACTTCCACGTCCATTGCCGCGCCTCACCGTGAGCGAATGGGCTTTGCTCAATGCGGTGCAGCATAACGAGGCATGACATATAGCTTCGATACGGAAGTTGATCGTTCTGCATAAATAAAAAATATAAAAGAAAGGGCTGTCGATCGACATATATGGCGAAAAAGCAACAGCCAGCCAAAAACTATTAAAAACAATTGCTGAATATTCGGATTCCTACGTGGAATCCTACGAAATCTGCCGATCACTTCAGCAACAGCAGAAGCAAATGGCAAATTTGTAATCAAGTAACTCCGATAGGCAATTTCTGGATATTATTTTTTAATTGAAAGGTCGCCCAAACCGTATCGATTTCGCTGGTTCCTGCGACGAAAGATCAACCCGAGCGCGAATGGTCTCGCAAGGTCGTTTTGACAGCGATCTTAACCAACAGCTTGGGGCAAGAAATATGAAAAGACTTCTTTTGGCGGGCGTCTCGTTGGCCGCCATGGGTTTTGTCAACGGTGCTTACGCGGCGGATGCGTCCATGCCGACGAAGACGGTGGCCTGCCGGGGCGTAATCGATCCCTACAAGAATTACGCCTGTCTCGATGCGTATCTCGGCACGACCTACTGGGAACGTCTTCTCAATTACTATCGGCTTGAATGGGGTCATGAAGCACCGCCCGCCGATCCCAAGGCCCCTCCTGGACGCCGCGCTTACTGGCCGGCCACGCCTGAGTCCACGCCGCCCTATCCGTTCACCGAGTGGCCGTATGGCGGAACGACCAGCATCGGCGTGACCCGCCCGGCTTCGATCGACAGCCCGTTGATGACGGCGATCAGCAACACGTCCGTCGGTCAATGGATGGCCGACAACCATCTCCAGGTTTACGGCTGGGTCGATCCGAGCGGCAACCTCTCGACCTCCACCGTAAAGGGCGGCAACTCACCGGCAGCCTATGCCTACAACCCGAACACGGTGCAGCTCGACCAGGCCGTCGTCTACATCGAGCGCCTGCCCGACACGGTTCAAAAAGACCACATCGACTGGGGCTTCCGCTTCGCGCCGATCTACGGTGAGAACTATCGCTACACCACGGCGTACGGATTGTTCTCCAGCCAGCTTCTGAACCAGAACCAGAATAACGGCTTCGACATTCCGATGGCCTACGGCGAAATCTTCATTCCGGGCATCATGGAGGGCCTCATGATCCGGGCCGGCCGATACATCTCGATCCCGGACATCGAGGCGCAGTTGGCGCCGAACAACTACATGTCGTCGCACTCGATGACGTATACGTTCGACAATTATACCAACACCGGCATCATCGGTTCGCTGGCGGTCAACAAGAACGTGATTGTCCAAGCCGGCATCACGGTCGGTACCGAAGCCATGCCTTGGCATGTCGGAACGACGCTCCCGAACCTCCTGCCCAACAATCCGATCTTCGGCGGCACCACGTTCAAGCAAGATCCCGGCGCGCAGCCGAGCGGCACGTTGGCTCTGCGCTTGACCAGTGACTCCGGCAACGACGACTTCCAGGTCGTTTATAACGGCATCAACAACGGCACCTGGGGTTACAACAACCTCCAGTGGATCGGCGGCACGTATTACCACAAGTTCAACGACCAGTGGCACATCTCGTTCGAGTCCTATAGCGAGCATCAGAACAATGTGCTGAACGTCAACAATCCAGCCGCGAATGCTATCTTCCTGGGTGGAGGCACGCCGTTCTCGCCACAGTACATGCCGTTCAACTCGCCGTTCCTGGCGCAGTGCGGAAGCAGGGCGGTGCTGACCTGTACCGCGACGTATGAGACCTTCCTGACCTACTTGAACTACAGGGTCACGCCGCTCGACAACATTTCCTACCGCGCGGAATTCGTCGACGACTTGCAGGGTCAGCGCACCGGCACCAAGACGCGATACATCGAGACCGGTATCGGCTGGCAGCACTGGTTCTCGCCACAGATCGAGTTCCGGCCTGAGGTCTCCTACTACAAGTCGCTCGATGCGTTCGCGTTCAACGGCAATCCGAATTTCGGGATACCGTTCAACAAGAACTACGCGATCATCGCGCTGTCCGACATCATCATTCACTTCTGAGGCGTGGAAGGCTGAGGCGACGCAACGCCGCCCGGCATTTCATCGGAACAATTCGACAGGGGTTACAAAATGAAGCGAATTCTTCTTTCCACCGCCTCGCTCGGCGTCCTGGCTCTGGCCTCGCCGGCACTGGCAGCGGACCTTCCCTTGAAGGCACCGTCAGCCACACCATCCGTCTACGACTGGACCGGCGTCTATGTCGGTGCCTTCGGCGGCGGCGGTTACGGCAACCACAATGTCAACAACTCAACCGGTCAGGCCGTGCCGTTTGCGGACTTTTCCGCCAACTACTCCTCGACCGGCGGCATTGCCGGCGGTGACATCGGCTATCAATGGCAAAGCGGCAGCCTGGTCGTCGGTATCGAAGGCGATCTGGCCTGGACCGGCATCAAGGGTAACGATGCCAGCCAATTCGCGGCTGGCGCGTTTCCCGGCGTCGCCGCGGTCGATGCGGACAATCTTCGCTGGACCGGTGCGCTCATTGTGAAGGCTGGCTATGCCATCGACCGCTGGATGTTGTACTTCGACGGCGGTTATGCCTTCGGCAGCATCCAGCACACCAACACGCCGCTCGTCGGGCCGGTCGATACGTTCAATGTGTCGGGCAACGGTCTGACCGGCGGCGGCGGTATCGCCTACGCGCTCACGAACAACGTGATCGCCAAGTTCGATTACCGCTACACCAGCTTCAATGGCTACAACCGGCCTGGCAGCGTGGCCAACGGAGGCCTCACGGTGAATGGCCAGTTACCCTATTCGACTGTTTCCACCTACTCGGTCGTGTCGGCCGGACTTGATTTCAAGTTCGGCGGCCCGGTCGTTGCCAAATACTGACGTCGTCGCGGCTGAGTTGAACGCCGGAAGGTTCGTATCGTCGAACGCTTCCGGCGCGAACACAAGGTAAGGAGATCGATATGGATCATGTCGCGGTGAGAGTAACGAGGACCGGAGCTGTCGCGCTGCTCGCCACGGTTTTTATTTGCGGAATTTGCCGAGAAGGCGCTGCGCAAGCCGTCAACCAATCGCGCGAGAGCGCAACCCGCGGCCACGGGCCGTCGGCAACTCCGGTGGCCTCATCCGAGCATCAGGCCAAGCTTGGACCGATGCGCTACTACGGGGGACCCAAGTCTCCGATGTGGCGCGGGCCGGCGGCAGACTAGCACCCCTCGCAATCTCCCCGACGACGCATGGTTTTGGCTGCGCCGCCAGAGCGATCGAGAACGCGTGTAACCAGAGTTTGGAAGCTGATGAAAAGGATACGCCTTGTCGGGCTTTTTCTGATCGTCGCCGGCGCGGCCGATGCCGCGCTCGCGGCGGATGCGACGCTACCGACCAAGACCAAGACGCCGGTCTGCAAGGGTGTCATCGATCCCTACAAGAATTACGCCTGTCTCGATGCCTATCTCGGCACGACGTACTGGGAACGTCTCATCAATTACTATCGGCTCGAGTGGGGGCACGACGCTGCGCCGGCCGATCCCAAGGCGCCTCCCTCGCGCCGGCCGGAGAGCGAGGTGCCACCGACGCCTGAGGCTATTCCGCCCTATCCGTTCACCGAGTGGCCCTATGGCGGAACGACAAATCTCGGCGTGACGCGGGCGAGTTCGGTCGACAGCCCGCTGATGTCGGCGATCAGCAATACCAATGTCGGCAGCTGGATGAACGACAACCACATCCAGCTTTACGGATGGGTGGATCCCGGCGGCAACCTCTCCACCTCTACCGTGAAGGGCGGCAACGCGCCGGCGGCCTATAGCTACAATCCGAACACGGTGCAGCTCGATCAGGCGGTGATCTATATCGAGCGGCTTCCCGACACGGTTCAGAAGGATCACGTGGACTGGGGCTTCCGCCTCGCGCCGATCTACGGCGAGAATTATCGTTACACCACAGCCTACGGTCTGTTCTCGAGCCAGTTCCTGAATCAGAATCTCAACAACGGCTTCGACATCCCGATGGCCTATGGCGAGATCTTCGTCCCGCAGGTGCTGGACGGCCTGATGATCCGCATCGGCCGCTACATCTCGATTCCCGACATCGAGGCGCAGCTGGCGCCGAACAATTACATGTACTCCCACTCGATGACGTACACCTACGACAACTACACCAACACCGGCGTCGGATTTACGCTGGCCGCCAGCAAGAACTGGATCTTGCAGCTTGGCGTCTCAACCGGAACGGAAGCGTTGCCCTGGCATGTCGGCGTCAGCATCGCCAATCCGGACCCTAATCCGCTTTATCCCGGCACGACGATGCTGAAAGACCCCGGCGCTACGCCGAGTGTGACGGCCGGCGTGCGCTACACCACCGACTCCGGCAATGACGATATCAATATCGTGGCCAACGGCATCAATGCTGGCAATTGGGGCTACAACAACCTGCAATGGTATGGGTTGACCTACTATCACAAGTTCAACGACCAGTGGCACATCGCGTTCGAAAGCTACAACGAGCATCAGAACAAAGTGCCGAATGCGCTCAATCCGCTCGTGACCAATGCGCAAGGGACGGGCTTCTTCAATCTGGGCGGCACGCCGTTCTCGCCGCAATACATGCCGTTCAACGCGCCGAGCCTGGCGCAGTGCAGTTCCGCCCAGGTCCTGAGCTGTACGGCCTCGTTTCAGACCTTCCTGACTTACCTGAATTACAAGATCGCCCCGCTCGACAATCTGACCTGGCGCGCCGAATTCGTCGACGACTATCAGGGTCAGCGCACCGGCACCAAAACCCGCTATCTCGAGCTCGGGACCGGCTGGCAGCACTGGTTCTCGCCGCAGATCGAGATCCGGCCCGAGGTTTCCTATTACAGGTCGCTGGATGCTTTTGCCTTCAACGGCAACTCTAATCTGGGTATAGCGCCCAACAAGAACTTCGCGATTATCGGCTCGGCCGATATGATCATTCACTTCTGACTCGTGGAACCGGCCTTTCGTGGGCGGCCCCGGAGCAGCGGCCGGCCACGAAGCCGCGCAAAAACCAGTACGGCGAATTTAAGCGCGGCGTCCGGGCAAGTAGAGTTGAGATTTTCTGGCCCGCTATTGTTGATATGTTCAGCAACTGCTTGCCCAGGGTGCAGGCAAGCGAAGAATATCTGAGCAAATCTGCTGTTATTTCGTTGTTTCGACTATTTTTATTATATGAATTTGCCGCGAAACAATTGTTCAATTCGAACAACGCGTAAGGCTAGTGTAAGCACGATGCTGTAATGCAGCATGACAAGAAGATGGGTGGCGATCTTGGGGATTTTAGAGTGAGTGCTTTGTCGAAATCCCGCGCGATTTGGCTCGGTGCGATTGTGATCGCCGGCGTCGCGTTGTTTTGGGGCAGAGGTTTCATCGGATTGGCCGACGGGCAATCCGGGAAGAAGGAACAGGTCGCCTCGACCGAACCCGTGAAGCCGGCCTCCGATGACCAAAGTGTCGATTTGTCGGAAAAGCAGGCGGCTTCGCTCAAGATCGGGACCGTCGCTTCGCACGATTTCGCTATCCTGAAGACGGCCGTCGGCACCATCGACTTCAACGAAGATTTGCTGGTCCAGGTCTTCTCGCAATACCCCGGCAAAATTCTGAAGGCGAATTACAACATCGGCGACGACGTCAAGGCTGGCGACGTGCTCTTTACGATCGATAGCCCGGATTTGCTTCAGGCGGAATCGACGCTGCTGGCGGCTGCCGGCGTGCTTGACTTGCAAAAGAAGACACTGGCGCGCCTGGTCAACCTGCTGAAGTCGGGTGGCAGCGCGCAAAAGGATGTCGATCAGTCCACCTCGGATGAGCAGACCGCCGAAGGCAACTTCAAGGCGGCACGGGACGCGGCGCGCATTTTCGGCAAGACGGAGGCTGAGATCGATCAGGTTGTGGAGATGCGCAAGGTTGATTCCACCTTGCTCGTTCCAAGCCCGATCTCGGGAAGGATCGTGGCTCGTAGCGCGGCCCCCGGGCTTCTGGTCCAGCCGGGCAATGCGCCGGCGCCCTATTCGGTCGCGGATCTATCGACGATGTGGATGCTGGCGAATGTCGTGGAGACCGATGCGCCGGCCTACAAGCTCGGCCAGGATGTCGAGGTCAGAGTCCCGGCCTATCCGGACAAGGTCTTCAAGGGACATGTGACGGCGTTGGGAGCGATGATCGACCCGAATAGTCACCGCCAGCTGGTTCGCTCGCAAATCGACGATCCCGAGCATCTGCTGCGATCGGGAATGTATGCAAGCTTCGTTATCCGTGTCGGCGAGGCCGTTCATTCGCTGGCGGTTCCCGAGAATGGAGTCGTCAGGGAAGGCGACGCGACGATGTCGGTATGGGTTACGAGTGACAGCCGCCGCTTCACCAAGCGGACCGTGACAACGGGGATCGCGCAGGATGGCTGGACGCAGATTCGGTCAGGACTGTCGCCCAACGAGACCGTCGTGATGGATGGCGCGGTTTTCCTGAGCAATAAGCTCTTGTTGGGTGATGCGGGTTAAGCACCCGGCTCGCCTTAATCCAAGTAAGAGTTGTGGGGTCACTTGATTAAGTCTCTACTTGTGTTCGGTCTGACGCGCAGTGCGATCATCGTGCTGGGTCTCGTGGTGTTTTGTGCAGCCGGGCTCGTTGCCTTTTCAAAGCTGAACATCGAAGCCTATCCGAATCCGGCCCCGGTCATTCTCGAGATCACGGCGCAGGCGGCCGGGCTCTCCGCCGAAGAGATGGAGAAATACTATACGATCCCGATGGAAGTCGGCCTCTATCCGACGCCGGGCGTCATCAATATCCGCTCGACCTCGTTCTACGGCCTGTCGTTTGTTCGCGTCACCTTCAGATACGGCGTCGACTTCTACTTTGCGCTGTCGCAGGCCTCCATCAGCATCCAGCAGAACGTCAACCTGCCGGGCAATCAGGTTGCCCAGATCCAGCAATCCAGTCTGGTCGGCGAAATCTACCGCTATCAGGTCGTCGGCCCCCCGCATTTCGGCCTGACCAATCTGCGCACGCTTCAGGATTACGTCATCACCCGGCGCTTCCTGACGATTCCGGGCGTCGTGCAGATCAATGCCTGGGGCGGAACGACGAAGCAGTTCAATGTCGATGCCGACCTGGAGAAGCTGGAAGCCTATAACATTACGATTCCCCAGCTCGTCGCCGCGCTTGGCAACTCGAACATCAACGTCGGCGGGCGAGAGATCTCGATAGGGCAGCAATCGGTCAATATCCGTGGTGTCGGCCTGGTCGACAGCGGCGGCGCCGACGACGTCACCAAGGGCTACAAGGTCCATGACATCGAGAATGTCGTCCTCACTCAGTCAAACGGCTTGCCGATCCAGATCAAGCACGTCGCGACCGTTTCGGTCGGTTATGTGCCGCGGCTTGGAATCGGGGGCAGGGATCATGAAGACGACGTCTCTACCGCGATCGTGGTGATGGGGCGGACCCAGCATACCAACGACATCATTCCGAAAGTCCAGGCCGAGGTTAATAGGCTGAACTCCGACGGCAGCCTGCCGCCCGGCGTGAAAATCGTCTCCTATTACGATCGCTCTTCGCTGGTGGGCGTCACCACACATACGGTGCTGCACAATCTGATTTTCGGCTGTCTGCTGGTCTTCATCATCCAGTGGGTTTTTCTCGGCGATCTGCGCAGCGCCATCATCGTCAGCGCCAATATTCCGTTCGCGCTGTTCTTCGCCATCATCATCCTGGTCTTGCAGGGCGAAGACGCCAACCTGCTCTCGCTCGGCGCGGTCGACTTCGGCATCATCGTCGATTCCGCCGTGATCATGATGGAAAATATCTACCGGAACTTTCAGTCCTCATCTGAAAGCCGCCAGACCCTGCTTCAACACCTTTCGGAAGGGTATTGGGGCGACGATCCCACGTCCCCGCATAATCAGGTTTCCGGTACCCCGAAGTGGACCGAACGGCTGCGGATGATTTTCGTCAGCGCACTTCAGGTCGACAAGGCCGTGTTCTTTACCGCGGCGATCACCGTCACGGCATTCGTGCCGCTGTTCACGATGCAGGGCGTCGAGGGCCAGATTTTCGGACCTATGGCGCGAACCTATGGCTACGCGCTGGCCGGTGCGCTGCTTGCCACCTTTACGGTGACGCCGGTCCTGGCGGCGCTGTTGCTTCCCAAGCACGTCGAAGAAACCGAAACCATCATCGTTCGGGCGCTGCGCAAGAGCTATACGCCGGTGCTGCGCTGGGCGCTTGGAAATCTCAAGGTCGCGGTGATTGTCGGAATTGTCTTCCTTGGTTTGAGCTTTCTGGCGGCATCGCGGCTCGGCAGCGAGTTCCTGCCGGCGCTGGAGGAGGGCAACTTCTGGATCCGCGCCGCGATGCCATCGACGATGTCGCTCGATGCCGGCACGGTGGCAACCGGAAAAATGCGTGAGATCCTGGTGAAACATCCGGAAGTGCTTACCGTGGTGTCGCAGCACGGACGTCCCGACAACGGCAGCGACGCCTCGCCATTCTCCAACGTGGAATTGTTCGCGCCGCTCAAGCCCTTCGACGAATGGCCGCCTAACCTGACCAAGGAAAAGCTGACGGAGGAACTTCAACAGGAGTTCGCCGAGGAAATGCCCGGCATCGGCTTCAACTTCTCGCAGTACATCCAGGACAACGTCGAAGAGGCGCTGTCCGGCGTGAAGGGCGCGAACTCGGTCAAGATCATCGGACAGAACCTTCAGACACTGGAGGATATCGCGACCCAGGTGATGGCCGAGATGACGAAGGTCAAGGGCGTGACCGATCTTGGAATCTTCCACCTGCTTGGACAGCCTAATCTCAATATCAAGATCGACCGCGACAAAGCCGCCCGCTACGGGCTCAACACCGGCGACGTCAACACCGTCGTTCAGGCAGCCCTCGGCGGCACTACGGCGACAACCGTCCTTGAGGGCGACCGGCAGTTCAACCTGGCGGTCAGGCTCGACCCCAAATACCGCAGCAGCATCGACAAGATTCGAGCCGTCAAGGTTGCCTATACGACGTCGGCTGGCAACAACGGCTATATTCCGCTCAGCGAATTGGCCGATATCACGCTCGATACCGGGGCGTCGTTCATCTATCGCGAGCGCAGCCAGCGCTATATTCCGATCAAGTTCAGCGTACGCGGCCGCGATCTCGGCAGCACCGTTGAGGAGGCGCAGGAGCGGGTCGCGAAGGCCATCAAGCTTCCGAACGGATACCGCATCATCTGGTCCGGCGAATTCGAGGATTTGCAGAACGCCAAGCAGCGGCTGATCGTCGTGGTTCCGATCACGCTGCTCCTGATTCTCGTGCTGTTGTACGGTCTGTTCAATTCGCTGCGGGATAGCCTGCTGTCGGTGGCCGGCATTCCCTTTGCGATCGGCGGTGGCCTGATTGCGCTCTATTTCGCCGGCCTTGATTTTTCCGTCTCGGCCGCGATCGGGTTTATTTCGCTGTTCGGTGTCGCGGTCATGGACGGCATTCTCAACATCACCTATTTCCGCGAACTCAGGGCGCAGGGCATGGGTATTGCGGAAGCGGTATTCCACGGCGCGGAACAACGTATGCGGCCGATGCTGATGACCGCGCTCTCCGCCGGCGTCGGCCTGTTCCCGGCCGCGATTTCCCACGGTATCGGAAGCCAGGTGCAACGTCCTCTGGCTACCGTCGTGGTTGGTGGTATGTTCATTGGGCCGTTGCTTTTGCTGGTCGTGGCGCCCGCGCTTCGAAAGATATTTCTCTCAAGAGACGCAGAAATCGTCGGGATCGCTGGCGAGCCGGCCGCGGTCACCGAGGGTAATCCGGATGGCTAGCGGCAAGCGCATGACAGAATGTTGTGAGGGGTTGGGGCGGCATGTTGCGCAGTGATTCTCAACCGCTGGTCACCTCGCGGCACCTCCGCCGCGTGCACAAACTGCGGTCGGCTTCCAGCGCGTTGGTGCTGGTTGCGATGTCGCTGGCCATATCCGGCTGCGCCGTGGGACCGAATTTCAGCCCCGCCGACAAGCCGAGCGTGAACGGTTACGTCAGGGGCGGCCTCGCGTCGGCTGATCCCGGCAAAGGTCCGCCCGACATTCCTGGCCAACGCTTCCTCAGCGGAGCGGACGTGTCGACCCGCTGGTGGGCGGCGTTCAAGTCCGAGCCGTTGAACGAACTGGTCAGGGAATCGGTCAACCACAATCCCAACCTGCAAGCCGCGGAAGCGGCGATCAAGATCGCCCGCTACAACGCGCTGGCGCAGCGCGGCCTGTTCTTCCCGCAAGTCACGGGCGGTTCGGGATTCCAGCAGATCCTGGTCGCCAATCCGCAGCAAGTGCCTTCGATTGCGACTGCGGGACCGCAAACCGAATACTCGCTGGTCACCAACCAGCTCACGGTATCGTTTGTGCCGGACATCTGGGGCGGCAACTTCCGCGCCGTCGAGAGCCTGGACGCCATCGCCGAGCAGCAATTGTTCCAGCTTGAGGCCGCCTATCTGACACTGACAAGCAGTGTGGTGACGGCCGCGATTCAAGAAGCCTCGTTGCGTGGGCAGATCGATGCGACACTGCGCATCATCACGATAGAACGGCACCTTCTGGATATTCTGAAGCAACAGCTCCAGGCCGGTCAGGCCGCACAAGCCGACGTGCTGGCGCAGGACGCAGCACTGGCGCAGGCCGAGCAATTGCTGCCGCCGCTCGAAAAGCAGCTGGATCAGCAGCGTGACCTCTTGACCTCGCTCGCCGGCCGCTATGCGGCCGACGAGGTCCGCCCGAAATTCGATCTGGCGCATCTGAAGCTGCCGACAAATCTGCCGATCAGCCTGCCCGGCAAGCTGGTCGATCAGCGGCCGGATGTGCGCGCGGCCGAAGCCAACATGCATTCGGCGGCAGCCCAGATCGGTGTAGCGATCGCGGCCCGCCTGCCCAATATCACGCTGTCGGCCAACGGCGGCTCCGCCGCGTTCAATTTGCCACAGTCTTTCGCTCCGGGTACCGGCTTCTTCACCCTTGGGGCCGCTGTCGCTGGGCCGATCTTCGACGGACTGACCCTCTATCACAAGCAGAAGGCGGCCGAGGCGGCACTGGAGCAGGCCGAGGCGCAGTATCGCGCGACCGTGATCACCGCCTTCCAGAACGTCGCGGACGCACTTCGCGCGCTTCAGTCGGACGCAAAGGCGATACGGGCGGCGCGGCGCGCCGAAGATACCGCCAAGGCCAGCCTCGACATTGTCCAGAAGCAGCTCAGCGAAGGTCAGGTCAACCAACTGGCCGTGCTCAATGCGCAGCAGACCTATCTCACGGCGGCGGTGGTGCGGGTACAGACCGAGGCCAACCGTATTGCCGATACGGCCGCCTTGTTCATGGCGCTCGGCGGCAACTGGCCCACAAACTGCACTGTGCCGGACTGGCGTCAATGCACGGTGGGCGATACGCCCCCGCCTGCGCCTGATGTCATTGCGGCTGCGGAAACCAAATAGCCGCGGACTTCACCTCGCCCGCAAGCGGGAGAGGGCGCAAACCTTGATCGTGGTTCGACCTGGCTTCGCCGCGATTTAGCTGAGCGTGATATCGTCAATCCGCGATTGCAGGCGGTAGCCGACGCCTGACTCCGTGACGAGAAGCCGCGGATGGTTGGGATCCGGCTCGATGATCTGCCTGAGGTCGCGGACGAGAATGCGCAAGTACTGAATGTTTTTTCTGACGCTGTTGCTCCAGATATCGTCGAGCAGTTGATCGTGGGTGACCACGAGACCCAGATGGGTCGCAAGCACATGCAAAAGGCGATACTGCTTTCGGGTCAGCTTGATCTGGTTGTTGTTTAGCAACACCGTTCGGTTGACGAGATCGATCGAGAGCGGACCTGCGACCACCACCGGATTTTCGTTTGCCGTCTTGAAATATCGCCGCAGTGCCGCATGGCTGCGGGCGATCAATTCGGCAATCCCGAACGGCTTGACCACATAATCATCGGCGCCGGCCTCGAGCAGGCGGACCTTTTCTTCCTCATTCGCCTCGACCGAGAGAACGATGATCGGCACGTTGGACCAGGAGCGGACCAAATCGAGGACTTCGTTGCCGCGGCGGTCGGGCAGCGCCAGATCCAGAATGATGAGGTCGGGTGCGTTGAAGGTCGCTGCTTGCAGCCCTTCCGCGGCATCCTCGGCTTCCAGCACGGTGAAGCCGCCGTGCAGTTCGAAGCCGGCGCGAATGAACCTGCGGATCTTGGGTTCGTCGTCGATCAGCAATACGAGATTGGTTGGTTTACTCATCGTTAGGACCGGTATCTTCTTCGATGATGGCCTCGGGCAAAATAATGGAGGCCGTGGTGCCGCTGCCAAGGCCTTCACTCATGATCTCGATCGATCCGTTGTTGGCGTTAATGAAGGTGGACGCGATCCAAAAGCCAAGGCCTGCCCCGGGCACGAGATCGCGGTGACGCTCGCCCCTGAATGATCTTTGGCCGAGTTGTGCGCGTTCTTCCGCGGTGATGCCGGCGCCTCGATCAGAGATCGAAATATTCACGTATCCGGATGCGGCCTTGACCGCCACCGAAATCGTCGAACCCGCCGGCGAATATTTGGCGGCGTTGTCGAGGATTTGACCGCATGCTTCCTCCACAAGGGCTGAATCCACGTCGACCATTGGCAGATCGCGGTCGAAGCCGACCTTGACGTCATGTGCCGCCAGCTGGCGAGATTGCCGGTGCAGGGCGGCATTGACGATATCGCGCGGATCGGCGCAGGAAAGATGTGGCCGGATGTCGCTTGCGCTCACGCGCATGGCATGCAGCAGATTGCCGATAAAGCTGTCGAGCCGCGCGGCCTCGCCGGTAATGGTCGATACCAGCGGCAAGGCCTGATTTTCGTCCATGATCGAAGGCATCCTCTCCAGCACGCTCGCCGATCCCTTGATGGCCGCGAGCGGTGAACGGAGTTCGTGCGACAGGTTGCCGTGAAACGCGTCGCGCAGAAGCTGGTCTTTCAAACGGTGTGAAGCTTCCTCCATGGCGCCGCCGATATCGAGGTGCTGAAGCGTTTGCGAAGCCTCGAGAAGGATCGCCTCAACGCGGCGGGTCTGCTCACTGGTAGCCGCGCGCGGTTCTCCGCCGATATCGACGGCAATCACGCCATGTACCGTCTCCGCGGAGGCTACGGTTCGCAGCAGCCAAAGGCTCTTTCCCGTTTCATCCCTGACGGTGCGCGACGGCTCTGCGTCCGGCTTCATCATGGCGGCCGCGCTGTTCTGGATAAAGGCAGGCACCCCATCGGCAACGGCCGGGTGAGAGGCCGTGGCGGAGGCCGGGATGAAAAAGGCTGTATGCCGGCTGAGGCTTTCGGACAGGTAATCCTGAATGGCTTCAACCAGGTCCGATACCGTGTGGCAGGCTGCCAGCCGCCGGGAGAAATCATATAATTGCTGCAGCTCATCTTCGCGGCGTCGCAGCGTCTCGGTCTCGCGGCGCAGCCTTGAAGTGAGGTCGCCGCTGACGAGCGCGACCAGCAGGAACAGCAACAGATCAACGGCTGCCTGCGTGTCGTCGAGCCTGAAGCTGTAATACGGTGGATAGAAGAAGAAATCCGCGGCCGCGGCGCTGGCGATGGCCGCGGCGACGGCGGGCCATGTGCCCCACCGGGTGGCGGCAACCATCACCGGGATCAGATAGACAATCGTCGCGAGATTGGCCTGAAGGAAGCGCTCCATCAGAAGCAGGACTGCGGTCGCAGCTCCGACCAGCAACAACGATGTCACGAGCGGCAAGCCGCCGGTCACAATCAGGCGCCGCCAGAGCCATGCATTGTCCGGCTCCGCATCGCGGCCGCCCCGAGCAACGCCTGCCTGCGCCAGCCGGGGCGGAAGCAACGGCGGCTTGCTGAATTTTCCTTCCATGCCAAAAGGCATCAAATCGCCTTCATGCCGATGCATATGTTTCCGTCGGCCGCATTGCGCTTTCGGTCGCTTTGGAAATCGTGCGCGGCCCCATCATAGGAAATCAATATCCGTTTGCGGCCTAATAAATATATTGGGCAAGCGCGTGCGGATCGCGGCCGATTGCACGCTTTCTCAAATCTGCTTCTCAAGTCGGCAATGGCGAAGCGGCCATCGGCGGTATATCGCTGACTTGCCGGCCGGCTTGGTCCGGTGTTGGCCTGCTGAAAGCAATCGCTTCGGCGGGGTCATGCCTGGTGGGCGTCGCCAGCGCCGCGATCGCGGCCTGACTGATGTGCTTCGGCGGATAGAGGTAGGATTCCATCAGCGGCGTATGGGAGATGCGCGTATGCCGCTTCAGGATTGACCTGGCCGTGGCTGCGGCGTGCGGATACAGCGCGCTCCAGCCGGCGAAATTGCTCGCCAGAATTTCGAGCGAGAGCAGCGTGGTCGCGATTTGCGCGAACCCGTCATTGGACTTCTTGGAACTGCGGGTCGTTGACGCCTTTCTGAGAAGCTGACGAAATTCACGATGGGTCTCGATGAAGGGGCCGAGGCCTGCCTTCCACAATATATCCGGCAGACAGCCATAGCCGTGCAGGTCATGGTAGCTTTCGATCAGGCTCCGGCATTGGCCGCTCAGATTTTGAGGCAAAAAGGCGAAGTCGGGACTACCGCCGCCGCTCGAAAGCACCTCGTCGTTTGCGCCGTTCGCCGCCTGTGCCGCCCCATCCATCGCTTTGCCCCGAGTCCGGCAACTGATTTGATTCAATGCGACGCAGCATAGCGAGCGGAGGCATATATCTTCGATGGATAGCGGACGCCTTTTTCATAGGAAAAAAATAGGATGAATCTTACTCGCGGCTTACGGTGCGTCCGAACGCGCCGCATTAGCCGCTGAAGTATTGCAAAAAAGTCTCACTGCCGGGAAAACTAACGCAACGAATCGGCGGCTTTAGCCAAAATAGGGCCGGTTGCGCCGGAATATTGGGCATAGCGATAAGCAAGTGCTGCGAGTATGGGCATTACTCCACTAAAGCTGCAGTTGCCCTATTTTATCCCAATTAATTGACGCGGTTCCCCCAATCGATCTTTGCGGCGGCCTCGTGACAGATATCGCTCGTTAACAAACGCGGGAGCAGCACGCGGGGGCGTGCTGTCCTGCCAAAGTTGGGGCGATATCGATGAAAAGAGTTCTTCTGGCAGGTGCCGCGTTCGCAGCGATGGGCCTGTTCAATGGCGCGCAAGCGGCGGATACGGCTGTACCGACAAAGGTGCCGGCGTGCAGGGGCGCTATTGATCCCTACAAGAACTACGCCTGCCTCGATGCTTATCTCGGCACGACGTACTGGGAACGTCTGTTCAATTACTATCGGCTTGAGTGGGGGCACGCCGCAGCGCCGGCCGATCCCAAGGCGCCGCCCTCGCGCCGCTCTGAAAGCGAGTGGCCGCCGACGCCGGAGACAATTCCGCCCTATCCTTTCACCGAATGGCCCTATGGTGGCTCGACCAGCCTTGGCGTGACCCGCGCGAGTTCGATCGACAGCCCATTGATGGCGGCGATCAGCAATACTGCCGTCGGAAGCTGGATGAGCGACAACCACCTCCAGGTTTACGGTTGGATCGATCCCAGCGGCAACCTCTCGACCAATACCGTGAAGGGCGGCAACGCGCCGGGGGCTTATGCCTATAACCCCAATACGGTTCAGCTCGACCAGGCCGTCGTCTACATCGAGCGCCTGCCCGACACGGTTCAGAAAGACCACATCGACTGGGGTTTCCGGCTTGCACCGATCTACGGCGAAAACTATCGCTACACCACGGCGTACGGATTGTTCTCGAGCCAGCTTCTGAACCAGAACCAGAACAACGGCTTCGACATCCCGATGGCCTATGGCGAGGTCTTCATTCCGCAGGTGCTGCAAGGTTTGTTGATCCGGGTCGGCCGTTACATCTCGATCCCGGACATCGAAGCGCAGTTGGCGCCGAACAACTACATGTCGTCGCACTCGATGACGTACACGTTCGACAACTATACCAACACGGGCGTCGAGTTCACGCTTGCGGCCACCAAGAACTGGATATTACAGCTCGGTCTGACCGTAGGCACGGAGGCGCTGCCCTGGCATGTCGGCACGACGCTCCCCAACCTGGTTCCCAACAACCCGCTATTCGGCGGCACCACGTTCAAGCAGGATCCCGGCGCGCAATTCCCGAGCGTCAGCACCGGCGTGCGCTACACCACCGACTCCGGCAACGACGACATCAACATCGTCTATAACGGCATCAATAACGGCACCTGGGGTTACAACAACCTCCAGTGGTTAGGCGGCACGTATTACCACAAGTTCAACGACCAGTGGCACATCTCGATCGAGGCCTACACCGAGCATCAGAACAACGTGCTGAACGTCAACAATCCCCAGGCGTTGGCTATCTTCAACGCCGGAGGCACGCCGTTCTCGCCGCAATACATGCCGTTCAACGCGCCGTTCGGGGCGCAATGCAAAAGCACGCAGGTATTCACCTGTACGGCGTCCTTCGAGACCTTCCTGACCTACCTGAACTACAGGATCACGCCGCTCGACAACATTTCCTACCGCGCGGAATACGTCGACGACTTGCAGGGTCAGCGCACCGGCACCAGGACCGCCTATATCGAGACCGGCATCGGTTGGCAGCACTGGTTCTCGCCGCAGATCGAGATGCGACCCGAAGTTTCCTACTACAAGTCGCTCAATGGGTTCGCGTTCAACGGCAATCCCAATCTCCTTATCCCGGCGAACAAGAACTTCGCCATCGTCGCGCTCTCCGACATCATCATTCACTTCTGAGGCGTGGAAGGCTGAGGCGACGCAACGCCGCCCGGCATTTCATCGGAACAATTCGACAGGGGTTACAAAATGAAGCGAATTCTTCTTTCCACCGCCTCGCTCGGCGTCCTGGCTCTGGCCTCGCCGGCACTGGCAGCGGACCTTCCCTTGAAGGCACCGTCAGCCACGCCATCCGTTTACGACTGGACCGGCGTCTATGTTGGTGCGTTCGGCGGCGGCGGTTACGGCAACCACAACGTCAACAACGCCACCGGCCAGGCCGTGCCGTTTGCGGACTTCAGCGCCAACTACTCGTCCACTGGCGCCATTGCCGGCGGTGATATCGGCTACCAATGGCAAAGCGGCAGCCTGGTCGTCGGCATCGAAGGCGATCTGGCCTGGACGGGCATCAAGGGCAACGATTCTGTTCAATTCAACAACGGCAACTTTCCCGGCGTCGGAGCGGTCGATGCGGACAATCTTCGCTGGACCGGTGCGCTCATTGTGAAGACTGGATATGCCGTCGACCGCTGGATGTTGTACTTCGACGGCGGTTACGCCTTCGGCAGTATCCAGCACACCAACACGCCGCTCGTCGGACCCGTCGATACGTTCAACGTGGCGGGCAACGGTCTGACCGGCGGCGGCGGTATCGCCTACGCGCTCACGAACAACGTGATCGCCAAGTTCGATTATCGCTACACCAGCTTCAACGGCTACAACCGGCCCGGCAACGCGATCACGGGGCTCACGGTGAATGGCCAGTTACCCTATTCGACTGTTTCCACCTACTCGGTCGTGTCGGCCGGACTTGATTTCAAGTTCGGCGGTCCGGTCGTTGCGAAATATTGAGCGAGCTTTAGGGAGGCGAAGATCATGACCTCGGCCTGGATTCCAAAATTTGTGCTCATCATCGCCGCCGCAGTCCTTTTTACTGCGGCGGTGGGCTTTGCCGACGGCCTGCAAGCCGCTTCGCTGAAGAAGAGTTTTGGCCAACTCCGTTATTATGGCGGGCCGAAATCGCCGATGTGGCGAGGCTGAGGATAATTGTTGCCTCTGCTTCAACAGGAATGCGCGCCGCGATATGATACATTCCAGCGCGATTAATGTTTGCGCCTTGCTTTCCCGGCGCTATCGTGTAGAACGATTTTTGGGTGATCGCTGCATATTGCAGTGACAGGTTATGCGATGGTCGGGCCGCCACGCTGATAACTTGTGCCGTGCGCCGATGACCAAGAAGAAGCCCCCAACCCCAGTCGATCTCAGAGATAGCAGGCAGCCCACTGACGGTGGCGACTGGACACTCACAATATTTCTAGAACGACGTCGCGTGCCCGTTGGATGGGTTGCTCGCGATGCGGCGTGGCCGCTGGCAACTCAAATTGTTCAGGAAACCCTCAGTCGACTTCCATCGAACGCGAGGGTCTATCTAGACTGTGGGTTCCCCGACAGCGCGACTTTCCGCCGAGAGAGATGAGTCTGATCCTCCCGCAACAAGCCGCTTTGAGATGACGCCCACCGTGGCTATGGCCTTCGGGAGGGCGTAAATGTGCGGCGAAGCGTGAGAGCGGGAGTAGCATGAACTACAAAATCTTCTTGTTTCTAATCGCCGCAACGACGCTGGAAACGTTCGGCGACGCGATCGTGCGCATGGGGATTGGCCAAACCGCATGGCTGCCACGAGTTGCGTTATTTCTTGCCGGAGCGCTTCTTCTCTTTGGCTACGGCCTCTCACTCAACCTTGCGCCTATCGAATTCGGCCGCGTGGTCGGACTCTACATCGCCACTCTCTTCATCGTGTGGCAGTTGGTGAATCTGATCGTGTTTCGCGCGCCGCCCGGAATGCCGGTCTGGTTCGGCGGCGCCCTGATTGTCGTTGGTGGACTGATCGTCACGTTCTGGGAGTGAGCGGATGAGGCCATACCAAGCGAAGTGCGTCGCAAGCTACATGCGAACAGCAAATCTCAGACCGTCAAAAGCGCGCTCTGAAGCGGTTCACCAGACGACGTAAGCGCAGAGAGATGCCAGCGGCAACAGCGCAAGGCCCATGTACATCCAGGTGCGATAGGCGCCCCCGTCCTTGGGCAGTCTGAAGACGTTGACGATGAACCACGCGCAAACGGCTACGCCGATCATGACGCGAATCAGATCTCCGGGTGTCTCATAGAGCGAGGTCAGCCGTTCCATTTGCGGGCTTGCCACCCGGGCCGTCAGAACGACCAGTACGAGCAGGAAAATCGTGCGAACCGCTACTCCACCAGCCCAAACACGGGATGACGGTTTTGCTGCCGCATTTTCCGCCTCACGCCTCTGATTTATTCGAAGTTCCGTGTTAGTGCTCATAGCACAATCCTGCATCAAACCGCCTAAAACGATATCGCTTATCGCGTTGCAGCGACAAGTCGTTATTTTTTTTATATGACGAAAACAAAGGACAATAATGCTTACACATTTTGGCGCCGCTTCCTGAGGCCGTTTCGCACCCCACATCCCTCGCTGGTGGTGTGGATTTGACATTCTCTACCCACCTTGGCCGCGGGTTTGGGGTGTCCTCCTCAAAAAATCTGGAGTTAAATGCTCCTGGTGCAAGGGAGAGAGGACGCATGGCAGGCAGGTTGAAATCGGCTGGAATGGCACTCGTGACTGCAGCGGCGCTGCTGCTTGTTGTCCCTTCGGCCAATGCCCAGATGGGCGGCAAGAAAGGCAGTCACGCGCCGCCCGAGGAGGCGAAGCCGAGGGTGGATGACAAGGCCTACAAAGCCGCGCTTGATCGAATTCCGACGCCAAAGAAGCCGTACGATCCCTGGGGCCAGGTCCACGATGCCGAGCCAGCGCCGAAAGCGTCCGGCAAATCGAACTAGCCTTGTCGTTGGCACGGCGGCCGAATCACCGGAAGGAAAACTCCGGGAGTTACTTCTGGCTGCCCAATACTTGCTCAGCCGAAGCGGCCGCGTAAGCCTGGTTGCTCGAGGACCTTTCCTCAAACCTGGGCGCTTTTCGCATTAACCTCAGGATGCCGGGTCTTTCGGCGACAACCTTCTATGCTGATCTTTTATGCAATCGCTGTTTATTTCTTGCGCTTGGCTTTTGTCGGTATCATGTTGTTCGAAAGAGACAACAAGACGCCCTTAAGGCATTTGGCCCGATGATTGGGCGGGAAACGCTCACAAGCTCCGTTGTCCCTGGGATCAAATGGAGGAAATGAAGATGAAACGCACCTCTGCAATTGTCGGCGCACTCGTCGTTCTGTTCGCTGCCATGTCGATCGCTGGCCAAGCTCAGGCTGGCGCCTCGGCCAGTGCACCGTCGAAGCACCATTCAAGCCAGGTCGCTTCGCAAGGCAAAAATACCGCGATCACCGAATATTCGTCGTCGTCGCGTCGCTCGCACTGATGCGTGAGCGATGACCGCGCTGGTGATGATCACTAGTCGCGGTTGATCGAGCGATCCTCGGATTCAGCCCGTTGCGGCGGATTGATATCGTGCACCCACGCGCGGGTGCTCGACAAAATCTCCGGCAGGATGGCGATGACCTCGTCCTTGGTCATGCCGGCGTTGATCCGCGGGTCGTAAAGCATGTTGAGCAGATACTGGTCGTAGACGTCGAAGAAGCCCATCTGGACGTCGTCGTTGAACATCGTCCACGGCACCGAAGCGTCGTCGTTGATCGCTCCCAGCGCCTGCAACATCTCCTCATAGGCGCAATCGTAGAAGACGAAATCTCCGGCATCGACCGGCAGGACGACCTCAGCGCGGCGAATCCGGAAGCGCTCGTCCTTGCCGATGCCTGACAGGCATTGCGGGTTGAGCGCCTTCTGGATCTGCTTGGCCCTGTCGTTGCCGTAGAGCGCGCGGATGGTCGAATTCAGCTTGCGATCGGAAACCAGCCGGACCACGAAATTCGCCGCGCGGCGATCGTTGGTGATCGCGATATCGAGATGATTGATGCGGGCACGAATGTCAGCCACGACATTGGCGATTTCGCCACGGCGGTCGGGCCCGCTCGTTGTCTCCACGAAGATCCTCACGGGCTCGTCGAACTTGCGCACCCGCCCCGCCGGCTTGTCGAGCTGCAACTCGGCGCCGAACGCGATCTTGAAAAACCCGTCCTTGATTTCGTCGTTGGTGAAATCGGTTCGCTCGGCCGCGCGGCGGCTGGCGATTTCGGGGTTTTCCGCGCGCGCGGGAACAGTGCTCAAGCCGGTCGATGCCATGACCAAAACCGAGGCCGTCACGATGCGCGGCATCCTTGCGATGACGCGTCGTGCGGACGAAAAGACGCTGGAGATATCGATCGGCATATCTATTTGTCGCGCTCGGGGTTAAAAAATAATATCTTTTATTTTCAGATACTTAGCTCGGATTTCCAAGCAAGACTCATACCGCGTCGTGCGCGCGGCTCGGCCGTATTCCATCGGCCGTCGACATCGGCCATCAGCATAGCGTTCGCCGGATAGGATATCGGGATGGAGCGAGGCGCGTTGTTATAGGGATGCTGTGGGTGCGCTGGCGAGCCGAGCAGGACCCGCTCGCCTTTATGAGATTCTTATAAGGTCGCGACTTCCCCCGCCTCGAAAACCTATGCAGCGGATGGCACTTCAGGACCACCGTTCGGGAAGCGCACTTATGAACGGCTTCCCGGCCCACGCGACATGACGTCGTGCGTGCGACCTGGAGAATTCCTGGAGAATTTCGATGCTTGATCTCTTGATGCTTGCTCTTGGGCTCGCCTTCTTCGCCGCCGCCGTCGGCTACACCTACGCGTGCGAGCGGCTTTGAAGGAAACACAGCCATGATGTTCGACTATGCACTCGCCGGCCTCGTCTCCGCAGGCCTGCTGTTTTACCTGACTTACGCGTTGCTGCGGCCGGAGCGCTTCTGATCCCGGCGCGGGCCGTCGTGTCCGCGCCTTCCACGATTCCCAAACCCGATTCAAAGGCTACCTGCCATGACTGCCGTCGGATGGATCCAAATTTTCCTGTTCTGCGCCATCATTGTCGCGCTCACCAAGCCGCTCGGCTGGTACATGACGCGCGTATTCAACGGCGATCGAACGTTTCTCTCGCTGTTGCTCCGGCCGATCGAGGTCGCGATCTACCGGATCGGTGGCGTCGACGAAAAGCGCGAGCAGCATTGGGTCACCTATACGGTCGCGATGCTGTTGTTTCATGTCGGCGGATTCCTCGTCCTTTATGCGCTGATGCGATTGCAGGCCACGCTTCCGTTCAATCCGGCGGAGCAAACCGCCGTGGCCGAGGATCTCTCCTTCAACACCGCGATCAGCTTCATCACCAACACCAACTGGCAGAATTACGGTGGCGAAAGCACGATGTCCTATCTCGTGCAGATGCTGGGCCTCACGCACCAGAACTTCCTCTCGGCCGCCACCGGCATTGCGCTCGCGGTCGCGCTGGTTCGCGGCTTCTCCCGCGCTTCGGTGCGCACCGTCGGCAATTTCTGGGTCGATGTGACCCGCGCGACGCTCTATGTCCTGCTGCCGATTTGCATCTTCTACACGCTGTTTCTGGTCTGGCAGGGCATCCCGCAGACCCTTGGCGCTTATGTCGATGCCACCACGCTCGAAGGGGCGAAGCAAACGATCGCGGTGGGCCCTGTGGCCTCGCAGGTCGCGATCAAGATGCTCGGCACCAATGGCGGCGGCTTCTTCAATGCCAACGCAGCCCATCCGTTCGAGAATCCAACCGCGATCGCCAATTTCGTGCAGATGCTGTCGATCTTCGCGATCGGCGCGGCCTTGACCAATGTGTTCGGCCGCATGGTCGGCAACCAGCGGCAGGGCTGGGCGATCCTGGGCGTCATGGGCGTATTGTTCCTGGCGGGCGTTGCCGTCACCTACTGGGCCGAGGCCAACGGCACCGCAACGCTCGACGCGCTCGGGCTTTCCGGCGGCAACATGGAAGGCAAGGAAGTCCGTTTCGGCATCGTCGCCTCGAGCCTGTTTGCGGTGGTCACCACGGCTGCGTCCTGCGGCGCGGTCAACGCGATGCATGACAGCTTCACGGCGCTGGGCGGCATGATTCCCCTCATCAACATGCAACTCGGCGAAATCATCGTCGGCGGCGTCGGCGCCGGTCTCTACGGCATGCTGCTGTTCGTCGTGCTGGCGATTTTCGTCGCCGGCCTCATGGTTGGCCGCACGCCTGAATATGTCGGCAAGAAGATCGAGGCGCGCGAGGTCAAGATGGCGATGCTTGCCATTCTCGTATTGCCTTTGATGTATCTGGGCTGGACCGCGGTCGCGGTGGTGCTGCCTTCGACGGTCGCGGCCATGGGCAACGCCGGGCCGCATGGTTTCACGGAGGTGCTGTACGCCTTCACCTCTGCGACCGGTAACAACGGCTCGGCCTTTGGCGGGCTCACCGGCAACAGCTTCTTCTACAACCTGACGCTCGCGAGCGCGATGTTCGTCGGCCGCTTCTTCATGATCGTTCCGGCGATGGCGCTTGCCGGTTCGCTCGCGGCGAAGAAATCGATCCCGCCCTCGGCCGGCACCTTGCCGACGACCGGCGGCCTGTTCGTCGGCCTCGTCGTCGGCGTCATCCTCATCATCGGTGGTCTCACATTCTTCCCGGCGCTCGCGCTCGGTCCCGTAGCCGAGCACCTCGCGATGAGCGCCAATACCCTGTTCTGATCGGTC
>CAVVZW010000032.1:0-9904 GCA_963752265.1 uncultured Alphaproteobacteria bacterium
AGAACTCCCGTGCGGAAAGATTGGTTCATGGCGTTGACCTTCGCGGTGCTGCTCTCAAGTCACGCGTCCGCTGACGCCGAGGAGCTCACCGGTACGCTCGCGAAGGTGAAAGAGCTCGGTTACATCACCATCGGGCACCGCGAGGCGTCGATACCGTTCTCCTATCTTGACGACAACAGGCAGCCGGTCGGTTTCGCCATGGATATCTGCGCGAAGATTATGGAGGCGGTGAAGCGCGAACTGAAGCTCGACAAACTCGAAGTGCGGTATCAGCTGGTAACGTCGCCGTCACGTATTCCTCTGATGGCCAACGGCACCATCGACCTCGAATGCGGCAACACCACCAATAACGCCGAGCGGCAGCAGCAGGTCTGGTACACCAACACGCATTTTCTGACCGCGAGCCGCTTCGTCTCGAAAGTGGAGTCGCGCATCGGATCGATCGCGGACCTCAAGGGCAAGACGGTCGTCGCTCCGGCCGGCTCGACCAACATCAAGCAGGCGCTCGAATTCAATAACCGGTTGAATCTGGGAATGACGATCGTCCCGGCTCAGGATCAGGGCGAAGCGTTCCTGATGGTCGAGACCGGCAGGGCGGTGGCCTTTGTCCAGGACGATATCGTGCTTGCGGGCCTGATCGCCAACGCCAAGGATCCAAAGGCCTTCGTGATCTCGGAGGACGCGTTCTCGAGGCCCGAGCCCTATGGGATCATGCTGCGCAAGGACGACGTGGCCTTCAAGGCCGTGGCCGATGCCGCGACATCAACCCTCTACAGGAGTCCGGAAGGTGCGGCGCTCTATGCCAAGTGGTTTACGCAACCCATCCCGCCAAAGGGTGCCAACCTGAACATCCCGATGAGCCCGGCGATGAAGCGGGCCTTCGAGAAGCCGACAGATTCGCCGGATCCGTCGACCTACTGAGCGGCGCGCTTTTCAGATCGTGAAATTGTATCTGCGCATCGACCGGACCATTGAGTTATCGTCCTGAACAGGTGCATAAACGAGGCTCTGTTCATAAGCCCATAAAAATGGGCGTAGAAACTCAGGGAGTACAACGATGCGATCGTCTGCGATTCGCTTTGCCGCCATGGCTCTTGCTTCTGCCGGCGTATGTGCCGCTGCCACGCCAGCGAGCGCTCAACTGCTCAGTCATAAAGATCTGACCTCTTCCATTGCCTTCACCATCGCGGAAACGGCGATCGAAACGTGCAAGGCCAACGGCTACGTAGTGTCGGTCACCGTCGTCGGCCGCAACGGCGAGATCATCCTGCAGGTGCGCGGAGACAATACAGGACCCCACACTATCGAAAACAGCTTCCGCAAGGCTTACACCGCGCGCACCTTCCGCTCTCCGTCAGGCGAGTTCGCCGCCCGTGTGAAGGCCGATCCCACGTTGCCGCTGATCCATCTGAGCAACGTCATCGCCAACCAGGGCGCGCTCCCGATCAAGGTTGGGGAAGAGGTGATCGGCGCGGCCGGTGCCTCCGGCGCACCCGGCGGCGAAAAGGACGAAGCTTGCGTCAAGGCCGGGCTCGACAAGGTCGCCGATCAACTGAAGTAAGCGTGCGAAGCACGATCACAATTGACGCATTCTCATTCGCAAAGAAAAAGCCGGGATCAGATCCCGGCTTCCTCGTGCTTGACTGACAGCAGATTTCAGTAACCGCCAAACGCGTTCAGGGCGCCACCGATCACGCCGCCGACGATTGCCGCTCCAGGATCGTAGCCGCAGCCATTGTAGCCATAGTCGTAGCCGTTGCAGTCATAACCACCGCCGTAGTAGCCGCCGCCATAACCACCGCCGTACCCGCGGCGCCCACCGGCAACCCTACGCGCGCCACCAACGTGGCCGCGGCCGCTCATTGCGTGTCCAGCCATGGCGTGTCCGCCCGGGGCGCGACCTGCCGATGCGTGTCCGCCGCCACCGTGGCCGCCAGGATGGCCGGCCGCGAAAGCGCTGGAGGTCACCGGCACGCAGCCAAGCGCAACCACGGCGGTAAAGGCAATCAATGTCCGATAACGCATTTAACTCTCCCATTATGACTTTGAACAACGAATGTTGTGTCTGGAGCACCAAGTCCCGTCGCCGCAAAGAGTTGCATGCGAAGGGAACACCTTTGCGTGTAGCCGATATCTTCAGGTGTCGTCGGGTCTATTCCCTGTGGGGGGCAGCGCGTCGTGCAGACCCGCGTCGAGCGACGGCTACTCCCAGCAGGAAGGCGATCAGCAGCGAACCGAGCGGTGCTTCGCGCGTGATGTTGCTCAGAATGCTGAGCGGCATTCCCGGCTTTCGGCCCGCTTCGATCGCGCTGTTGACGCGGTTGACCGCGCCATTCACCGCGTCGGAGATTTCCGAAATGGCGGATTTCGGCTCGGGAAGAGGGTCCAGACCTTCATAGACCAGCGGGGGGCTTTCATCGCTCATGATCAGATCTCCAGAGCTGTGGTCTCGCCAACCGGTCTCAATACCGCCATCGCGACGGGGAGCGGCGCGGCTGCCGGGTCATCAAGAGCGCCAGCGCAAAGCCGATGCCGCCGGCGATCAACAGCGAACCGAGCGGGTTGTCGTGCACGCCTTTCGCGATCGCTTGCGAGCCGTCACGGAACGTGTCGCCGCTCTTCTCGTAGGAATCCTTGGCATAGCCAATAGCGGCATCCTTGACGTCGCGCGCGGCATCCTTGGCCTGGCCATACAGGTTTTGTGCGGTGCCGGACGCTTCGCGGAAGCGGCCTTCGGCCTGAGTTCTGGCATCGCCCGCGAGGCTACCGGCTGCGCCCTCTACCTTGCCTGCGAAATCCTTTGCTGTGCCTGCAATCCGATCCTTGTCCATGCGCATTCTCCGTGATGAGGTTCTGCGAAGCTAATAGACGGGATCGGTTTCGGTTCCGGAGAGTTTCATTAACTGAGGCTTGCAAGGGAATTATCAAATCCATGAAACAGGCAGCCGGAAAGCGGACATCGCGGAAGATCATTTTGGCGGTGGACGTCGGCGGGACGCATGTGAAGGTCATGACCAGCAAGGAGCGCACCAGGCGTGAGTTTGCCTCCGGGCCGCATCTGTCCGCCAAGGAGATGGTGAAGGAGATCAAGGCGCTCACCAAGGACTGGTCCTACGACCTCGTTTCCGTTGGCTATCCCGGGCCCGTCGTTCACGACCGGCCGCTCGCAGAGCCGCATAACCTCGGCAAAGGGTGGGTCGGGTTTGATTTTCGAAAAGCCTTCGGCCGCCCGGCGAAAGTCGTCAATGACGCGCTGATGCAGGCGCTCGGCAGTTATCAGGGCGGCCGGATGCTCTTTCTCGGGCTGGGAACGGGTTTGGGCTCTGCCATGATCGTTGACGGCATGCTGGAGCCGATGGAGCTTGGTCACTTGCCGTACCACAAGGGCGAGACGTTCGAGGATTATGTGGGGGCCAAGGGCCTCGAGCGCCTCGGAAAGAAGAAGTGGCGGCTAGAGGTTGCCGACGTCGTCAAGCATTTCGTCGCGGCATTGGAGCCTGATTACGTCGTGCTCGGCGGCGGCAATGCCGAGAAGCTCGGACGCCTGCCGCCGAAAGCGCGGCTAGGAGACAACGCGAACGCCTTCAAGGGTGGGTTCAAGCTTTGGGATGCGCGCGCAACCAAGGGGCGCAGGACCAGGTAGCGGCGGTAATGCATCGCTGCGCGGAGAAGAATACCGAGGGTGAAAAGCCCAACATTTGTTCAATCGGTCCGGGAACAATGGTGACGTCGTTTGGCTTGCCTACCGCCAAACGTATTCCAGGAGACTTTCGTGAAAATCAGGGCAGGTTACGACATCGCATTCCAGTGTCCTCAGGCAGTTCCGATGGTGCTGATGCTCACCACGCATCCGTCGCGCGACGGGGACATCGTGAGCGATCAAGCCATGCAGTTTTCGCCCGGCGTGGACGCGCGCGACTATTTCGATCCCTATGGCAACATCTGCACACGACTTGTGGCACCGCAGGGCTTGCTCGAAATCCGCAGCGAGTTTGTCGTGGAGGATAGTGGCCTGCCCGATGAGGTTTGCCCGTCGGCGCAGCAGTGGGACGTCGGCGCATTGCCAGGAGAGGCTCTGCCATTCTTGTTGGCGAGCCGCTATTGCGACACCGAAAAGCTCTCGAACCTGGCGTGGTCGGTCTTTGGAGGCATTCAAGGCGGCTGGCAGCGGGCGCAGGCGATTTGCGATTACGCGCATCAGCGCATCGATTTCGGCTATCAACACGCCCGCAATACCCGCACCGCCTCTGAGGGGCATGACGAACGCCGCGGCGTTTGCCGGGACTTCGCTCATCTTGCCGTCACACTATCGCGTTGCATGAACATCCCGGCGCGGTACTGCACCGGTTATCTCGGCGACATCGGCGTCCCCGTCGATCCGGCGCCGATGGATTTCAGCGCGTGGTACGAGGTGTTCCTCGATGGCCGGTGGTTTACCTTTGACGCGAGGCATAACCATCCCCGGATCGGACGCATCGTGATCGCGAAGGGACGCGACGCCGCGGACGTTGCGATTTCGACCATCTTCGGTCCGGCGCAACTGGTGCGGTTCAACGTGATCACCGACGAACTCAAGCAGGCTGAGGCCGGCTTGCAACTCGAGCAGGCCGCCTAGAGGCAGCGCTTAAGCCGTTTCAATAAGCCCTCAATCTGCACATCACTTGCTTAGCATGTTGCGCTGCTTCTCCAGCGAACGTTTCCTCGCGGCGTCGGCTTGGCTGCGCGACAGCAGTGACGTTGATTTTCCAGGCGCCTGACCGCGCTTCGACGAGGCGTGCGCCATCGGCGTTGCAACGCCAATTGGGCCGCGGCCCGGCTGAATTTCCATCGGGGTGGATTTGCGCTGTTTGACCATCTCACTCGATCCTCTCGAACCGGATAAGCAAAAAGGCGGCCCGGGATTTACGCCGCGCCGCCTTTGTTGGGACTGTCCCGCTCCTCGCAGAATTCCATCGCCGGGGAGACAATGCGTGAGCAGACTTTAAGTTCCCGCGGCTTCCGTTTTTGCAGCGCGCTGACGTGCGATGCCCGGACCGTTGTGCATCGAAACGTGAGTGCGGCCCATGGTCACGTTCTTTTGAGCGCGAATTTGGCTGTTGTCGTAGGTCCAGCACTCGCCGGAATCGTCGAGGAAACAAACCCAGAAGAGATTGAATTCGGGGCCGTAGTCGATCATCAGATGGGCGTAGCCGTCGCCCTTTGGTGTGACGACGGGGATGGGCGGGTTTAGTTGCAGTAGCGACATGGCTCACCGGCAGTTGATTCGCAGCCGACGCCGCGACCACGGGAAATCAACAGCAATGCAGACACGTTGTTCCGGCCGCGAGACTCAGAGCGAGCGCTTGAAAAGGTTGATGCCGTTCGGGTGGGGAACAACTTAATCGGCTGATCCTGCGCATGGAACGAAAATTCCTCCGGCACGTTGAGCGATTTGCGGGGAGACCGACAAATGCAGGTGGCAGCGATCGACCGTGTGATGAAACATATGGAATGATGAGACGCCGACCAAAACTCGCTCGCCATCGAGGGCCTGCGATACCTCCGCAGCATGCGAGAAATCGCGATCAAGGATTGAGACGCAAGGACTGACAAGGACTGAAATGAACGACTCATTTGAACGGAAAGTCATTACACCGGCCGAGCGCGAAGCCCGGAAATTATTCAGGGAAGTTGACGCTTCCAAAGCCATGACAGAGCAAGAGCGCACGCAAAAGGCTTTTCACGAGAACCGCGAGCGATTGAAAGCGCTGAGGATCGCCCGCGAAGCCGGGGAATCCAAGGCTGAGTGATACGGCTGGAGGCCGCAGTTGCAGTGGTGTCTGATGTTCCTTGGAACGTTACGACATAAGCCCTGTTGGATGTTGTTAGTCGTTCAAGGGAATGCCCAATGGCCAACGATAACAAAAGAAGTGCAGATGAGAAGTTGCCCGGCGAAAACCCGGACGGCAAGTATCATTTTAATCCTGGCAACATGGCTGGGAAAAAGCCGGGAGACGCAAAGCAGACGGCTGAAAACCGGGGCGAGCCGCAGCCCGAAAAAAATACCGCTGATTAGAGCGGCGCCTCTTGCTCCGATCGAAAGAAAAGGCCGCCAGCCGCAACGGCCTTATTCTCTGTTCTGCGCGTTTATGCGTAACTCGGGCGCGGTTGCGTCGCGGGAGGGGTGCTCTTGCGTCCATCCTTCGAGACGCATAGCTGGCGCAATGCCCCTCAGGATGAGGTCGGAGACCCTCATGGTGAGGAGCCGCGACGCGGCGTCTCGAACCATGTCTCGAACCATGAGGCCCCGCGACGGATGCGTTTCATGACGCTTCGGCTCTCTCCACGCTTTTTGACATTCAGATCTCGGCCGCTCCAGCGACCTTGCGCGGTCCGCACCCCATCACGGCGATGTGACGGTGCGCTGGCCTTGGGCGGGCAGATGAAACCGTTTCGCAGATCCCGCGAAACAGACATGAAACAAAGTCGGCGCAGCATCACTCGCATTGATGGACAACGGAGTTCGTCCAATGCTTGCGGAAAAGTTCTTTCTAGTCCTTGAGACCCTGATCAAGGGCCGGACCGATAGAGTGCCGACCTATGCCGATGGCGCGCCGCGCGTGGTGAGTTCGTCGGCGCATGTGCCGGTTGCGCTGCCGGAGCGCGCGGTCAAGTCATAGCGGACGGGGGTACGTTTCGGCGGCGCGCTACCCGTTAGGGCACCGCGCGCGGGGGACTGAGTTAAGCCCGCGTTCCCGTGAACGGAAAGCTTCCCATTGGGCCGATGCCCATTTCGCCGGAAATGCTGTCGCCGGAAACCTTGCCGGTGAATTCGAGCGTCAGCGGCATCGGGTTGGTGATCGATACCTTCCAGAACACGTCGTCGCCGTTGGCCTTGCCGTCGAAGATCTCGATGGAGTTGCCTTCGGCCTCCTGTGTTCCAGTCAACGCGCCGCCCGCGCTCTTCAGGCTCAGCGTCGACGGGCGGTCGCCCATCGGCGTACTCATGGTGATGTTCCAGTTTCCGTCCACAGCCATTCGCGTCATCTCCCCAAAACCGTCAGTGGTTTGGTTTGCATATAGCGCATCTCGCCACTGATGCTCAATCTCCGGGTTTTCAGGTGCTGGCGGCGCGAGCGCGCAGGCGGCTGGTGATGAGGAGGCGGAAGGCGACATACTGGATGGCGAAGGCCAGGATTTTCGCGCCGACCGCCACGACGGATACATAAAACGCCCAGAGCTTGATGTCGCCGGTCAGCGCTACCGCAATGGTGCCAAGCCCAAGCGCGAACATCAGGAAAGCCCAGGAAAACCCGGCAATCGTGACATATTCGGGGATCGTCTCGGCAACGATCGGCGGCACGTAACGCAGCATCCAGCCGCGCTTGAGCATGACGGCGCCGATCGCAAAATGCGCGATCGAGGGTTTGGCCAGCACAAATCGGGGATCGTTGGTGAGGAGGGTGGCCGTGCCCAGTACGATGACCAGCCCAAGGCTCGCCCAGGTCATGAAGCCGAGCTCTTTTCCGGTGACGTGGGCATAGATCACCTGGCCGATGGCGCCGGCAATTCCAATCCCTGTCGCAAGCGCGATGTTGCCGGTGGCAAAATAGACGCCCGCGAACAGGATGGTGGACAAGAAGTCGGTGCCGAGCCTGACAAAGACGTCCTTCATGGCGCTCTCCCTCGAATGCGGCTCACGCCGCGCCCACCCAATTGCCGTGAAAACCATCTGGCACGCGGTGGCCGAGATGCACCAGCGCCACCGGGCCCGCATCGACATCGGCGGCGTTGAAGACGGCGAGGTCGCTGGTATTCTCGTTCGCCCGCCACACCGCCGCAAGCAGCCAGCCATCGCCCTCAGTGGCGTCCTTGCTTCTTTCCACGAAGACCG
This sequence comes from uncultured Alphaproteobacteria bacterium, assembly GCA_963752265.1. Taxonomy (GTDB): domain Bacteria; phylum Pseudomonadota; class Alphaproteobacteria; order Rhizobiales; family Xanthobacteraceae; genus Bradyrhizobium. The sequence continues at coordinate 7,874 of CAVVZW010000032.1, forward strand.
GCTCGGAAATGCTGTCGCCAGGCGGCAGGAGATATTTGCCGAGACGCTCGCCTTTGCCATTGACGTGCGCGACGCCGGCAAATCCTTCAAACATTGGCAGGTCGGGATTGGAGCAGGCGTACCAGCCGTGATGGTTGGCAAGGCCCGCGCGGCGGTCGTCGATACGCGGAAACTCGCCGGTGAGATCGTCAAGATAGGTCTGCTGGAAACGGTCGGTATTGCCTGATAGGTCGAAGGTCCAGCGCGCCAGACGGGCGCGCGACTTTTCGGGGTCGGTGCGCGAGCCGTCGGGATGCGGAAACAGCGGCGCTTCCTCAAACTGCATGACGTCGGCGATGATGCGGTCGCCTTCTTCCCAGGCATTCATGACGTGGAAGACATAGCAGCTCTCGCCGCGGAACCAGACGATGTCCTTGGCCGAGCCGTTTCGCTTCATGACGCCGACATAGGCGCCCTTGTCGGGCTCCCAGGCGTAGGGCGGCTGTCCCACCATGGCGCGGTTCATGCTGCCGGTGATAGGGAGGATCGGAAACAGCAGATGTTTTTCGGTGACGATGAAGTCATGCACCATGCTGACGTAGGGCGCTTCGAACCGATCGAAGCGCGTCACGCTGCCTTTGGCGTCGATCGATCCGAAGGAAAGCGCAGGGGTGAGAGGGCCGCTTGCATTGTAGCCGAAGAAGAACAACTCGCCCGTGACGGGATCGATCTTCGGGTGCGCCGTGAAAGGTCCACCGATCGCGCCGTCGAAGTTGCAATAGCCGCGGGTGGCCAGCGTGCCCGGCTCGATTTCGGTCGGCAGGTGCGCTTCTTCCAGCGCCAGGAGTTTGCCGCCGTGAAAAATGATGTTGGTATTGGCGACGCCGCCGTCGGTGATGGGCGCCGGCACATCCGCAAGCTGGCGCCCGAAGCCGCCAAACAGGGCACGACCGGCTTGGCTTTCGGCCTGCCATTTCGGAGTGCGGACCCAGCGGTTGCGATAGCTGGCGCGGCCGTTTTCGAGATGAAAGGCGTGCAGCATGCCGTCGCCGACAAACCAGTGCGCGTTGGGGGCATCGAATTGAGGGTTCGGGCCGTTACGGTACAGCGTGCCGTTCAGTTCGCGCGGTAACTCGCCGGTGATTTTCAGATGCGCCGCATCGGATTCGAACGGGATCGGGCCGCGATTGTTTCGGGCCGTCTTGGCCGGGACTTCCTGCCGCATCAGTACCTCCCATATCTCAATCTTTACGATGTAAAGATGAAGTTAAGCCCAATCGCAGTGCCGGTCAAGCGAAATCTTTACAGTGTAAACATTGAGCCATATATTGCGCCGATGAAAACCAGAGCAGAATCAGCGCGAAGCCGCGTGCGCCGCGCCCCGGTCGCGCGGCCTGCGCGCGCGAAAGCCGCGGCGCGAGCGCCGGCATCGAGCGAAAACACGACGCCATATCATCACGGCGCGCTGCATACCGCGCTACTGGAGGCAGCGGAGCGGGTATTGGAACGCGACGGGCTGTCCGGGCTGACGCTACGGGCAGTCGCGCGCGAGGCCGGCGTCTCTCATGCCGCGCCCACCCATCATTTCGGCGATCTCACGGGTCTCGTCAGCGAACTCGCGGCGATCGGCTTTCGGCAATTCAACATGGCGATGGTCGCAGCCGAGGAAAGCGGCGGCTCGATGATGGACAAAGCAGTGGCGCGGGCGAGGGCCTATGTCGCCTACGCGCAAGCCCATCCTGCCATGTACACCTTGATGTTTCGCGCCGAACGTCTCGACATGAAGCGGCCAGCGCTCCACGAGGCGGCGCAGGCGGCGTTTGCCGGGCTCGCGGGCTCCGTCGGCGCGCAGCGCCAAGAAGCGATCGCGACTGAGACGCTGTCGCTCGATCAGGCGGCCGCGATCGTGCGCGCCTGGTCGCTGGTGCATGGCTTCACCATGCTGCTGCTCGACGGCAGGCTCTCGGACATCCTGTGCCGGCTACCCAAGGGAACGGATGCTGCTGCGACCTTGCTGGATGCCATGCTCAAGACGTCAGTGATCCGGCCGCC
>CAVVZW010000033.1:0-8488 GCA_963752265.1 uncultured Alphaproteobacteria bacterium
CATCGCGGCCAAGCTTGCTCTCGCGTGGCTGATCATCCGGCTTGCCACCTCGGTCATCCGCAACACGTTCCTGGTCAAGTTGATCTCGCTGTCGGCGTGGCTGATCGCGGCGCTGAGCATCATCAATCAGCTCGATCCGGCGATCGATGCGCTCGATTCAGTTTCGATCGTTCTGGGCGGATTGCGGCTGACGCCGCTGGTCCTGATCAAGCTCGGCCTGCTCCTGATTGCGGCGCTCTGGCTTACCAACGTCGCCAGCAATTTTGCCGAAAACCGTATCAATCAATCCTCCGACCTGACGCCGTCGATCCAGGTGCTGCTGGTGAAGATGATACGGCTGGGGTTGCTGGTGGTCGCGATCGCGGTCGCGCTCAGTGCGGTCGGCATCAACCTGTCGGCGCTGGCAGTGTTCTCGGGCGCCGTCGGCGTCGGCGTCGGCATCGGTCTGCAAAAGATCGTCGCCAACTTCATCAGCGGCATCATTCTTTTGGCGGACAAGTCGGTCAAACCCGGCGACCTCGTCACCATCGGCGACAGCTCCGGGCGCATCAGCGCGATGAAGACACGCTATATTTCGGTGGCCGCCGGCGACGGCCGCGAGTTCCTGATCCCGAACGAGGATCTGGTGACGCAAAAGGTGACCAACTGGACCTATACCGACAAGAACACGCTGGTGAAGGTGAATTTCGGCACCAATTACGACTCCGACCCGCGGCAGGTGTGCAAACTCGCAGCCGACATCGCAGCCGCCGCTCCCCGCGCCATCAAGTCCAGGACGCCCGGCTGCATCCTCACCGAGTTTGCCGAGACCGGCATGAAGTTTTCCCTGACCTTCTGGATTTCCGAACCCGACGGCATGGATAACGTCAAGAGCGACGTAATGCTGGCGCTGTGGGAGACATTCAAGCGCGAGGGCATCAAGGTGCCTTACCCCGTGCGCGAAATCCGCGTTCTCGGCGGGGCGCTACCGGTCGAGACCACGGTCGAGGTCTCAAATTGACGGCGGTTCCGGGCCTCGCACGCCCTTCGGATCGCTTGCACGGCGCGCGCCAATCATTAAATTAGACCCCTCAATTCACCCTCCCATCGAGATACGCCCACCCATGAGCTATGTTGAGGCCTCGGATACATCCCTGCGCAAGACCGGACAGATCAAGCTGCATGGCGCAAGTTCCTTTGCCGGCATGCGCAAGGCAGGTGCGCTGGTGGCAAAATGCCTCGACGAGCTGACCGACATCGTCAAGGCGGGCATGCCGACCTCGCAAATCGACGATTTCGTCCGGGAGTTTGCCTTCAGCCATGGCGCCTTTCCGGCGACGCTGATGTATCGCGGCTATCGTTATTCGACCTGTACCTCGATCAACCATGTGGTGTGTCATGGCATGCCCGGAGACCGAGCGCTGAAAGAGGGCGACGTCGTCAACGTCGATGTCACTTTCATCGTCGACGGCTGGTATGGCAATTCCAGCCGGATGTATGCGATTGCGCCGATCGCGCGAAAGGCCGAGCGGCTGATCGAGGTGACCTATGAAGCCATGATGCGCGGCATCGCCGCCGTGAAACCTGGCGCCACCACCGGCGATATCGGTCACGCGATCCAGAGCTTTGTCGAGCCGCAGGGCATGAGCGTGGTGCGCGATTTCTGCGGCCACGGTCTCGGCCGCCTGTTCCACGACGAGCCGAACATCATTCATGTGGGCAGGCCGGGCGAGGGCGTACCGCTCAAGCCCGGCATGTTCTTCACCATCGAGCCGATGATCAATCTCGGCAAGCCGCATGTGAAGATCCTGTCCGACGGCTGGACCGCGGTGACACGGGACCGCTCGCTGTCGGCACAGTTTGAGCACTCGGTCGGTGTCACGGCGACCGGCTTCGAAATCTTCACGCTGTCCGAGCGCCATCACGAGAAGCCGCCGGCGCAAGCCTGATTTGCGGACGACGATCCTAACCTTCGATCTACGCTGCCGGCTTTAAGGCGCGTCAGACTTCGATAAACGGCAATTTTCTCCAAGAGGCGGACCCGGTCTTTGGCGACATATCGCTAGAGAACACAAGGCCTCGCCCTGGAGATTAACGATGGTCAATAAATCGCTTTCATTCGTCGACGCGCTATGCGGTACCAATGGCCCGGCGGTCGATCGCCGCGACAAAATGATGCTTTATGGGCAGTTCGTCGGCGCATGGGACGGAACGGTCACGAGGTATGGCGCCAATGGTGAGCGCTTCAATTCAAGTGCCGAAGTGCATTTCGGCTGGGCGCTGGAAGGCCGCGCCATCCAGGACGTCTGGATCGTGCCTTCGCGGATCGGACGGACGCCTGGCGAGGCCGATAAAATGTACGGAACGACCCTGCGTGTATACGATCCGCGGCACGACAATTGGCACATCACGTTTATCGATCCGGTCAGGCAGACGCATGACCGGATGACGGGCCGGCAAGTCGGTGCCGACATCGTTCAGGAGTATCGCAAGGCGGACGGCACGATCTGCCAGTGGTGCTTCCTCGAGATCGAGGCCAACTCGTTCCATTGGGTCAACCGTAAATCCACCGACGAGCGCAACACATGGCGGCTTGCCAGCGAATATCATCTCAAGCGCAGGACTTAGCCGAACGGGCCGTTGTTTATTCCGTCGCGAGATAAATCAGCGCGAGCATGGGCAGCAGGCCACCGATGCAGGCCGCAAAAGTCCAGCCGCCATGGGCATAAGCCCAGGCGCCGACGGCTGAACCCGCCGCACCGGCGAGGAAGAACGTCGTCATATAGAGGCCGTTCAACCGGCTGCGGTGTTCCCCGCCGAGCATGAATAGCGCGCGATAGCCCAACGTCACATTGCCTTGTGTGCCGGCGTCGATCGCGATCGCCGCGACAACGAACGAGGCCAGCGAGAGGGTCGAGCCCGGTGCGGTCACCAGCGTCAGCGCAAAGCCGCCCGTCGTCAGCAGCATGGCAAGCGCGGTTGCGGGCTTGGTCCAGCCGTGATCGGCCAGGCGGCCGGCGATGGGGGATACGATCGCGCCGCCGACACCGGCGAGCGCAAACAGGGCGATGCCGGTCTGCGACATATGAAAGGCGGGGCCGGCCAGGACCAGCGGCACCGTGGTCCAGAACAGGTTGAACGCCGCGAACAAGCCTGCCTGATAAAGCGCGCGGCGCCGCAACACCGGCGTGGTGCGCGCCAGGTGCACCATCGATGCGAGCAATGCGCCATAGCCGAGACGCGCCTGCGGCTTGCGCACCGGCAATGCAAAGTACAGCACCAGCGCCAGCACGACCGTGACGCCGGCCGACAGCGCGTAGACCATATGCCAGGACGACGCCGAAGCGATGAAGCTCGAGACCGGCCGCGCCAGCATGATGCCGAGCATCAAGCCCGTCATGATATTGCCGATCACCCGCCCCCGGATCTGTTCGGGCGCAAGATGCCCGGCATAGGGCACGAGGATCTGCACGGTGACCGAGCCCAGACCCACGCAAAGCATGGCCACAAAGAACGTAAGCATGTGCGTCGCGAATGCCGCCGTGGCCAGCGCGAACGCGCCGAGCGCCATCACGGACAGCACCAGCCGACGGTTCTCGATGAGATCGCCGAGCGGCACGATGAAAAACAGCCCTATCCCGTAACCGATCTGGGTCATGGTCACGACGAGGCCTGCGGCCTGCGGAGACAGGCCGAGTTCGGCCGCGATCGGGCCGACCAGCGGCTGAGCGTAATAGATATTGGCGACGATCACGCCGCAGGACAGCGCAAGCAGAAAAGTCATCCAGCTCGAGATCGATGGCGCGTCGTCAGGAAGGTCGGAGGCGATCGTTGTCACGTGTTTTTCCTTATTTTGGGAACGGTTATTCTCTAATTTGCCAAAAAGGTCGGCGAGTGATTTCGAGCAGGCTCATTACGTGAGAAGTTTCATGGCGATATCGACGGCGGTCGCCGTATCCTGCGGCGCCCGCCCGGATTTACCGACCACCCGCAGACCCTGGGTGAGACAGACCATGACGCGCGCCGTATCCTCGGGATCAATCCCGGCTGAAATCGATCCGTCCACCTGACCATCGCGGATCAGGTCGGCGAGGAAGGCTTCATTCCTGCCAATGCTGGCGTTGACGCGCGCGGCGACCTCGCGGTCGACGATCGCGAGCTCAACGGCGCTGCCGACCACCAAACAGCCGCGCCGGCCTTCGGCGCCCTTTGACACCTCGACGAAGTGAGCGAACACGTCGCGCAACCGCTCGCGGCCGGGCTTGGAAGTGCGGGCTACCGCCGCGATCTGTTCCTTGCGCAGCGTGATATGGCGATCCAGGGCCGCCAGAAACACGGCCCGCTTGTCGCGGAAAGCCTTGTAGATGCTGCCCGAGGCCAGCCCCATCGCATCGATCAGGTCGCCGATCGAGGTCGCGTTGTAGCCCTGCTCGCAAAAAACCCGGATCGCCTGATCGAGCGCCTCGTCCATATCGAACTCCCGCGGCCGCCCGCGGGGGCGCACGAGCTCTTCGGTCGTTCTGGCTGTCCTGATCATCGCGGCGATATAGGGATAGACCATTCTATAAATCAAATCACAGATGCGTGGGCTGCACTTCCCGGTTGCAAAACTTCGCCGCCGCTGCACATTGCTGCGGATGGGCAGCGAGACCAGCGAAGAGACTGATCCAAAGGCGGCGCGCGAGGAGCCGCCGCATTATCACGGCCACCGCGAGCGGCTGCGCGAGCGCTTTCGCCAGGCGGGAGCCGGCGCGCTGAGTGATTATGAATTGCTCGAAATGGTGCTGTTCCGGGTTATTTCGCGCGGCGACGTCAAGCCGCTGGCCAAAACCCTGATCAAGACTTTCGGCTCGTTCGCCGAAGCCATTCATGCCCCCGAGACGCGCCTGCGCGAAGTCAAAGGCGTTGGCGAAGCGACCATCACCGAATTCAAGCTGATCACTGCTGCCGCGCACCGGATCACCAGAGGGGAGCTTCGGGAACGCGCGCTGCTCTCGTCCTGGAATGAGGTGCTCGACTATTGCCGCACCCACATGGCGTTCGCCGACAAGGAGCAGTTTCGCATTCTCTTTCTCGACAAGCGCAACCAACTGATTGCGGACGAGGTGCAGCAGACCGGCACCGTGGACCACACGCCGGTCTATCCGCGCGAGGTGATCAAGCGGGCGCTGGAATTATCGGCAACCGCCTTGATCCTGGTCCACAATCACCCCTCAGGCGATCCCTCGCCCTCGCAGGCCGATATCCAGATGACGAAAGCAATCATCGGCATTGCCGGCCCGCTCGGCATCTCCGTGCATGATCACATCATCGTAGGCCGAGGCGGCCATGCCAGCATGAAGGGCATGCGGCTGATCTGAGATGCGGCTCCTCGTGATGAACGGGGAGCCGCATTAAGATCAGAACTCAGCGTCTGATGAACATCGCCACGGCAGCGCTTGCGGCGGAGCATACCGCAACGATCACAAACACGATCGAGGTTTGCTGGGTGCTGTCCATGAAATGCCCGATGACCGGTTCACCCAATCCGGCAAACAGATAGGCGCAGAAATTCATGACCCCTGTCGCCGTTCCCGCGCGCTTGTGCCCGACCAGATCCGGGCACAACGCCCAGAACGACGATTGCGGCCCATAGACAAAGAAGCCGCACAGGAAAAGCACCACGAGGCCCTGGTAGACGGCCGTGGTCGGAATGGTCGACATGTAAAGCGCGGTCACGCATGCGAGCGCCATGTAGAGAACAATTGCCGCATAGCGTCGCGAGTTGAAGATATGGTCCGACACCCAGCCGTTGCTGAATGCACCGACCGCCATCCCGACCGGCAACGCAATGCTGATCCAGCGCGGATCGATCACGGCCGAATTGGCGTCGGCCTTGGACCAGTTGGCGCCGAGGAAATGAACGGGAACCCACACCAGCAACCCATAGCGGGCGGCATTCTGAAAGCCGATGGAAACGCTCGCCACCAGCAACCGCCAGTTCGACAGCACGGCCTTGTATCTGGAGAAGGAGCTTTCGGAATCGATCACCAGGGCTGCTTGCTTGGCCGCGTCGTCCACCGCGTCGTCATGCGGTGAATTGAATCCGAGATCTTCCGGCTTTTCCCGGGCGATCAGATAGAACGCGATGCCGCCGACCAGCAGGAGCGTGACCGGAATTCTGAAGATCCAGCGCCAGTCCAGCTGGAAGTGGCCGACGACCACCAGCGAGGTCACGAACGAGAGCACCGAAGCAAGCCCGGCCGCGAAAGTGTAGAGGCCGTAGACTGTTCCGCGCTCGTGACGGCCCCACCAGTTCGACAACAGCCGGCTGCCCGGCGCCCATCCCATCGACTGAAAATAGCCGTTGATGCCCCAAAACACCGAAAGACTGACCACGCCGGTCGACAGGCTGGTTGCCCAGTTCATGATGAAAGACAGGATCGCACCCGCGCTCATGACACGCCGGCCGCCGAACTTGTCGCCGAGGTTGCCGTTGACCGCCTGGCCGACCGCATAGCACCACAGCAGCGCCGCGCTGGCCCATCCGAGCGCGGCCTTGCTGACGCCGAATTCGGCCTGAATGCCGGGAATGGCGAACCCGAATGTTTGCCGTCCCGTGTAGAAGAAGAGATAGCAAAACATCGCCGCAAGCAGCATCCGCCACTGCGCGCGACGGAAGGAACTCATCAGTTCCGGATGCGTCACGCCCAACGAGCCCACGCCCGCCGGATCAGATATCGTCGACATTGCAAGCCTCCCCCTGATTTCTAGCTGAATTCCCTCGCCGTCTCTCCGCACCCGTTATTATGAAACTTCGATGAACTATTTTTGTCAGGCGCGGGCCTGCTGACTCACTTCACCCGGCGGCGCGCTTAACCGGACCAGGGGAGCGAATAGGTCTTCACGTTGGTGAAGCTCTTCATCGCTTCCTGAACGCCTTCCTTGTATCCAAGGCCGGAATCCTTGATGCCGCCGAACGGCGACATCTCGATACGATAACCCGGTACCTCCCAGACATTGACCGTTCCAACGTCGAGCTCATTCACGAACCGCGTAATGTAATCGAGACGGTTGGTGCAAACGCCCGACGACAAGCCAAAGGCCGTTGAGTTGGAAATCCGGATGACGCTATCGATGTCATTGGGGACCCGGATGATCGGAATCACCGGCCCAAAGGTTTCCTGCATCACCAGTTCGCAGGTGTAGGGAATGTGATCGACCACGGTCGGCGGATATAGCGCGCCCTTGCGATCGTTGCCGTGCAGCAGCCTCGCGCCTTTCTGCACAGCGTCATTGACACGGCGCTCGAATTCGGTCGCGGCGCGCTCATGAATGACGGTCCCGACGTCGACCGAGGGATCCATTGGATCGCCGCATTTCAGTTTTTTCGCCCGCGCCAGCACCAGTGCTGAAAATTCGTCCGCTACCGCCTCAACACACAGGATACGTTTGACCGCCGTGCAGCGCTGGCCAGAGTTCTTGGTCGCCCCAGTCACTGCCAGTTCCGCGGCTTTCTCCAGGTCGGCGTCCTCCATGACGATCAGTGGATCGTTACCGCCGAGTTCAAGCACCAGACGCTTGTAGCCGGCATTCGCTGCGATGTGCTTGCCGACGCGGACCGACCCGGTAAAAGTGATCAGGTCGGCGTCAGGATCGGTGATCATCGCATCTCCCATGGAGTGCGGATTTCCCGTGACGATCGACAGCATTTCGGGCGGAAGGCCGGCCTCATAGAGCACGTCGGCCAGGGCCAGCGCGGTCATCGGCGTCAATTCGGTCGGCTTCAGCACGATCCGATTGTTGGTGGCGATCGCAGGCGCGATCTTGTGGCTCACCATATTGAGCGGATGGTTGAACGGCGTGATCGCGGAAATCGCGCCCAGAAGCGGCGTGCGCATGGTGAAAATCTTGCGCGCCTTGCCCTGCGGGCTGATGTCGCAGGAGAAAACCTCGCTGTCATCCTTGATCGTGAGTTGGCCTGCGAATGAATAAACATCGTAGGCGCGGCCGGCCTCATAGAGTGAATCCTTCCAGCAAAGGCCGGACTCTGCTGTAATCAGCCGCGCGAATTGTTCTTTCCGGTCGGCCAGGATATCCGCGGTCCGCAGCAGGATCTTCTGGCGCTCATAACGCGTCAGCTTCGGCTTGAATGCCCTGGCTTTCGCAAAAGCATCCCGCACATGCTCGGGCCGCGCGGCGGGAACCGTACCAATGACCTTGTTGGTGTAGGGATTAAGGACCTCGACGCGCTCGTCGGTATCGACCAGAGCGCCCGCGATCCGCATCTTCTCATGGTGGACGGCTTGCGCTTGAATATTCATCGGACGCTCCTGCCGGGTTATTGAATACGATTAAGCGCAACGTCGAAGACGTCGATTACTGCGTGCTGCTTTGGGAAGCTCGACATTGCACGGAAGCTTCTCGATCAAGGTGCTACAGCGACTGCGAAGAACGGCCGAGGCGAGACTCCGTTACACGTGTTATCACGAGGAGCAAGACGACGAGTCGAAGAAAGAGGACATAACAC
>CAVVZW010000034.1:0-11065 GCA_963752265.1 uncultured Alphaproteobacteria bacterium
GCTATCTGCCTGTTGCTCGACCGGTTACGTATTGCTATTCCCATTCAGGGCACCGACACCATCACCCGCAGAAACGCATGGCCACCCGCGGGGATGGGATAACTGGCCGTGATTTGCTGGCCATTGACCTGGGAGTTAACCCCCGTCGTGCTCCAGTTGATCAAGTCGGTGCTGGCCTGGACTGTATAAGTAACATCGGATTGCTGGCCTAGGAACGACAAGGTTACCTGGCCGCCGGCAGAAGTAACATGGGGCAGGAACGGCTGCCCATCCACAAAGGAGCCAATATTAAAGGCGTACTTGACCAGGTTGGGCACGCCATCGCCCGCTGGCTCGGCGAGCAAACCACTGATGGCGGGGTTGCCCAATTGCTGGGGACTAAAATTATTTTGCAACCAGGTCAGTTGCGCATTCAGGCGCAAGCCGACGCCGCCGTAAATCGTGTTGCCGACCGGCTGCGGTCCCAACGTGCCGTCCGCGAAAACGTCCGCGGTCCGCTCTTGGTGATGCGGTATCCGATCCGGCCGCCATATTCGAACCAGTATTGGTTTCCGATCGTCGGCACCACGAGGCCCTCGCCGGTGACGGTGGCGACGAGACCGGAATGGTTCGCAAACGACTGCACGAAGCCGCCATTGAGATTGTCTCTCTCACTCGGCCCCGACGCAACGATTACGATCGGGCGCCTGTAAAGCTGTCGCGCCGTCGCCGAGGTGCGAACAAAAATTTGGCCAGATGCGCCTCTAGAAAATGGCAACGCCGTGTTGGATGATCTCCGCGGTGATGTAACAATTTTGATTCGAGTGTAGTCAGGTGTCTTTGTTTGCGACACAAAAGAAACCAAACGGACATCAGGGGTACCGTCCAATCATGCCAGGGCAGGTGGGAACCCCAGTTTCCGTGTTGATCGCCTCGGTCATCATCGCGACAGCCATTTTGCTGTCCACGCTGATTACGGCGGTGGGAACGCGCTTCGTCGGCATGGAGAGTTCCCTCGACGATAATATGTGGCTGATCGATCGCCTCACCGGCAGCGTATACCGGTGCAAGGCGCCAGAGCGCGGCAAAGCCGTATGCGATGCGGACATCGCGACCGGGAGTATTGGCGATCACGCCAAGCGGCCTGATCTTCGATAAATCATCACGGCCCGGCTATACTAGCCTTTAATGCTTCGAGACTGCGGCCGTCACCCGATCCTGAATTCTGGCAACACCGGCGCGGGCGCAGGCTTCGTCCTTGTCGCCGCCGGGCGCACCGCTGACGCCCAGCGCGGCAACGATCTCGTCGCCAGCCTCGATCGCCAAGCCGCCCGCGAGCGGCAGGATATCCGGGAGCGAAGAGATGGCCGGCCCGGATGAGCTCTTGGCCACGATCTCCGTGAACGCGCTCGATGCGTCGAAGCGGAAGATCGGACCGAGCGTCACGACGGTGTATGCCTTGCGGAAGCTGGAATCGCGCGTATGGATCGTGGAGTGGTCGCCCTTGGCCTGAAGTTTCACAACGCCCGAAGGATCGACGACGGAAGCAGAGACCGCGTAACCGTCGCTTTCGCAAACACGCACCGCCTCGGCAGCCGCTTCCATCGCCAATGACAACGGCAGCGCATAGCCACTCTGCGCAACCTGTGCCTGGACGGGCAACTCGATGAAAGCCACCGCCGCAACCGCGCCCGCTCTGATCAGGAACCTTAACATCTCTGGACCTCCGAGAACGAAAAATGACAACTGCGCCCGGCGTGGCGAAGGTGGTCGCCCCGCCGGGCGCAATTCCCGCCTACAAAGACACAACGATCTTGCCGTTCGCCGCAGCCAATTCCATCAGGCGATGGGCTTCGCGGATTTCCTCGAAACGGAACACGCGCGCCGGCTTGGCTTTGTAGGCGCCGTTCTCGACCCGCTCGACGATGGTCTGCATCGGGACCTCGGACGCCGGAAATGAAGGTAGCCCGAACATGAAGCTGCCGAAGAAGCTGAAATGCACGCCGCTTGGCAATTGCATCACCGGCATGAAGTCCTGGATCGGACCAAGACCGCCGAGGAAGCCGGCCTGGCAGAGGCGGCCATGGCGGCGCACCATCTTGAGCGAGTCGACGACCGTGCTGTTGCCGACCAGCTCTAACACCGCATCGACGCCTTGCGGGTGCCGATCGCGCACACGCTGAGAAAGATCCGCCGCTGGAACATAGGCAACAAAGATTGTTACGCCGCTCAATGGTGTGTTGTTTAATGGACATTCTGCCGATGACCACGTTCACCGTATCGGCGTTGACCGGCGTGATCCCGACAAGGATGCAGATCGCCGGCGCCTGCATGACGGGCACGGCTCTCATCCTCAACAACCTTTATCTGCGGCGCCGTGCGCGTTCGCGCGCATGAGCTTTTTCTGAAAAATCCATCTAACGGAAATCGCGAATCCCGTTAAGTTGTCGCGATGCCGAACGCCTTTAAGCCGATAGCCTTGACCAAAGCCGCCGCCAGAGCGATCTGGCTGCGGGCCCAGCGGCTTGATTCCGAAGCCCCGTTTGGCGAAGGGCCGCAGGCGACGCGAGCGGCAATCGAACATCTCGGTTATGTGCAGATCGACACCATCCATGTGATCGAGCGCTGCCACCATCACATTCTCTGGAACCGGATCCCCGCCTATCGCCGCGCCGATCTGAGTCACTCCCAGAGCGTCGACAAAAGTGTTTTCGAATACTGGACCCACGCGCTGTCTTACGTGCCGGCGAAGGATTTTCGTTTTTTCATCCCGGCGATGAAGCTGCACCGGCGCGAGGGCCATAAATGGTTTGCCGAGGTGAAGCCCGCCGATTTGCGCAAGGTGATGCGGCTCCTGAAGAAGGACGGTGCGCTGACCATCCGTGACATCGAGGACGACGTGCTGGTCGAGAAGGTGCATGCCTGGGCGAGCCGCAAGCCATCGAAGCGGGCGCTGCAACTGGCGTTCTACGAAGGCCGCGTCACCATCTCCGAACGCAACGGCATGCTCAAGACCTATGAGCTGACGGATCGGCATTTCGGCTGGGACAAACCGCCGAAGCCGGCCTCCGAGCGTGAAATCGCCGGCTACATTCTCGACCGCGCTCTGCGCGCACAGGGCGTGGTCAGCCTTGATTCCATCTGCCATCTCGATGCGCCGAGCAAGCAGGCGGTCCGTCGCTTGATCGAGGCGCGCGTTCGCCGCGGCGAACTCGTGCCCGTCGCACTTCAAGACGCCGGCAAGCAAGAGCATTGGGCGCAGCCTTCGATGCTGGAGATCGCGGATCACGCCGCCGCCGAGCGCGTGCATATCCTGTCCCCGTTTGATCCCCTGATCATCCAGCGCAAGCGGACGCGTCTCATCTTCGGCTATGAGCATCTCTTCGAAGCCTACGTGCCGAAAGAGAAGCGGCGTCACGGCTATTTTGCACTGCCCGTTCTGGTCGGCGATGAAATCGTCGCCGCCGTTGATCTCAAGACCGACCGGCAGAAACGGAAGTTGCTATTGCAGAAATGGAACTGGGTCGGTACCGCCGTCAAAGGTCCACGCAAGGAGTTGAAGCGCCGGATCGAAGAGGAACTGCATCGCTTCGAGCGCTTTCAACTCGGCGAGTAAGGCGCAGGCGCAGGCGTTGCCAGCGCGGCAATTGGTCGGGCCACGCCATCGAGAGCGAGCGCCAGCGAAATCCCGGCGGCATAAGCGAGGATATCCCATGGCGAGAAGATCCGGCCGAGCAACAATGCGCCGGCAAGCGTCAGCCGGAAATCGTCGAGCCACGGCGTATGCACCAACCGGGACAACTCGACTCCAACGGCGATCACGGCCGATACCAAAGCGATATGAAATCCCGCAAGTCGCGGCGTGATGATCGCGACGAGGAAAAACACCATGGCGCCCCACAGCACCGAGCCGCCATATTTGACGATGGAAGCCGGGATTCCGAGGCCGAGGCCAAAGTGGCGCAGCGCCAGCCCGGAAATAATAATGATCAGACAAAGACCGGCGCGCGCCATCATCACGACAGCGCCGTGTCGGCGATCGGGATCGTCAGTTCGAAGGTAGCGCCCGCTTCGGAATCGATCAGGCGGATGGCGCCGCCATGGGCCTCCAGCATCGCGCGCACGATCGCAAGCCCCATGCCGGTGCCGCCGTGTTCACGCCGCGTCGTGAAAAAACTGTCGAATATCTGCGCCCGATTATTGGGTGAGATGCCTTCGCCGTTGTCGCTGACGGTCACGAGCAGCATGGCTTGTTGCCGTACGGCAAAAATCTTCAACACTGTGCTGCCGTGACGCAGGGCATTGTCGGCGAGATTGGAAAGAATGATCGCAGCGTTTTCTTCCGAGACGCGAAGCGGCGTGTCGAGCTCGCCCGCTGCACGCACGTCGAGCGCGGCAAAAGAGGAGCAAAGGCTCGCGACCGTATCGGTCAGTTTGGTGAGGCCGACGCCGACGGGATTTTCGGCGCGAGCCAGATCGTGCAGCCGCACCGATATCTTGGCCAGCCGCTCGGTGTCCGCCACGATATTGTCGAGAAACTTGCGCCGGTCGTCGTCGTCCATGTCGGGGTCATCGACGTCGTCGCGCAGCAATTCGGCCGCGCCCTGGATCGACGTCAGCGGCGATTTCAATTCGTGCGAAACATGGGTGGCGAAAGTCGAGATGAAGTGCGAGCGCATATCCAGCCGCCGCGCCATTTCCAGAAAACTCTCCGACAGCCGCGCGAATTCGCTGGTGCCGTGGCGCCTCAACGGCCGAAGCGCTGTGCGATCGCCCTTGCCGATCAGGTTGGTGCGCTCGACCAGTTCGCGCATCGGCTCGGTAATAGTGCGGTGAAACAAAAACCCGATCAACAGCGTCGGAACGATGGTCGCGAGAATGGCGAGCATGAATCGCGTGCGCTGTTCATAGAGATATTTGAAGACATTGCTCGGCGTTCGCGAGGCATAGACGACGCCGGCGACATGATCGCGGACGATCACCGGCATGGCGGTGAACACCCGCATGCCGGTGCCGCGGCTGATCGAATAGATCGCCGGCTGGTCGTGTTTGGAGATTCGCACGCGCAGCACGGCGGAAAAATGCCCTTGCAGGGCTTCCGCGATTTCCTCCAGATGCGCCAGCGAAAGTCCGACTTCCTCGTGGCCGGCGATCACGGCGCCGTTGGGATCGAGCAGCCGAAATCCCGCCAGCGTCACGTTCTGGGTCGCGACAAGATCGGACGCCATGCGCGCGCCAAGCGCGACATAGGCGGGGTCGGCAGGCTGCTGCGGCGTTCGCGCTGCCGGGCGCGGCGGCAATACGGTCTCGTTGGCCAATTCGAGCTTGGGCCAGATCGGCTGGTACGGATCTTCCGGCGACCTTTGCTCGGTCGGCACTACGCTGGCGCCGAGCGCCACGTCCTGTGGAATAGTCAACTCGACCTCGCGGTGAAACACCGCGGCCAAGGCAGCACTTTGCGCGATCAGCTCGGACTCGGTCTCCTGGATCAACTGGTTCTGGTAGACCCTGAGAAAGTAGAGACTGAACAGCGGCAGCAAGAGCACGCTAACCAGAACCACAAACACGATCAGGCTCAGGGTCGGCCGCCACTTGACCGGTGTGCCGAGCGCACGTCGGGCTGCTTCGGTCAACGCGAGGCCTCGCAGCGGCCAAGCTTGAAGCCGACGCCATGAACGGTCTCGATCACGGAGTCGGAACCGGCCGCGGTCATCTTGGCGCGGATATTGCGGATGTGGCTGTCGATGGTGCGGTCGGCGACGTGAATGTTCCCGGCATAGGCCGCATCGAGAATCAGTTCGCGCGTGAACACAAATCCCGGCCGCGCCAGCAGCGTGCGCAGGATCGAGAATTCGAGCGAGGTCAGCGTGACCGGCTTGTCGTCAAAGCGCGCCGTGCGGGCGTCGGTGTCGATCGCGAGGCTGCCATGGTTCAGCGTTCTGGATTCTGCCGGCGGCGGTGCGCTGCGGGCGCGCCGGAGGATCGCGTTCACCCGCGCAACCAGTTCGCGCGGGCTGAACGGCTTGGTCACATAATCATCGCCGCCGATTTCGAGCCCGAGGATGCGGTCGATCTCCTCGTCACGCGCGGACAGAAACAGGATCGGCGTTTCCGCGGTTTTCCTGATCTGCCGGCAGACCTCCAGCCCGTCCATCTCCGGCATGCCGATGTCGAGAACGACGAGATCGTGGACGTTGCGGTCGAACTGGCGCAACGCCTCCTTGCCGTCCTGCGCGACCGAAATGTTCATCCCGGTCTTTTCGAACGCAAAGCGGACGACGTCCCGGATATGCGGGTCGTCATCGACGACAAGAATGGAAGGGGCCATGTCGCTAGCCTTTGCCTGCCGGCTCGGAGAAATCAGCCGTTCGGCGGGTGTCTTAGCGAAATCTCGTTCGAGGCGCCATGTGCGGAAGCCCCACGCCCGCCAATTTTCGGAGGGCGCGAACTGCACCGAGAACGGGGGAAGTTTCTCTTGATGGCGCTCGATGGCGGGGAGGGTTTGCGGGCCAAGGCTTTGAAGATAACGCCAATCGAGATTGGGGCCCTTGCCACTCACTTCTCGACAATGCTCCACATTGTACGTCGCCACCAGCCACGGCGCATTAAGAAAGCAAGAGCCGTAGAGCACGAGCGCCAGCGCGATGGCATTGGCTGAGAGCAGCCAGGAGTTGGATTTTCGGCGGGTAATCTGGATCAGGATCAACAGCAAGCCCACTGCCACCAGCCCCATCCAGATAAAGGCTGTTAGACGCAAGTAAGTCAGCGAAAAAGTGGCGATATAGAGATCGAGCCGGAAGATCGAGGAGATCACCAGGAGAATGTTCTGTGCGATCCAAATCAGCACCAGCGGACGTATCAGCCTGGACCGTTCTGCCGGGCCGCCCGGGCGCATCGCGACCAGGACGAATCCTGCGGCAAGCAGGGCTGTGACGATCAACGGGTAAGCGCCGCGATGGGCATATTCGGCATAGCTCATGCCATCCGGCAGCGCTGCGCCGCCCCAGAGATAGGTGACGTCGAGAGCTGTCTGTAATGCGAACAGCACATTGAAGAGAACCATGGATCGCAGCGTTGCCCGGGTGCCGAGAAGATAGTTCACGCCAGAGGCGACGCCGGCGGCGTCGCCGTCCAATGTGATGGGTGAAAATGGATTGCGAAGACTGCGCCGGAACAGGAATGGCCAGATGATGCTCGCCAGAAGAATCCAGAATACGATGCGCCGCGGACTAAGCAGACTGAGCATCGCGCGCACATCGATTTGCAGGAGACCGCGCTCGATCAACGGGTTTGCCGACCCTAAGAGGGCAAGAAAGACAGCAAAAATGCCAAGTGGAACGATCCAGCCAATGAGAGAGTCAAGCTTGAGCCAACCGTAATCTCGCTTGAGCTTTTGCCAGATTTGCCAAACCACATCGTTGGCAAACAAAAACGGGCCCAGGACAGGAGAGATTGTGGCCTCGAAAAGATGTTGCTGCCACGACGCTTCATCACGCGCGGTCATGACGACGACAAACGCCGCGGTCGCAAGACCGGCCCAGATCGCCGACAGCCAGTCGACGTTCTCGACCAAAGCCAGCAGCCCGGCCAGGAACACGGTGCTCATGACAATTTGGGTCTTGCGGGTGGCGCGCACGCGATTGCTTGCAACCGCGACCACCCCAAGCACGCCCAGAAACAGCGCAAGCGAGATGCCGACATCCGAGCCGTAGAACAACCAGTCCGCCAACACGACGCAGCCGGCCGCGAGGATGAGCGACATCGCCAGCGGACGCGCAGGCGCGGTTTCAAAATCGGACGTGCTCGCGATCGACATCGTCACTTTCCGGAATGGACGAGGGTGAGGTGAGCGGCTTTCGGCCTCGGTTTTGAGGGGGACCTGCTCGGCTTTGGCGGTGATTTCGCAAACGGCACGACGGCGTGGGTTGAGGATTCGAGCCACCAGCCATCACGGAGCAGGCTCTTCGGCAGGCGGCGCTGGTTGAATGAAACAGGGATGATTGTTGCCATGGGCAGAGACCATGCCGGCCCGCTTGGCAGGCCGTTTGTCCGAGCCGCCAAGGATTTGCGGATTTATTTGCAGATTTTGCGCAGAGCAGCGCAGGAGAGCTCGGCAGGGAAGCCAGTATTCACGATTTCATGATTACTGACGAATATTGACATTTATCATTCAATAATCAACACTGCTCGTGAGGCCGAGAGCCGAGAGGAGAGTTCCGATGTTGGGTCGATTACTTTTTTCAAGTTATTCCAGGCTCTTAGTCGGAATTTCGTTGGCGGCGATGGCGATCGCCCTGACCGGCTGCAACGACCAGGTCGCCCAAAAGCCTGCGGAATCTCGGCCGGTCCTGGTCGCCACCGCCCATTACGAAGCCCAATCCCCCGAGCGCAGCTTTGTCGGCACGATCAAGCCCCGGATCGAGACCGACATGGGTTTCCGCGTTCCCGGGAAGGTGGCGAAGCGGCTGGTCGAAGTCGGCCAAACGGTCGATGTCGGCCAGCCGCTCGCCACGCTCGATGAGATCGATCTGAAATTGCAGGCCGAGCAGGCCGAGGCCGAACTACGCGCCGCGACCGGCGTGCTGGCGCAAGCTGGCGCCGCCGAGCAGCGCGCCAAGGACCTTCGCGCCAAGGGCTGGGCCACCGATGCGCAGCTCGATTCCGCCAAGGCCGCCGCCGATGAGGCGCGAGCGCGGCTTAATCGCGCGGAACGCTCGGTCGAGCTGACCAACAATTCGCTCTCCTACGCAACGCTCGTGGCCGACACCCGTGGTGTGGTCACGGCAACGATGATCGAGCCTGGCCAGGTGGTTGCCGCGGGCCAGGCCGCGATCCGCGTCGCCCGACTTGGTGAGAAGGAAGCAGTCGTCGCTGTCCCCGAGACGCTTCTCAATCGCGCCAAGTCGGGCGCAGCTACCGTCACGCTGTGGTCAGGGCCGGACAAGAAATACGCCGCGAAGCTGCGTGAGGTCGCGCCGTCGGCCGATCCCGCCACGCGAACCTATCTCGCCAAATTTTCGTTGCCCGACGCAGGCGAAGACGTCTCGCTCGGCATGACCGCGACGTTGACGCTGTCAGACCGCGAGACCGAACGTGTGGCGCGGCTGCCGTTGTCGGCATTGTACAGCCAGGGCGGCGATCCCTCGCTGTATGTCGTCGACGACAAGGGCGCGATTTCGCTGAGACCGGTCGCGGTCAAATCCTACGACAGTAATTGCGTCATCATCTCGGGCGGTGTTGAGGACGGCGCGAAGATTGTCGTGCTCGGTGTTCAGAAGCTCGATCCGAGCCAGAAGGTTCGGGTCGTGTCGTCGTTGTCGTTCTAATTCAACGGGGGTCACGATGAAGCGCTTCAATCTCTCGGCCTGGGCGGTCAGCCATCCCGCGCTGGTGCTGTTTCTGATCTTCGCCTTGAGCGTGGCCGGCTTTTTCTCCTATCAGAAGCTCGGCCGGGCCGAGGATCCCTTCTTCACGGTCAAGGTCGTGAACGTCTCGGTGATCTGGCCTGGCGCGACGGCCGCCGAAATGCAGGCGCAGGTCGCCGATCCCATCGAGAAGAAGCTTCAGGAGTTGCCGTATTTCGAAAAGGTGCAGACCTATTCGAAGCCGGCCTTCACTGCGATGCAGGTCACATTCCGCGATTCGACGCCGCCGAAGGATGTGCCTTATCTGTTTTATCTCCTGCGCAAGAAACTCGTCGACGTGCAGGGTGAGTTGCCGTCGGGAATCCTTGGCCCTGTCGTCAATGACGAATTTTCTGACGTCGACTCGATTCTCTACATGATGACCAGCGACGGCGCCGACTACGCGCAGCTCAAGAAGGCAGCCGAAGGCCTGCGTCAGCGCCTCCTCAAGGTATCCGGCGTGACCAAGGTCGATATCTACGGCACCCAGGACGAAAAAATCTTCGTCGAATTCTCGCACGCAAAACTCGCCACGCTCGGCATCACGCCGCAGGCGCTGTTCGATTCGCTCGCCAAGCAGAACAATGTCGTGCCGGCCGGTACGGTGGAAACATCCTCGCAACGCGTGCCGCTCCGCGTCACCGGCGCGCTCGATGGCGTCAAGGCGGTGGCGGAGACGCCGGTCGAAAGCAATGGCCGCGTTTTCCGTCTCGGCGATATCGCAACCGTCAGCCACGGCTTTGTCGACCCGCCGAGCTTCGTTGTGCGTCAGGAAGGCAAGCCCGCGATCGGCATCGGTGTGGTCACCGCCAAGGGCGCCAATATTATCGAGCTCGGCAAGGATGTGACGGCGGCGACCTCCGAATTCATGAACGCGGTACCGCAGGGTATCAATGTCGATCGCATCGCCGATCAGCCAGACGTGGTCGAACACGCGGTCGGCGAATTCGTGCATTCCTTCATCGAGGCGCTTGCGATCGTCCTGTTCGTCAGCTTCGTCGCACTCGGATGGCGCACCGGCATCGTGGTGGCTGCATCGGTGCCGCTGGTGCTTGCGATCGTCTTCATCGTGATGGACGCGATGTCGCTCGATCTGCACCGGATCACGCTTGGCGCGCTGATCATCGCGCTCGGGCTCTTGGTCGATGACGCCATCATCGCGGTCGAGATGATGGTCGTGAAGATGGAGCAGGGCTGGGATCGTATCCGCGCCGCGTCCTTTGCCTGGGAATCCACCGCATTTCCGATGCTCACGGGCACACTGGTCACGGCGGCAGGCTTCCTGCCGATCGGCTTTGCAAATTCGGCGGTCGGCGAATATGCCGGCGGCATTTTCTGGATCGTGGCAATTGCGCTGGTCGCCTCTTGGTTCGTCGCGGTGATCTTCACACCCTATATCGGCGTCAAGCTGCTGCCGAATATCGCGGTGGGTCACAATCACGATCCGCACGCGGTCTACGAGACGCGCATGTATCGCGCGCTGCGCAGCGTAATCCAGTGGTGCGTGAATCATCGCGTCAAGACGGTGCTCGCAACCGTTGCCGTATTCATCATCTCAATTGTCGGCTTCGGTCATGTCCAGCAGCAGTTCTTCCCGTTGTCCGAGCGCCCCGAACTATTCTTGCAGCTTCGGTTGCCGGAGGGCACGGCGTTCAACGTCACGGAAAAATCCGTGAAGAAGG
>CAVVZW010000035.1:0-10071 GCA_963752265.1 uncultured Alphaproteobacteria bacterium
CAT
Source organism: uncultured Alphaproteobacteria bacterium (assembly GCA_963752265.1). Taxonomy (GTDB): domain Bacteria; phylum Pseudomonadota; class Alphaproteobacteria; order Rhizobiales; family Xanthobacteraceae; genus Bradyrhizobium. The sequence goes on from CAVVZW010000035.1 coordinate 4, forward strand.
GATCCGACAGTTCGGACGCGGGCACGCCTTTGTGCTGGAGCGCGCTCGCCGCGATCGCCACCAGGCGATAGAGTTCGACGCGATGGGTTTTCGGGTCGAACCAGCGCGATACCGACAGCATCCCGCCCGGCTTCAACGCGCCGTAAAAATCGTCCCACGCGTCGGTCGTATAGAGGCGGTTTTCGGTGAGGGTCAATCCGCCGGCGGCCGTCGCCGCCCAGGTGTCGATCAGCGAGATCTGCACGAGGTCGTATCGCTCGGAGGAGTGGTTGATGTAGCTGCGGGCCTCGGCATTGACCAGCGACACGCCGGGCTGACGATCGAGATGGCCGGAGAAGTCGGCGAATTTATCGGTGAGGACTTCGAAGATCGCGGGGTTTATCTCGATTGCGCGGATATGCTTGGCGCCGAACAGAAGCCCGGAGAGAATGTCGCGGCCGCCGCCGACGCCGACAACCGCGACGTCGGTCATTGGCTGCACCAGATAGGCGGAATTGATGACGTCGTCCTTCAGATAGGCGAGCTTGCCGATGTCGCCGTCGTTCCGCGTGATGACGGTGTTGGCGCCCGCATCGATATCGAGGATGTGCTGATCTACTCCCGTCGTTTGCGGGTGGGCAAAACCCCAGCCGAACGGTTCGGACTCGCCCAGCGCAATCACCCTGATGCGGGAATAAGTGTTCCAGCGCTCGAACAGCGTTCCCATCTGCGCCGTACCCTTGGCCCAGAACACGCCGAGATGGCTGCTGCCGGAAACGGCTAAACCGGTGTGCAGGATCGCGGCTGCGGTGAGCGTCAGCGCGACGGCGCTGCTCAGGCGCAGGCTGCGGAGGTCTCCGCTGCCGCGCACCATGATCCAGCCAGCGCCGGCGGCGAAAGCGCCGATCCCCAGCGTCGCGCTCACGGGATCGACGACGAGCAACAGGACGATAACCCCGATGCATCCGAGTGCTGCGCCTGCCAGATCGGCCGCATAAAGCCAGCCGCCGCCATAGGGCAGGCGTGTCAGCAGAAGCGTGATACAGACCCCGCTCTCGGTAAAAGGTCTTACGAAGGCGACTGTCGCGACGCCCAGGGCCACCATCACGTAATCTGCGGGAACAACAAGCGGCACGCACAGAAAGGCAATCATGGCGCCGACACCGGTGATCGCAAACCACGCCGCGTGGTGGGCGAATTCCACGCCGACCCGATCAGGGGCGTAGCGGGCCGGGTTGTTGTAAACCACCATCGCGCCGCGCGTGAGGCCGAGCATGGCGAGTGAAATCGCGGCAAACGCGAAATGGTAATACAGCATCACGCTGAAGAAACGCGTGATCAGGATCTGGTAGGACAGCGTCGCGGTAGCCAGTATGAAGATCGCGAAATAACAGCGGCCTGGAATTCCGGGAGTTGCTTGCAAGACGGGATCCTCGGTGAGCTTGCGACCCTCTGCGGCGCAACCCGTTCCCTACGATACCTTCGATAATCTTTGCTTAAGAATCGCCGCGGATTGGCCCGCAATCCGGTAGCGTTGCCGATGCGTTAATCCTTGCGGAAGACGATGGACGCCATCCAGCCGGCCATCAACGCCATGAATGCGGTGACCATGCCGTAGACCAGTCCGTCCTGCCGTGCGCTCGTGGCGACGAACTGCTCAAAGCCGACCTTGACGATGTCGAAGGCGGTTTCGGTCCGCGTGATCAGGGCGCCGTCGGAAAATAATTTGATCTCGACCGTGTAGGTCCCGATCGGCACCTCGGCCGGCAGCGGGATGCCGGTGCGGAACAATGTCGGCGTCAGGAAGGTGACCGCCGATGTCTCTTCGCGATAAAGCCCGTGTTCACTCCGCAACCGGACAAAGGCGCTACGGAACGCATCGTTGGGCACGACGTCAGCATAATCCGTTCCGACCCGCTGGGTCAGCAGCACGTTGTTGAGGCCGAGTTGCTGCCGCCGTTCCACATCCGCGCCGGCGATCGCATCGAACGGCCGGTTGGAAAACAGCGCCAGATAAGCCGGCACCTGAAGAAATTCGCGGTAATCGGTATTGATCCAGATGCCGAATTTACGTTCCTTACGGCGCGTCACCATGTCGGCGCGGGGGCCGAGCACGGTGACGACGAGATCGTAGTTGTTGCGGGTCGCGGGCGTCGAGGCGTCCTTTTCGACCGAGCCGAACAGCACCAGTTCCTCGCCGGAATATTTCGGCGTCACGGTCACGCGATGGTTGGAGACCGAGACGATCAGCCGTTCCGCCCGCGCCGGTGAGTTGACGCCAACCGCGCCTGCCGCGAGCATCAGCCCAACCGCTGCCTTGAAGAAGCGGCCGCTCATGCGGCGCCTCCGGCTTCGCGAATGGTGAAGAGATCGTCGGGCTGGATGATGAGTTCGACCGCAAAGCGAATGCCGACGGCGAGAATCAGAAGCCCGAGCAGGAGCCGCAGATGCTCGCCGCGAATCTTTTGTCCCGCACGCGCGCCGAACTGGGCGCCGGTGACGCCGCCGGTCATCAGGATCAGCGCCAGCACCGCATCGACCAGATGGTTGGTCGCCGCATGAAGCATGGTGGCGAACACCATGGTGACAAGCGTCAGCACCATGGAGGTTCCGATCACGGTCGATGTCGGTACCCGCAGGAAATAGATCATGATCGGAACCAGGATGAAGCCGCCGCCGATACCCATGATGGCGCCGATAAAGCCGATGATCAGGCCGACCGCGATCACGGGAATGACGGACAGATAAATCTTGGAGCGCTTGAAGCGCATCTTGAACGGCAGGCCGTGGATCCATCCGTGACTGCCGGACCGGCGCAGCGATACGGCGATGCCGCGCCTGATACGTAGCATCGAACGCAAGCCTTCCCAGAACATCAACCCGCCCACGGTGGTGAGCAGCACGACATAGGAAAGGGCGATCATCAGGTCGAGTTGGCCGAGCGCGCGCAGCAGCGTGAAGGTCCATACGCCGAGCGCCGTGCCGATCGTGCCGCCGCATAACAGCACCAGTGCCAGCGCGGGATCGATAGCGCGCCGGCGCCAGTAGGAAATCGCGCCTGAAAAGGATGAGGCCGCGATGTGGCTGGCGACGGAGGCGACCGCAACCGCGGGTGTAATGCCGATGAAGATCAGTAGCGGCGTCATCAGGAATCCGCCGCCGATGCCGAACATACCCGAAACGAAACCGACCGCCGCGCCCATGGCGAGGATGAGCAGGATATTGACCGGAATGTCGGCGATCGGGAGATAAAGCTGCACGCGCGTCGCTTCCGGATGGACCGTGAGGCCGGCCGAAACCGCCCGTGGCCTGGTTTCCTGGGGGTGCAGGCTGAAAAGCCGCGCCCCTGCATAGCTGAAATCGATAGCCGAAGGGACTAAAGAATCCACGCGCGGAGGCTTTTTTGCCGCATACCCGCGCGGTTATTTTGGATGTGGTGAAAAGTAAGGATTAACGGCCAGCCGCTTCAGACTTTCCGATCGGCTCGGTCACGAGTTTCATCGCCAAGGCCTCCGTTGGGTCCAGCCAGCGGACGTCACGGGTTGCGGACATCGCCTCCACGATCGCCGAAGAGACCCCCATTTTGGCCATGTAGTTCAAGACAGCTCCGGTGGTTCGCTGCGCATCGCCGACGGGGTCGCGGCTGGGCAAGGAGGTCGTAAACCGGTGGACGCCGAGCTTCGAGCCTTCGATGCCGTAGCGGGGCTTGCCGCCGGCATAGACGAGAACACAGGCGCTGGCACAGTAGGATTGCGTCATCCGGCCGGAAGCATCCGCGGCTCCGACCGCGGTTGCGAGCCCGCGTGAGCGAATGATCTCGCCCATGATCAGCGCAGAATCGAGATTCCCGCCGGGGGAAGACATCAATACGAGATCGCCTGCGGTGAGATGAGCTTCGTCGAGCCGCTCGCGCAACCAGACCGCGCTGGCCGCGCCGATCGTCCCGCTGATCGCCAATGCCTGCCGGGCGCGATCGGCGCCATCAAGCTCCACCTTCGGAAGCGCGGAAGACGTCATGGCTGGCGAGAGATAAGATTCCTTCCAATAGTCCCACGCCTCCGGACGCGTGAGGTCCTGATAGGCGCGGATACCGATGCCGAGGACCACCAGCGCAAAAAATAGTGTCGACCAGATTGGTCGCCGTGTTCTTCTGGTGGTTACGTGCGGCGGTGCAGGAGATGGATCCGCGTTAGGCGCGCGCGGCGGCGCGACCCAGGGACCGGTCGGCGAACTGTGAAATGGATTTCGGTGATCTTCACGATCTTCCGGCAACGCACACCTCTTGGGCGTCCCCGGTCGGCGCGGGACACCGGGATGTCGCGTTATTTAATCGGCTTTACCTGACGTGGATAGGTCGGCGGCGCCAACTTCAGTGCGCCGACGCCGTGCGCTTGGTCGCCACCGGCTTGATGGCGGGCTTGCTGTTTCCGGCTTGCGCCGGCGCGGAGTCCCAGCCGCCCGCGGGGCTCGCCACATTGACCGCGTCGTCAGGCTGCGGTTCGGGCGTGAAGGTCTGGATCGCGAGCTTGGCGGCAGCGAGCGACTGCGGGTCAAGCCTTTTAGCGATGTCATCGCGTTTGCGGCCAGCGTCAGCGTCACCCTGTGCCGCGGCCAAGCTGAACCATTTGAAGGATTCGGCGAGGTTCTGATCGACGCCGATACCGCGGGCGTAGAGAATGCCGAGATTGTACTCGCTGTCGGCGATGCCGCGATCGGCCGCCTTACGGAACCACTGCGCCGCGCTCTTGTAGTCAGCGCCCTTGCCGCCGCCGTCCGCGTCCAGCACGGCGAGGTTGTGCATCGCCTTGGCGTTGCCGCGTTCGGCGGCCTGCATGTAATAGCGGCGGGCGATGCCGATGTCCTTCGTCACGCTGAGGCCCTTCTCGTAGAAGGTGCCGAGCCGGAAGATCGCCGGCACGACGCCGGCCTGGGCCGCGCGGTCGAGCCACTTGGCGGCTTCGTCGTAATTCGGGGTGACGCCCTTGCCTTCGGCAAAGCGCACGCCGACCTCAAAGGCCGCCGTCGGGTCACCTCTGAGCACAGCGGCGCGCAGCACGGGACCGCCGATGGTCTCCGGCAGTCTTTCGGTCGGCGGGACCTGGATCATCGTCAGTTTGCCGGGGCCCGACGATGTCGGCGAGAGTGGGATCGTTCCGGTCACATCGCTGGCGGACGAAAGCGAAGGCTGCGGGATCGCAACCGAGGCGGTGCCGTCGCCGCTGCCGGTCGTCGTGTTGTTCAGAGATTGCCGTCCGGCCGGAACCGGCGAGGTCATCGAGGGCTGAGTCTGAGCCGGTGCCGGGCTTCCACTGTTCTCGGCCGGCGGCGATGCATCGCCCGTGTTTTCCACGGCCGGCATAGCCGGCGGCGCGCCGGTGTCAAGCAGCGTCATCGCCATCTTGAATGTGCCGAGCACGATCACGACGACGCTGGCGCCGACGAGCAGGGAGCGGATCTTCGAGGTGATGGTCGAGGACCCTTTGGCCTGACCGGCCGCCTGCGCGGTCTTGGGTTGCTTGCCGGCCTTGTCGGGCGGCGGTGCTGCGGCGGCGGCTTGCGCGGCACGGCGCGCGGCAGCGATAAAGCTCGAGGTGCTGACGGGCTCTTTCGCAGCCGCGGCAGGTATATTGCTGATAACGCCGCTGATAGCGCTCTCGGAAGCCGCGATCCGCTCCGATGGCGAAGCGACGCGGGCCTGTGGCCGCGTGCCCGGCTCGAGCGGATGATCGGGGGGCAGCTCAGGCGCAATCGCAACGCGTGAGGGCGCTGTATGCGGTTCCAGAATTTCGCTGATGGTCCGGGGTAGGGCTGGGGCCGGCTCAGCCTGAGCGGCCGCATGGAAATCCCGTGGCGCGGCGGAAAAATGCTCCGGTGTCGCCGCAGGGGCAGGCAATTCGGACTTGATTTGCGGCGGCATTTCGACCCGCGCGGTCTCAAGGCTTGGGGCCTCGGTTTCCGTATAGGTCGGTTCTGCCACGTAGGCGGGTTCAGGTGTCTTGGGCGCGAAATAGGGTGGCTCGGGAGCGGCCGGAGCCGGCGCGGCAAAGCTTGGTGCTGCGGCGGCTTCCACTGGTTGCGCCCGCGCGGTGCGCAGATCGCCTTCGATCACCGAGAGCCGATCGACCACATGGCCGAGCGTGTTGTGGACCGCCTCTAGCGAATCCTGCGTATGGCGATCGGTTTCTGTCTGGCTGAAGCGAATATCGGACAGTTCGCGCTTGACGAGGTCCGCAAGCCCGCTGTCCTGAACAACCGGCTCGCTTCGGCTGCTGGAGACGAAGTTGGCAATGCTGGCCTGCTGACGTTCGAGCTGGTGCAGAACATCCTGCAAGCCTTCCTCGACCCGTCCGAGATTGCCCAATCTGTGATCGTTGGAGGCCTCCAGCCGTTCGAGCAAATAGGATACGCGCTGCTCAAGATGGGCCAACGCCGACGCGCCGTCATTGCCGACCGGAATCCGGTCGAGGCGATCGGACAAAGCGATCAAAGCGCGTTCGATCTGCTCGGAGTTCTCAGAGCTCGAGGGACGCTGTTCGCGGCTTTCCAGCGACGACGTCAACGTGGCGATGCGCTGTTCGAGCGCGGCGAGCAAGTCGGAGCGGCCGTCGCTGCGGGCCAACTGATCCACCTTGGCGGACAAGGTATGCACGTCGTCGCTCAGCCGCGCCAAGGCATCGTTGGATGCGACATTGGAGACGATGGCGCGAAGCGCTGCGATCGCGCCTTCGAGCTGGTGAATCGTGGAGGGGTCGTCGCTGGCCCGAACGATCTGATCGAGCTTGGTGGTCAGATTGCGGATGGCCTGGTCATAGCCTGCGAGCTGCTCGGCCGGGGTCAGCGAGCGCAATGCTTCGCGAATTTCGCCGAGCGCGCGTTCGATGCCGGCAAGTGCCTGGCTGTCGCTGCCGTTCTGCTTGTTATCGTCGATGCGGCGGGAAAGGAGGCGGATTTCGCCTTCGATTGATTCGATCGCCCGGCGCGGCATCGCCTCGGTGATGGCATTGCGAATTTCAGCCAGTTCGCTGCGGAACGCCGCGATCGATTGATCGATGTGATCCGGCCGCCGCAAAGATTCGATCTGGCTCGTGATATTGACGAGATGCCGTTCCAGCGAGGAAAAGTCAGACCCCGGCGGCGGGGCCGGCGGAGCTTGGGGGGCGGCAGGTGACGGCGTATAGGCGGCTGCCGGTGAGATCGGTGGTGCGCTGCGCGGCATCGGCTGAGGCGCAACGCTATCCAGCTCGTTCTGGCGCGCGGAAATCTCCGCAATCGCCGAATCCAAAGAGGCAGGATTGAGCGGGGGCGAGGGACGATAGACCTGGGTAGCCGCGCGCTCGACCATCTCGGACTGGAGCTGCTTTTCCTGCGCCTGGCGCTGGCGCGCTGGTGCCGGGTTGGAAATCTGCGAAAGCCGCGCATCGAGGCGCGCAATAGCATCGTTGAGTTGCTGCGCGACGGGCGCCTCGCTGCGCGGGGCGTCGTTGCGTGCGGTATCGTTGCGGGGTTTGACCTGTGAAATCTGTTCGATCTGCCGCGTGATCGCATCGAGCCGCTGATGGATATCGGCGACATCGCGGCTTTCCCGGGCAGGCATGGAAGGCCGTTGATCGGGAGAACTGCGGAAGTTCGTAGGAGGGGCGTCACCCAAATTGAGATTGAGCCAGTCGCTCAACGACACGCCGGCCCGGCGCGCAGCGGCCTCGGCGCGCTCCCGGACAGCAGGATCGATGCCTTCACTACTCCACAATACGCGCGAATTCATGCTTCTGTCCGGTTCTGCTTCGGCGCCCCACCTGGCGCCTCCGGCCTCCCCGCGCGTCCCGAAGAAGAGACAATCGAATTCGGCGCGGGTCGTCTGCCTCTACAGATCGACTTTTTCGCGTTACGGTAAATAACGGGTTAAGGAATGGGGCCGGGAAGCCGTAAAGTTTGGGGTCGGCTGAAACGGTTTCTTTAGGGCTGTTTCAATCGTTGGAGCCGAACTGAAGAACCCCCGAGGGATTCGAAATCGCGGCGAGGGCCGCGATGGCTTCCTCGCACCACTCCGCGACCATTCGCTCGTGTTGCAGGCCGATGCGAAGCCCGAGCAGCTTGCCCATGTCCGCAGGGGAAGCGGTACCCAGCGGGAAACGCTTCTTCAGAATGCGCTCATAGCGTTCAAAACGGTCGCGGTGATGTTCCTGCCGCGCCATCAGGTCGGTTCGGAGTGGCTCGATGTCGACGCTGTCGAGCGCGTAAAGGCGGACCAGAAGATCGTCCTTGACCGAGGCCGGCGTCGAGGGGCGGGCGGCCCAGTGCCGGAATGCGGCCTTGCCCTCGGCCGTCAGCGTATAGACCAGCTTGTTGGGTTTGCCGGACTGGACGACCTCGCGACCCTGGATGTGGCCGCGCTCGCGCAGCTTGGAAAGCTCTCGGTATATTTGCTGATGATCGGCCTTCCAGAAAAAGCCGATCGAGGAATCGAACGTCTTGGCGAGTTCATAGCCCGTCATTGGACGCTCGGTCAGGCAAGCGAGGATAGCGTCAGCGAGGGCCAAGGGTCGGGTCTCTTCCGGTCTCGAATGGTCACAAACTAACACGCTTGACTTTATGCGCATTGATGCATATGCGTCAATATGCATATGAGCAAGCGAACCGGCTGATCCGGTGCGCCGTCCGTGGGAGGCGCCTTGTGAGCGCGAACGGCCTTCAAAAGTGGCACGGCTTCATCGAGTCGCAGGATCACGATGCCTTGCGGGATTTGCTCCATCCCGATGTCGTGTTCGAAAGCCCGGTGGTGCACACGCCGCAGCGCGGCCGCGACATCACCTTTAAATATCTGACCAGCGCGACCAAGGTGTTGGGCGGTCCGACCTTTACCTATGTCGGCGAATGGACCAACGGCTCCGGCGCCGTGCTGGAATTCGTCACCGAAATCGAAGGTATCACAATCAACGGTGTCGATATCATCACCTTCGACGCGGACGACCGCATCACGCATTTCAAGGTGATGGTCCGCCCGCTAAAAGCCGTCAATCTGCTGCATCGCCTGATGGGAGAGCAACTGGGGAAGTCGTAGACGACGCGCCATCAAACCGTCGCACGTTGCAATTGGACCTGCCCTCGACTCAGGGAAGTGGGTAAGGTCCGTTACCCAAGAACTTATTCAAGAACTTAATCCAAGAACGCTACCCAAGACCTCTCCGGGAGAACGTCATGCCGATCTACAAAGCCCCCCTCGAAGACGTCAATTTCCTGCTCAACGACGTGTTTCAGATCGACCGTTACGACAATCTCCCCGGCTTCAGTGATGCCTCAGCCGATGTGCGCGATGCGATCTTGGGTGAAGCGGCCAAACTCAGCGAAGAAGTGTTGCAGCCGCTCAATCGCACCGGCGATCTCGAAGGCTGCGTCCGCCACGACGATGGCAGCGTGACCACGCCGAAAGGATTTAAGGCGGCTTTCAAAAAGGTCGCCGAGGGCGGTTGGCTCGGTCTTTCGGCGCCGACCGAATTCGGCGGCCAGGGCCTGCCGGTAACGTTGAGCCAGGCCGTCACCGAATTCCAGTGTTCGGCGAACATGGCCTTTACCATGTATGGCGGCCTGACCATGGGGGCGACAGCAGCGCTGATCGTGCACGGCAGGCCGGAACAGAAAGCGATCTTCGTGCCGAAGATGGTGGCCGGTGAATGGACCGGCACCATGAACCTGACCGAGCCGCAATGCGGCACCGATCTCGGACTTCTGCGCACCAAGGCCGTCAAGCAGGCTGACGGCAGCTACAAGATCACGGGCACCAAGATTTTCATTTCCGCCGGCGAGCACGATCTGGCCGAAAACATCATTCATCTCGTGCTGGCGAGAATCGAGGGCGCACCGGCCGGCATCAAGGGCGTATCGCTGTTCGTAGTGCCGAAAATCCTGGTCAATGGCGACGGCTCGCTGGGGCAGCGCAACGGCGTCACCTGCGGCTCGATCGAGCACAAGATGGGCATTCACGGCAATTCGACCTGCGTCATGAATTACGACGATGCGACCGGCTGGCTGATCGGCGAGGAAAACAAGGGCATGCAGGGCATGTTCGTGATGATGAACGAGGCGCGGCTCGGT
>CAVVZW010000036.1:0-15230 GCA_963752265.1 uncultured Alphaproteobacteria bacterium
CATCTTCGTCAACGGGCGCGCGCTGGCGCGGCATGAGGACGCGCTGGAGCGGCTGGCGCTGCGACTGGGCGTGAAGCCGCTGATCGAGTTTTTCTCCGCGGACGAGAACTCGATGTCGCTGCTGATCGAAGAGGGCGCGGGGAATCCCGACCTGATGCGACGGCTGCCTCCGCCGCAGTGGTATGTTGCGGGCGATGGGCTGGCGACAGTGCGCGCGCTGGCTGGCGGCGCTGGAGAGCGATCCGCAACAACTGGGCACGGAAGGGCCGCAGGTGCTGGGGGAGCTGCAGGAGTACATGCGCGTGCTGGAGAAGACGATGCAGGCCGGGCTGCGCTGGCACCTTGCGGTGAGCTGGCGGTAAAGGCAAAGATACTGTGCGGTGTACTATTTCTGAGCTACCGAATTGTCTCGGAGGGTTTGTATGTCTGTTCCCACTCGTCATCTTTTGCCCAACATGCTTGCATGTCTGTGGTGGCTCATCGCCGCCTTGATGGCAGCCGCTTTCTTCAAGGAACCGCATTCCGTCGTTGGATTTATCTCCATCGCCAGTCCCTATGCATTCCTCGCTGGAACCTGGTTTGCCTATCGAGGTATTTCGGAGCTGCTGGAACGGAATTTCGCTGGCCCTCACGCGACTCTGGTCTTATTACAGGAGCGTCTCGGGATATTTGCCATTTTTTCGTTTGCAGGCATAGGGATAGCGACGATGATGGGCATATTGGTTCAGAGATCCGTGATTCGCTAAAGCTGTCTCTATTTTTTCCCGAGTTTTTTGCCGAAGACGTCGCCCATGCGGCGGATCTGCGCGCCGACGCCGCGGAGTTTTTCTTCGAAGTGCTCGTAGCCGCGGTCGAGGTGGTAGACGCGGTCGAGGATGGTCTCGCCGTCGGCGACGAGCGCGGCGAGGACGAGCGATGCGGAGGCGCGCAGGTCGGAGCACATGACGGCGGCGGACTCGAGTGGGGTGCTTGCCGCGGACGGTGGCGGTGCGGCCCTGCACGGTGATGTTCGCGCCCATGCGGTTGAGCTCCTGCACATGCATGAAGCGGTTCTCGAAGATGTTTTCGGTGATGGTGGTGGCGCCTTCGGCCTGGGTGGCGAGCGCCATGAACTGGGCCTGCATGTCGGTGGGGAAGCCGGGGTACTCTTCGGTGGAGATGTCGGCGGCCTTGAGCGAGCCGCCGCTGCGGACGCGGACGTTTTCCTTGCCGGTCTCGATGCGGACGCCGCACTCTTCGAGCTTGGCGATGAGCGCGCCGAGGTGGGCGGGGTTGCAGCAGTCGACGTTGAGGTCGCCGCCGGTGATGGCGCCGGCCATGAGGAAGGTGCCGGCCTCGATGCGGTCGGGGTTGATGCGATGGCGCGCGCCGTGCAGTTTGGCGACGCCGTGTGACCTTGATGGTGGAGGTGCCGGCGCCTTCGATCTTCGCGCCCATGGCGATGAGCAGCGCGGCGAGGTCGGTGACTTCGGGCTCGCGGGCGCAGTTCTCGAAGATGGTCTCGCCTTCGGCGAGGGTTGCGGCCATGAGCAGGTCTTCGGTGCCGGTGACGGTGATCTTGTCGAAGACGATGTGCGCGCCCTTGAGGCGGGAGTCCGTTGTTGGGGCTGCGGGCTTCGAGGTAGCCGTGGTCCTGGGTGATGGTGGCGCCCATGGCTTCGAGGCCCTTGATGTGCAGGTCGATGGGGCGGCCGCCGATGGCGCAGCCTCCGGGCATGGCGACGCGGGCGATGCCGGTGCGTGCGATGAGCGGGCCGAGGACGAGCGAGCTGGCGCGCATGGTCTTGACGATCTCGTACTTGGCGACGGGGTCGGAGAGGATGGCGCACTTGATGCGGGTGCGGTGCTGGGCGCGGCCGTAGCCGAGCTCGACCTCGGCGCCCATGGAGGTGAGCAGCTTGCGCTCGGTCTCGATGTCGCGGACCTGGGGGATGTTTTCGAGGATGACCTCGTCCTCGGTGAGGATGGCGGCGGCCATGCAGGGGAGCGCGGAGTTTTTTGCGCCGGAGACTTTGATGGTGCCGAGCAGCGGGTTTCCGCCGCGAACGACAAACTTGTCCATTGAGGTTAGTTTACGGGGATGGGGTGTGGAGATGAGTGACGGGGTGGGTACGGGACGGTCACACCAGAACGCGGACTGGCTCGATGGAGGCCATGGACGGCAGGAGGGGGAGGGCGGCTGGGGAGCATCCGCGGAAGTTGCAGGTATCGTCTGAGATGTCGATGAGTTCGAGGGTCCAGCCGTAGTCGCGGAAGAGGTCTTCCATGCGGGAGGCGTTGCGGGAGACTTCGTGCAGCTCGCCGACGAGGTAGACGGGACGGTGTTCGCGGGGGATGTAGGCGGAGAGGGCCTCGACTTCCATGCCTTCGATGTCGAGCTTGATGAGGATGCGCTGGGCGTTGGGGTCGATTACATCGCGCAGGGTGACGACGGGGACTTCGAGGACGCTAGTGTAGGGCTTGGCGGGGTCGAAGCTGCTCTGGTTTGCCTCACGGCAGTAGAAGGGGATGGTTCCGGGGCTTCCGCCAAGACAGATCTGGCGAGCCTCGGCGTGCATTTGGTTGAGGTCGAGGTGCTGCTGGATCTGGGCCACGTTATGGGGGACGGGCTCGCAGATTACGAATCGCGCGCCGGTGTCTCCTGTGGCTTCGAGACAGGACTTGGCGCGAAGGGTGAAGAGGCCGATGTTGCCGCCGCCGTCGATGACGAGGTCGGGGCGAAAGCCGGGGTCGAGGGAGTAGACGTCTCCGACGCCGAGCTCGCGGGCGCTACAGTAATGTGTTCCTGCGCACCGTGAGCCGCGCCGGCGGGCTGGCACACCTGACATTCCTCGCGCTCGTCGTCGTCAACCTGGTCAATGGCTTTCAGGCACTCGGCACCTTGCTGGCCGTCGGCCTGATGATCCTGCCGGCGGGCATTGCGCGGTTCTGGTCGCGTGAGCTGACAGGGATGATCTCGATTGCTGTCGTAAGCGCAATCCTGTCCGGCTATGCCGGGCTCGTGCTGTCGTTTCAGACCCGGATTCCCTCGGGGCCAGCGATCATCCTGGTCGCGGCCGCGCTCTATGTCCTCTCGATCCTGTTCGGCAATGTCCGCGGTGTGGTCCGGCAACTGTTTCCCGCACCTCATCTCGAAGCGTGAGGCGCGCCATGCCGCGTGTGCGTTATCTTTGGCTGGCATTGGCGATATCGCTCAGCGCGCCTCCGCTGCACGCGCAAACACGCCTTAACGTGGTGGCCAGTTTTTCCATCATCGGTGATTTCGTCAAAAATGTCGGCGGCGATCGGGTCGAGGTGACGACGCTGGTCGGCCCCGACGGCGACGTCCATGTCTATACGCCGACGCCTTCCGATGTACGTAAGATTGCCGACGCGAAACTCCTCGTCATCAACGGCTTCGGCCTTGAAGGCTGGCTGCCGCGGTTGCTTCAGGCCGCGGGCGGCAAGGCCTCGATCGTGACAGCGACGTCGGGCATTGCGCCGCTCAGGCTTGGCTCGGACGCCGATCCGCATGCCTGGCAATCGGTGGCGAATGCCGAGAAATACGTCGACAATATCCGCGACGCGCTCGTCGCCGCCGATCCGCCGGACGCGGAGTTCTTCCGCCGGAACGCGGCAGCCTATCTGGCCAAACTCGAGGCGCTCGACGGCGAGGTACGGCAGGCCGTGGACCGGATTCCGCCAGGTCGCCGAAGGGTGATATCGACCCACGATGCTTTCGGCTATTTCGCCGCCCGCTACGGTCTCGCTTTCATTGCGCCGATCGGCGTTTCGACCGAGGCCGAACCCAGCGCGCGGGACATTGCAAAGATCGTCGCCCAGGTCAAAGCCGAGCATATCCCGGCCGTTTTCCTGGAGCGGATCGGCGACCCCCGCCTGATCCGCCGGATCGCCGCGGAGACCGGCGCGAGGGTCGGTGGGACGCTTTATTCGGACAGTTTGAGCGATGAAAAGGGCGATTCCCCCACTTACATTGACATGGTCAGGCACAATATAAGGACGCTGACGAGCGCGCTGGCGAGCTAGGGTAAAATCGCCCTATGGCCTTCGCCCAAAGACTGTTTTCCCGGAGTAATCATGTCCGAATTGACGTCCCAAAAAATCCCCGTAACCGTGCTGACGGGATATCTCGGCGCCGGCAAAACCACGCTGCTCAACCGCATTCTGTCGGAAAACCACGGCAAGAAATACGCCGTCATCGTCAATGAATTCGGCGAAATCGGAATCGACAACGATTTGATCATCGGTGCGGACGAAGAAGTCTTCGAGATGAACAATGGCTGCGTCTGCTGCACGGTCCGCGGCGACCTCGTGCGCATTCTCGACGGACTGATGAAGCGCAAGGGCAAGTTCGACGCCATCATTGTCGAGACCACAGGCCTCGCCGATCCCGCGCCGGTCGCGCAGACCTTCTTCGTCGATGAAGACGTGCAGAAGAACGCGCGTCTCGATGCCGTGGTGACGGTGGCCGACGCGAAATGGCTGAGCGATCGTCTGAAAGACGCGCCGGAAGCCAAGAACCAGATCGCCTTTGCCGACGTCATCGTGCTCAACAAGACCGACCTGGTTTCAAAGGCCGAATTGGCCGAGGTCGAGGCGCGCATCAGGGGCATCAACCCCTATGCCAAACTGCACCGCACCGAGCGCTGCAAGGTCGCGCTGTCGGACGTGCTGGAGCGCGGCGCGTTCGATCTCGATCGTATCCTGGAGATCGAGCCGGACTTCCTCGAAGCCGGTGACGATCATCACGACCACGACCATCATCACCATGGCCACGATCATCATGGCCACGGTCACGGCCTGAAGCACTACCACGACGAGGACATGCAATCGCTGTCACTGAGCACCGACAAGCCGCTTGATCCGGCCAGGTTCATGCCGTGGCTGCAGGGTCTCGTGGCGAGCGAGGGCCAGAAAATCCTGCGCTCGAAGGGGATTCTCTCCTTCAGCGAGGACGACGAGCGTTATGTCTTCCAGGGCGTCCATATGATGCTGGAGGGCGACCACCAGCGGCCGTGGAAGGACGACGAACCACGTCGGAGCAGGCTCGTCTTCATCGGCCGCGAATTGCCCGAAGCGATGATCCGCGAGGGCTTTGAGAGCTGCATCGTCACGCGATGACCAATTTCGATCCGGGCGAATCCGCCTCCATCATTTCTGTCACCGACAAGGTGCGCCCGATCAAAATCGGCGCGCCCGTAAGCGCCGTGCATTTCCTTGGCAATCAGGCAGCCTTCGTCGGTTCCGAGGAAAATATCTTTGTGGTCACAGGCGAAGCAGAACCGGCCGCGATCCCTGTGCATGGTGGCGTCATTCTGTGCACCACTTCCGACGGCACGCGTCTCGTTACCGGCGGCGACGACGGCAAGGTCATTTCGCTCGATGCCAACGGCAAGGTTGACGTTCTCGCGACCGATCCGAAGCGGCGCTGGATCGACAATGTGGCGCTTCAGCCCGACGGCGCGATCGCCTGGTCGGCGGGCAAGACCGCTTTTGTCCGCACCGGCAAGAATCAAGACAAGGATCAGGACAAATCGCTCGATGTGCCCTCAACCGTCGGCGGCCTCGCTTTCGCGCCCAAGGGGCTGCGGCTGGCGGTCGCGCATTATAACGGCGTGACGCTGTGGTTTCCCAACATGGCGGCGAAGCCTGAATTTCTGGCGTGGGCGGGTTCGCATCTGGCGGTGACGTTCAGCCCCGACAACAAGTTTCTGGTGACGGGCATGCATGAGGCGGCGTTGCACGGCTGGCGGCTCGCTGACGTCAGGCACATGCGCATGACCGGCTATCCCGGCCGCGTCCGCTCGATGTCATGGAGCGCGGGCGGCAAGGCGCTCGCGACTTCGGGCGCGGACACCGTCATCCTGTGGCCGTTCGCGAGCAAGGACGGGCCGATGGGCAAGGAGCCGGCGATGCTCGCGCCGCTGAAAGCGCGGGTCACGGCGGTCGCCTGTCACCCCGATCAGGCCATTTTCGCCGCAGGTTATGGCGATGGCACGGTGCTGATGGTGCGCATGGCCGATGGCGCGGAAATCCTGGTTCACCGCAACGGCGGTGCTGCGATTGCCGCGCTGGCCTGGAACGCCAAGGGCACGCTGCTGGCGTTTGCAGCGGAAGACGGCGAAGCGGGCCTCTTGACGCTTTAAGCCCAAAAAGCGGGACCAAGTTCCCGGGAACGATGCCTTCCTGCGGCCGTTGACGCCCACGAACCATTGATGGGTGAAAAGCGATGTTGTCAAAGGACCGAAAGCGCCGGCCGGAGTTCCTGTTCGCATCGATGATGCTGGCGGTGGGGCTTTTGCTTTGCGGGTTTTCACTTGCGACCATGCCGCCGCAACCCAACGTTCACCTCGCGCAGGCCACGCCGCCTTTGCAAGGCTCACCTTCCACGTCGACGAATGACACGCCCGCGGAAGCAAAGCCCGGCGGGACCCGTCCGACCACGCCTGCGCCCGAGCCGGCAACGCCAACGGCTGATGCGCAGAAAGAGGGCGCGAAAGCCGCCCTTCCACCCGCGCCGCCCGAGAAGATGGCGCCGCCGATGCAGTCGAAATAGCCTCGCGACGGTGAGTTCTCAACGCGCTGGGAATCCCGGGAAACCGCAAGATCGGCCGCGCCGGCTCGTCTCGTTTATGTCACGTTACTTTCCGATAGTTGTTAGTCACGCGCGGGGCGTGGCTCGCATCGGGAGAATGACTCATGAAGATCGACGATGTCCGGCGAAACGCCTATTCCATGCCGCTGACGAGCCCGTCTTTTCCGCCGGGGCCTTATCGCTTCTTCAACCGCGAATATTTCGTCATCACCTATCGCACGGACCCGGAAGCGCTTGCCGCCGTGGTGCCCGAGCCGCTCGAAGTCATCGAGCCGGTCGTCAAATATGAATTTATCCGCATGCCGGATTCGACAGGCTTCGGCGACTACACCGAAACCGGGCAAGTGATCCCGGTTCGCCTCAACGGTGAGGAGGGTGCCTACACCCACGCGATGTATCTCGACGACGACGCGCCGATCGCGGGCGGCCGCGAGCTCTGGGGATTTCCCAAGAAGCTGGCCAAGCCGAAGATCGAGGTAGAGAGCGACGTGCTGGTCGGTACGCTGCATTACGGCTCGGTGCTCTGTGTGTCGGCCACCATGGGCTACAAGCATCGCGCCGTGGACCACGATACGGTTCTGAAGGGAATGAAGGCGCCGAACTTCATTCTGAAGATCATTCCGCACGTCGATGGCAGCGCGCGCATCTGCGAGCTGGTACGCTTTCAACTCGAAGACATCACGCTGAAGGAAGCCTGGACCGGCCCATCGGCACTGGGCTTGTTTCCGCATGCGCTCGCCGATGTTTCACGCCTGCCGGTGCGCGAGGTGATTTCGGCCCTGCATTTCAAGGCCGATCTGACGCTGGGACTGGGGAGTGTCGCGTTCGATTATCTGGCGAAGTGACGAGCGCTTCCTACTTCGTCATGCCCCGCGTATGCGGGGCATCCAGTACGGCCCTGGCTTCTGGAATACTGGATCACCCGCTTTCGCGGGTGATGACAGAGATGTGCTTTGCGGCGCCTTCGCCTCACCGCACGAGCACATTCCGGAACTGCCACGGATCGGATGTGTCGATGTCCTCCGGAAACAATCCGGGGCGATCGGTCAGCGGCGTCCAGTCGGTGTAGTAGCCTTTGACCGGACCGAGATACGGCAGCTGGATTTCTAGCAGGCGGTCGTAATCCATCTCGTCGGCTTCGACGATGCCTTCGTTCGGGTTTTCCAGCGCCCACACCATGCCGCCGAGCACGGCGGAGGTCACTTGCAGGCCAGTGGCGTTCTGATAGGGCGCCAGTTTGCGGGTTTCTTCGATGGAGAGCTGCGAGCCGTACCAGTAGGCATTGTTGTCATGGCCGAACAGCAGGACGCCGAGCTCGTCGATGCCATCGACGATTTCGTTCTCGTCGAGGATGTGGTGCTTCGCCTGCATCCTGGCTGCGCGGCCGAACATTTCATGCAGCGACAGCACCGCGTCATCAGCCGGATGATACGCATAATGGCAGGTCGGCCGATAGATCGCCGTACCCGATGCGTCACGCACGGTGAAGTAATCCGAGATCGAGATCGAACTCGTTATGGGTGACGAGGAAACCATACTGCGCGCCGCGGGTCGGGCACCAGGTGCGCACGCGCGTGTTGGCGCCGGGCTGCATCAGGTAGATGGCGGCGCCGCAGCCGGCTTCGTGGGTGCGCGCATTATCGGGCATCCATTTTTCATGCGTGCCCCAACCGAGTTCGGACGGCTGCACGCCTTCCGACAGGAAGCCTTCCACCGACCAGGTGTTGACGAAGACGTCCGGCTCTTTGGGCTTCTTGGAGCGCTGGGTGTCGCGCTCGGCGATGTGGATGCCCTTGATGCCAGCCTGTCGCATCAGGTCCGCCCATTCGGCCCTGGTCTTCGGCTTCGGCGCATTGAGCTTCAGATCGGCGGCGACATTGAGGAGCGCCTGCTTGACGAAAAAGGAAACCATGCCGGGATTGGCGCCGCAGCAGGAGACGGCCGTCGTCGAGCCAGAGGGGCGCGCCTTCTTGGCCGCCAGTGTCACTTCGCGAAGGGCATAGTTGGAGCGCGCTTCCGGGCCCTTCGACGAATCGAAGTAGAAGCCGAGCCAGGGCTCGTTGACGGTGTCGATATAGAGCGCGCCAAGTTCGTTGCAGAGCTCCATGATGTCCGTAGAGCCGGTATCGACCGAGAGATTGACGCAAAAGCCCTGTCCGCCCCCTTCGGTGAGCAGCGGGGTCAGCAATTCGCGGTAATTGTCCCTGGTCACGCCATTCTGGATGAAGCGTACATTGTGCTTCTCGCAATGCGCCTTGCGGCCCTCGTCCTTGGGGTCGATCACGGTAATGCGCGATCTATCGTAATCGAGATGCCGCTCGATCATCGGCAGTGTGCCCTTACCAATGGAGCCGAAGCCGACCATGACAATGGGGCCGGTGATCTTCGCGAGGATTTGCGAGGCGGGGCTCATGGGAATGGTCTCTCCGAAAACGTGCTGGCGTATATTGAGGAATTGAGACGGTGTGCCGCTTTATGAGGCGCGCCGGTTTAGGGACTGCGTCGCTTGGCGGTGACTTCGATCTCGACCTTCATTTCGGGCTTCAAGAGGCCGGCGACCACCAGCATCGTAGCGGCTGGTCTGATCTCGCCCAGAACCTCGCCGCAGACGGCAAAATGCGCGTCCGCGTCCTTGACGTCGATGAGGTAGTAGGTCGCGCGGACGATATCGGCCATCGCGAAGCCGGCCTCCTTCAGGGCAGCTTCGATGGTCTTGAAGCAGTTTCGTGTCTGGCTCGTGACATCCGCGGGCATGGTCATGGTGGCGTAGTCGTAGCCGGTGGTGCCTGCGACAAACGCAAAGTCGCCGTCGATGACGGCGCGGCTATAGCCCGCGGTCTTCTCGAACGGCGAGCCAGTGGAAATGAGACGGCGGGACATGGCGGGAACCCCCAAGCTTCAGGTGACCGTGTTTGACGGCCTTTATATCAGGGCAAGCGCCGTGTCACGTCGGAGGAAGGCGGCGGGGAACCCCATCGCCGAACCAAAATATCGCGAACGATCAGGGCGCTCAGCGCGATCAACAACATCGTGGTGACGATGCTGTGAAAACGCCGGCGTGCGATCGCGCGAGCGGTTGGCGAACTCTTGCGCATGATGATGACCGCTACGCCGCGCGGGCGCGCGGCGCCCGCCTGACGACACTTGCCACGGTGCCGGTCGCAACGATCATTCCGCTGATACCGTCGAGCGCGCCTGCCTGCAGTTCGAGGCCAAGCAGGCGGTCGCGCTCGAATGGGCCCGGCAGCGCGATAGCAGTCATCTTTTCGGCCGAAAAGCCGAACCGGGCGTAATAGGGCTCGTCACCCAGCAAAATCACCGCGCGATGGCCACGCGCCGTCGCCGCCGCGAGCGCGTGGTCCATCAGCGCGGTCCCGACCCCGAACTTGCGGGAGGATGCCTCTACCGCAAGCGGGCCGAGCATGAGCGCCGGGATACCCCCGGCGCTGACGTGCCACAACCGCAGCGTCCCGACCAGGCGCCCTTCCGCCATCGCCGAGAAGGCAAGGCCTTCGGCGGGCGCGCGTCCGTCGCGCAGGCGCTGGCAGGTGCGCGCATGGCGGTTTTCGCCAAAGCAGGCATCGAGCAGCGCTTCACGGGCGACGACGTCCGAAGCCTTCTCCGCACGGATCACGAACGGAGCGGCTTTCTGGGTGAGGGCGATGTTGGTCTTGCGCAAAGCAGTCATGGCACGTCAGTCCCCACAGCCCACGAGCGGCAAAGCCCGTGGGCAGCGTTGTCCAAATCGGCAATATCAGGGAGGGAGCCGGTAAACCGGCTCCCGATGATGTCAGGCCTTCAAAGAGGCCAGGATCAGATGTGGTAGGTCCGAAGCGGCGGAATGCCGTTGAAGGCCACCGACGAGTAAGTCGACGTATAGGCCCCGGTTCCCTCGATCAGCACCTTGTCGCCGATCTCAAGCGTTACGGGGAGCGGATACGGCATCTTCTCGTAAAGGACGTCGGCGGAATCGCAGGTCGGACCTGCGAGGACGCACGGCGTCATCTCTGCCCCGTCATGCGGGGTGCGGATCGCGTAGCGGATCGACTCGTCCATGGTCTCGGCGAGACCACCGAACTTGCCGATGTCCAGGTACACCCAGCGCACCTCGTCCTCGTCGCTCTTCCTGGAGATCAGGACGACTTCGGACTCGATGATGCCAGCATTGCCGACCATACCGCGTCCCGGTTCGATGATGGTTTCCGGGATCTGGTTGCCGAAATGCTTACGGAGCGCGCGGAAGATCGACCGGCCGTAGGTCACGACCGGAGGAACGTCCTTGAGGTACCTGGTCGGGAATCCGCCGCCCATGTTGACCATGGAAAGGTTGATCCCCCGCTCGGCGCAGTCGCGAAACACCTGGGAAGCCATCGCCAAAGCGCGGTCCCAAGCCTTCACCTTGCGCTGCTGCGAACCGACGTGGAAGGAGATGCCGCACGGCTCCAGGCCCAGACGCTTGGCGAGGTCGAGCACGTCGACCGCCATTTCCGGGTCGCAGCCGAACTTCCGCGACAGCGGCCACTCGGCGCCGGCGCAGTCGTAGAGAATGCGGCAGAACACCTTCGCAGCCGGAGCAGCACGGGCAATCTTCTCGACTTCGGCAGCGCAGTCCACCGCAAACAGCCGAATGCCGAGCGCAAAGGCCCGCGCAATGTCGCGCTCCTTCTTGATCGTGTTGCCAAACGAGATGCGATCAGCCGTCGCACCCGCGGCCAGCGCCATTTCGATCTCCGCCACGGTGGCGGTGTCGAAGCAAGAGCCGAGCGAAGCAAGTAGCGACAGCACTTCCGGCGACGGGTTTGCCTTCACCGCGTAGAACACGCGGCTGTCGGGCAGCGCCTTGGAGAAGGTCTGATAGTTGTCGCGCACGACTTCGAGGTCGACCACGAGGCAAGGCTCGGTGTCCCGGCCCTCGCTGCGGCGGTTGCGCAGGAATTCCTGAATACGTTCGGTCATAGCACCCTCCAAACGGCCCAGCGACGGGCCCGTTCAAAATGATCTCGGTCGTAGGTGCCGTGGCCGTCGTCGCACGATGGAGACGCGACGAGGCCAAGAACCTCAAACCGAATTGTGCTGCCGTGGATTGGTTGGGAATGCTCCCGCCCGCACACCTGGCAATGAAGGACAAGCCTTTTCAGTAGCCCGCGCCGGCGGTGGAATGCCGGTAGAGACCAAAAAAGCCCGATCCGTCGTTGCTTTAAGTCGCGTCCCCCGTTGAGAACGAGGTGCGCCGGTTCGCCTCCGGCTGCCAGTCACGGTTGCAAGGAGAAGAAGAGACCTTCAACGGCATCCCTGGAGAGAGATGCTGGCCTCTCAAATTTCCGACTTATGAAGTCTTGGACTTCGAAGTCTTGGACTTGAGCGACCCTCGGTTTCTTCAACCCTTGGCGGCTGTCCGGCCTCTTGTCCGGATACCTACCGACTGACACACGACCACAGGCACGTGCGAAATTGGGCAAGAACGCACATAATCTTTTTGAATCGGCTTCGCAACATTTTTTTTAGGCTAAGCCAAAATTTCCCTAACA
This sequence comes from uncultured Alphaproteobacteria bacterium, assembly GCA_963752265.1. Classification (GTDB taxonomy): domain Bacteria; phylum Pseudomonadota; class Alphaproteobacteria; order Rhizobiales; family Xanthobacteraceae; genus Bradyrhizobium. Next base: position 12,124 of record CAVVZW010000036.1, read on the forward strand.
CCTGCTTACGTCGCCGCGTGTGAGGCGGCGCGAGCAGCGTCGGAGATGAATGGACGTTAAGTTTCTTTAACGAAGCGTAATGTCCAGCGCGAAGCAGCGCGCGTCTTCGTCGGCTGATCGGCTCACGCGCGGCGCGTGAACGGCTCGATGCGCTGTGCCGCGCGAATGAACGCAATCATGATCAGCACGCCGACGCCGAACAACACCGCTTGCAGGATGTGCGCGCCGGTGTCGTCGAGACCAAACAGGATCGCGAGCGCCCAGCCGCCAGCAAAAGCAGCTCCGAATACTTCAGCGCCGATCAGGATCGCCGCGCTGATGACGGTGACGACACTGGGCCAGTAGATCTGGCGGCTGGCGGTCGGAGAAGATTGCGCGTTCATTGTTCTGGAATCCTGTTTTCGGGCCGCAATCTCTCTGAAAAGGTGATCTCGATCAAGCGCAAAAGGCCCAAAAAAGCCCCACCGCGTGATATAGCGTGACGCTTGAAATCGGCACTCAGGACGGGATTTTCGATGTCAGACGCCCCAAAAAACCACGAGCCTCACAAAGAGCCTGTGTCCGCGTCCGCCAACCCGCTGCTCAGGCCGTGGCAGGCACCATTCGAGACGCCACCATTTGCCGAGATCGCGCCGGACCAGTTTCTGCCGGCGTTCGAACAGGCTTTTGCCGACCATTCCGCCGAGATATCGGCGGTCACCCATGATCCCGCGCAGGCAGACTTCGACAACACGATCACGGCGCTGGAGCGCTCGGGCAAGCTGCTCTCCAGGGTCGCCTCGGTGTTCTATGCGCTGGTGTCGGCCAACTCCAATCCGGCGCTGCTCGAGATCGACAAGGAGGTCTCCTTGCGGATGGCGCGGCACTGGAATCCGATCATGATGAATGCCGTGCTGTTCGGCCGGATCGCCCAGCTGCACGAGAACAGGGCGATGCTGGGGCTGACAGGCGAGCAGATGCGGCTCCTGGAGCGCACCTATACGCGCTTCCACCGCTCCGGCGCCGGGCTGGACGAGACCGCAAAACTACGGATGGCCGAGATCAACGAGCGGTTGGCCCATCTTGGGACCAGCTTCAGCCATCACTTGCTCGGCGACGAGCAGGAATGGTTCATGGAGCTTGGCGACGCCGATCGCGAGGGGCTTTCGGACAGCTTTGTGGCGGCCGCAAAAGCGGCGGCCGAGGAGCGGGGCCTTGCCGGCAGGGCGATTGTGACGCTGTCGCGTTCGTTCGTGGAGCCGTTTCTGAAGACGTCGACCCGCCGCGACCTGCGCGAGAAGCTGTACAAGGCCTTCATTGCCCGCGGCGACAACGGCAATGCCAACGACAACACCGCGACCATTGTCGAGATATTGGCGCTTCGCGAGGAAAGCGCCAAGCTCCTGGGCTACCCGACCTTCGCCGCCTATCGGCTGGAAGATTCCATGGCCAAGACGCCAGAGGCCGTGCGTGGGCTTCTGGAGCGGGTCTGGAAGCCGGCGCGCGAGCGGACGCTGAGGGATCGCGACGCGCTTCAGGAAATGATCGTGGAGGAGGGCGGCAATTTCGCGCTCGCGCCGTGGGACTGGCGCTACTACGCCGAAAAGCTGCGGCAGGTCCGCGCCAATTTCGACGATGCCGCGATCAAGCCCTACCTCTCGCTCGACCACATGATCGAGGCTGCCTTCGACTGCGCCACCCGCCTGTTTGGCCTTTCCTTTGTCGAGCGGAAAGATATCCCGGTCTGGCATCCGGACGTGCGGGTCTGGGAGGTCAGGGATCGTGCTGGAAAGCACCAGGCGCTGTTCTATGGGGATTACTTCGCCCGGCCCTCCAAGCGCTCCGGCGCCTGGATGACCTCGCTCCGCGACCAGCAAAAGCTCGACGGCGAGATCACACCCTTGATCCTCAACGTCTGCAACTTCTCCAAGGGGGCCGACGGTGAGCCCTCGCTGCTGTCGCCGGACGATGCCCGCACGCTGTTCCATGAATTCGGCCATGGCCTGCATGGCATGCTGTCCGACGTTGTTTATCCCTCGCTGTCCGGAACCAGCGTCTTTACGGATTTCGTCGAACTGCCCTCGCAGCTTTACGAGCACTGGCAGGAGCAGCCGCAGGTGCTGCGGCAGTTTGCCCGTCACTACCAAAGTGGCGAGCCGCTGCCGGATGACCTGCTCAAGCGCTTCATCGCCGCGCGCAAGTTCAACCAGGGCTTTTCGACCGTCGAGTTCGTGGCGTCGGCGCTGCTCGACCTCGAATTCCACACGCAAGCCGCGGCCGCCAGCGCCGATGTGCACGCCTTCGAACGGCGGGAGCTGGAAAAGATCGGCATGCCTGCGGAAATCTCGATGCGCCACCGGCCGCAGCAATTCGGCCACATCTTTTCCGGCGATCACTATGCCTCCGGCTATTACAGCTACATGTGGTCCGAGGTGATGGACGCCGATGCCTTCGGAGCGTTTGAAGAGGCCGGCGACATCTTCGATCCAGCGGTCGCCAAGCGGCTGCATGATGACATTTATTCCTCCGGCGGCTCGCGCGATCCGGAAGATGCCTATGTCGCCTTCCGCGGGCGGGAGCCCGAGCCGGACGCGCTGTTGCGCCGCCGCGGCCTTCTGGAAGCGCCGGAGGCCGCCTGACAATGAAGCTGATCTCGTCCCGCCTGATCGGCTGGCTGTTTGCAGCCTGCGTTGGATTGCTCGGCTCAACGGCCGCGCAAGCCCATCCGCACGTCTGGATCACCTCCGTCAGTGAATTGATCTATGCGCCTGACGGCTCGATCACCGGCGTGCGCCACGCCTGGACTTTCGATGACATGTTCTCGACCTATGCCTTGCAGGGCATCGAGAGCAAGACGAAGGGCGTCTACACCCATGAGGAGCTGGCGCCGCTCGCCCAGACCAATGTCGAGTCGCTGAAGGAATTCGCCTACTTCACCTTTCCCAAGGCCGACGGGAAAAAGGGCAAATTTCTGGAGCCGGTGGATTATTTCCTCGAAGTCAAGGACGGCTTCCTGGTCCTGCATTTCACCTTGCCGCTGAAGACGCCGATCAAGACCAAGGTGCTCGCGCTCGAGATCTTCGACCCCACCTTCTTCGTCGACTTCAAGCTTGCCGACAAGGATCCGG
>CAVVZW010000037.1:0-28251 GCA_963752265.1 uncultured Alphaproteobacteria bacterium
CTCGACATTCCGGGTCTGGTCCTTCGGACCATCCCGGAATGACCAAGAGACTGGATTGCTTCGCTGACGCTCGCAATGACGATACGGACAAAGACACACCCTCACCTTCCCGCGACGCGATCGGCGCCCAGTGATGCACAATCTCGGCCCTCGACAATAAAGGGCGCAGGGAATGCCGGGCGCATCAGGCGCACCCGCAGCCTCGTGTGCGAAGGTAGAAAGCACACGAGTAGTCACCACAGGTTCGCCGAAACGCCGGCATTCCCTGCGCAATGGTTTGAACGACTTATTCCACGCTCTTCCCGGCGATCGGCCTTTTTGTCACCGTTGCCGGCGCAATGCGAAGCATTGTCGCCAGCGTGACGTCAGCATCGAGACGTCGAACCACGTGGCTTCGTCGTACACCTCGCATGCGCTCGTCAGTCGCATGTGAGGTGTCCACCGCATCCCGCACTCAGCGTCCGTGACGATCGCGAAACGCCCCTTTGAGAGGAGGCGGGATGCGAATCGGGATAGTCCTGCGTCTACCCCGATGTCAAGCATATTTCGGAAAATCCGAAATTAATCGGGCGACGAAACCCGGCATTGCCGGATCGGCTGGCGCATTGTAAGGGGTCAGTCGCAACCGTCACCTGCCGCGTTTCGCGGCGGTTCGCGGCGGGGGCCTGTAGCTCAATGGTTAGAGCCGGCCGCTCATAACGGTCTGGTTGCAGGTTCGAGTCCTGCCGGGCCCACCAGTCAAATCAGTTGCTTAGTCAGGGATTATCTCGCCGCAGCGGGATCACCACACCAGATACGTGCGCCTTTCGTTCGTGAGCAGGCGTGCGCATCGCGATTTTCTCGACTGCATCAGACAAATAGTCACGGTGACGGTGGCTGTAGGTGTTGAGCAGGACCTCAAATGACATTCCGAGATAGCCGGCGGCCTGCCACGGGTCCGCGCCCTTCTGCATCAGCCAGGTCGCGGCCGTGTGCCGCAATGTGTGAGGCGATATACCAGGACCGGGCCCGGCGAGCCTGACGGCGCTCTTGAACGCGGTTTTGACGGAAGTTACCGGCTTGCCATTGAACTCGACGAAGTGCTCTGCCTCCGGATCGAGCCGGTGCCAACGCCGCAGATGCGCAAGCAGGCGCAACGGAATTGGGACCGTCGGTTGGCGTTTGTTTGTCTTCGCGCTGCCCTGCTGGCGCCGATAGTAACGTCCGCGCTCGAGATCGACAAAAGAGCGCCCAACCGCTGGAATGGGCGATGCGGATGCTATCGCTCCCGCTCGCGTCCCGCTGTAGATCCCGAGCAAGATGAAGCAAGATGCCGAAGCGGGCGCTTCGCTGTCGGAGCCTTCAAATCGTCCGTCGGGCTACGTGATCTCTTCTGCATTTCGCGATACCGCCAGCAGACCGTAAATTTTTCGCTCTCATCAGGTGCCATGACGCGAAGATGGATAACGAAATGAGCCCGCACAAGAGATGTTGAGCATCAATCGCATTAGATCGCGTCAACGCGCAGAGTAGCGAACTAACAGCGGGAATTCTCACCGGCGCACATTGCGATCGCCATCGCCTGGATGATTGAAATCAAGGAAGAAATTTCTGAGAGCGGCGGCGCGACACCTCGCGAGGCGCCGTCCAGGCGGCGCCGCAAGGTGCAAAAACCAATGTGCAGACAACACTTTGCGACCAGAGGGAGCCGGCGAACGCCAGTTCGCTTTATCTTGCCGTCACTCCCTCGCCGAATATTACCGTCAGTTCGATTTCACGAGAAGAAATTCACGCGATGGCTCCAACATCTTGCCGGCGAGGAAGCTACACGCGAGCTCGCGGCATATCAGGTGGAATTGCGCCGCGGAGTTCTCGATTTTCTGCGCCAGCTCCTACAAATCATTCATTAACCTGGATTCCTTGCTGTGAACTACTCCGCGTTTAGCACCGAGGAGGGAGCGAAAAAGCGAGACCTCGAAGTGGGATCGATATAGCTGTCATAGTTCATCCGCACACTACTTGCTTCACGGGTGGACCAATTGCATTGCAGGCAGGATAACGTCAAACGCCGCCCCGCCCTCCGGCAAGTTACGGACGGTGATCCCGCCGCCGCAAGACTCCACGATGCCGTGGACGATCGATAGCCCAAGTCCTATGCCCTCGCCGACATTCTTGGTGGTGAAGAACGGCTCAAAGATACGGTCGAGTTGGGCGGGGGGGATACCTGGCCCATCGTCAGCTATCGAAATGCGTTGGTAATGGCCAGAGGGCAGCCGCATGCTCCCCGCCACCGCCAGCTTATCCACGCTGACGCTGATCTTGCCGCTTCCCGCTAAGGCGTGAACCGCATTCCCGATCAGGTTCTTGATGATCAGGACCAACTGGCTCGGGTGAATCGCCACTGCGACATCGACATCGGGCATCTTCAGGTCGATGCGGACGCTGGATGGGACGGTACGTCGCAGAGCGTCGAGTTCGGTTAGCAAGGTCTTTCCCAACCAAACAGGAGGCAGCTGAGTCGAGGGGCGTTCCACATAAAGCAGCATTCCGTGGACAATTTCAGATACCCGCCTGGCGCTGTCCAGGATCGCGTCCATGCTCTTGATCAAGACCGGATCGGCCTGATGATCCTCCCGGGTCATTTGTGCCATGCTTACGATAGGCTGCAGCAGACTGCTGACTTCGTGGGCAAAGCCGCTCGCCACTTGTCCGATGCTCTCCAGCCGACGATGACGGAACGCGCGTTGCATGTGACCGTCCATGGCGGCACGAAGAATGAGCATTTGAACCTGATCGACCGCAAACTGATCTGACATCGTCCACGGCCGAGACCGCGCGCGCACGTTTTCGTGCCAGGACGCGAAGGACGTGCGGGGGCTGATTCTCGATCCGGCTGCGCCATCCCGATCAAGTTTCACCGGGCGACCCGCCCAGGTCAGTGTGTGCTGCCATTCGGCCCGAAACCAGATCAGCCAGCCATCGGCAAGCACCACAGCTGCGATTCCGCTAGCGATAGCCGAACAGTCTTCCACCGCCGCGAAAAGCGCGGGGAGCCGATCCGTGATGACGCGCTTTTCATCGCGTGTGCGAAGCCATTTGACCAACTCCATTATCTGGTCATCTGCCGGCACCTGCCCGGCAGACCAGATATCCTGGTCGCCGCAGATCGCCAGGCCTTGCGACCCGGTCAGCGCGAGCAGCGCTGGCGCGATCGGTTCGAGCCGATGCCGATAATCCAGCATGTCCTCGGCCCGCCCCGCAAGACCCGCTTCCAGATGTCGCACGGTTGCGACGCAGGCCGCGGCCAACTTGCGCTCGTCGGCGTCGAGATACCAAGCAACCGCCTGGGCCATCAGTTCGCAGCCTTGCAGCACGCGGTACGGCAAGAAACGCGGGCTGGGATGATGACAAGCCACCAAGGCCCAAAGCCGCCCGTCTGGCACAATGGACACCGACATCGAACTAACCACACCCATATTCACGAGATATTCTCGATGAACCGGCGAGATGCTGCGCAGCATGACGCTGCTGAGGTCGATGGGTCGACCGGTCAAAGGCAGCTCGGGCGGGACAAGCTGCGAAGGAATATAGTTGGTGTCGGGGATCAGGCGCACGGTATTGCGCGTATAAAGCGCACGCGCCTGCGCCGGAATATCTGAAGCAGGGAAGGCATGACCACGATACGAATGCGCGTCGGCCGCTTGTCCTCGGCGATGACCTCGCCGTTCCAGTCTGGATCAAAGCAATGGGCGGTAAACGGAATGAAATCCGGAAAGCCGCCGGATTTCGGCTGCCAGTGTTTAGCAGGCACTGGCCGTGAATTCGCTGCTATCGATGCGTTCGATGGCGAGATGAACTTGCCCCAACACAGCTTCAGCGTGTTCCGCCGGAATCTGCGGAGCGATTTCCAGCAAGACCAATCCGGCGCTCCTGTGAATCAGGCCGGTGCATTCGCCCGCAACGAGCGATTGCTGAAAGCGGACACGGATCACCGGCTCGCCGGTTTCGAAAGTGGCGGTTAGGCCTATGGTCGTCTCGGACACCAGAAATTCGTCGATAGGATGCCCGATGATCGCGCGTGTCGGCAGGCTGAGAATATCGGCGGCGTTCTGGCTTACTGAAACGATGCGAAAGTCCGTGTCGTCCAATACAAAAAGATAGCCATGCGGCTGAATGCTGCCGGGAATTTGGATAGGTTCAGCGCGCATTCCGAAATGCAGTGGGGCAATGCGTGCGGAGACCGATGTTTCAGACATTGGGCCCGCCGGCGCGAAGTCGAAACACCACGCCGGAAAATCTGCGGATGACAACAGGGGTCATAGCTTCGGGGACGTCACTAAGCAAGATGCGGTCGCGTTAGGGCTGCGCGTTGGGCGTGCATCGACTGGCTGACCGCATCCAACAAATCCCGCGTGGAAACGGGCTTCATCAGAAGTTGGGTCGCGCCCGCGCTCCGGGCCTGGTCCAGTGACAACTCCTGATTGTATTGACGCGAGCCGCCGGACAAAGCGATAACGGCAACGGTGGGAAATTGTGACCGCAATATCCGAATCAGATGCAAGCCATCAAGGTTCGGCATCCATAGGTCTGTGATAACCGCGTCCGGCGTCCGACTTGCAACAACGATCAACGCTTCGGCGCCGTCAGCAGCCAAATCTACAGTGTGACCGGCGCGCTGAAGAACCATTCGAACCGCCATCCTGACCACGTCGATATCATCTACTACCAGTATGTGAGCCATGTGCGTTTCTTTGCGGGGCAGAACGCGTTTGACATCGGTCCAACACGACCGGGCATAGCTTGTTCCTTGGATGTCAGGATCGATGTCTACTACGAATCTTTCTCAAAGGCTGAGCTGAATTGATCACTGCCTCACCTCGCGATGAGGTAGCAAACCGGATTTCACTACGTGACCCGCTATCTGATATGCGCGGCAGAGCATCAAGCTTGATCGCTCGACCTTGGCCGACTGGGTCGGCCGCGCCGCCTTCCTGCTGCGGCCAGTGGTCTCCGAATGGATCGGCAGCATTGGACTGGACCCGAGACTGTTTGGGACGCACTCGCTGCGACGCACGAAGGCTACGCTGATCTACCGGCGCACCGGCAATCTCAGGGCTGTCCAGCTTCTGCTCGGACATACAAAGATCGAGAGCACTGTCCGTTATCTCGGCATCGAGGTCGATGAGGCCCTGGCGATAGCGGAACAAGTCGATGTCTGAAATACCCGGGCAGAGCGGACATGCTCTGCCCAACCTCCAACAGCCGCTTCGTGCCACACAATGTCGGAAGGCGGCATTCATTGTCTGGCAGTCTATCCACTGGAGCACTCGCATGAAAAGCCCCGGGATTAACCGGGGCCTTTCGTTCATTTGATGTGCATTGACTCACCAGATCATGACGCTCGGCGCGAATTTGTAGCTAAGTCCGAGCTTTACCTCGGAAATACTCTGGTTGAAGGTTGGGCTGAAGGTCGCGCCGAGCCCTATGCCTGCGCCACCAAAATTGACGGGGGCAGCCGTGAATTGTCCACTGAAGTTTTGGGCTTTTGATCCAAAATTCAAGTAATCGTACTCACCGCTCACAATCCAGTTTTCAGAGATGGCCCACTTTACGCCAACGTCGCGGTCCGGTTAGCTTTGCTGCTGAAAGTCTCGGTTGCAAACTCCGTTCCCGCATTCGGGGTGATAGCAGCGCCACCGTTGCTCTTTATTTTAGTCCAGGACCAGTCGAGATCCGTACCCACGACCAGTCGCCCGACTTGGTACAGCGCGCCGGCCTGCACGCCACGAAGCGTGTGCGGCGTGACGTTGCCCACTTTCACGTCAAGCTTAGCGAGACGTACTGCCGAGGCAAAACCCGTTTTACCGAGGCTACAGGCTTACCATTCCATTCCACGAAATGGCTTTTGGATATCCCAAACCGCGACCATCGCCGCAGATGGGCAAGCAGCCGCCTTGGCAAAGGAACCGGCGTCTGCCGTTTGGTGCTAGCCCGTTTCCCGATCGCCAATCTGTTAAAGATGATCTCGATGATCACCTGGTTGCGAAACTTGAAGCCATCCCAGCCGACCATTCTGAGGCACCCCGGAGGACTAACCTACACGCAATGCATCGTTTCAGCTTTCAGCACCGCGCGAAAAAAATGTTTCCAGAAATTACGAAGATTTCTCGGTTGAAATATTTGCATTTGGTTGAAGCGCCTTCGACGCCATCTGGGAATAAGCACGTACAGCGTGTGTTTCAAATTCGGTGAACACCAAATTGAAGCTGCCCAAATCAACACCTTCCACCAACGCACGGATGCGCGCGGCACTTTGGCCGTGGATACCTGTTTCGTTCGACACAACGATTTAGCTAGCTATCGGCTCGAATTGAGCGCGTATTGGCGTCATGGTTTCTACAGATCACTTCCGGCAAGAGCTACTTGCGCAGATGAGCCGAGCGTTCAGGGGCGGTCGGGTTGACGTTCTGATCAATTCACGGGAGTTGCATCAGTCGCTCGGCGGCTATCCGGGTTCTGTGCACGGCATGCCTCAGTGCTGTGATGCGATGCAGAACGAAATAAAACCGGGGGACACACTGGTTGTCGAACGCGCCAGCGGTGCCGGCATCAGCGTGCGATATCGTTTGCCGCGCGACTGATGCGACCTTTCAGACGTGCGAGATAACGGTTTGAGCGGATTCGCAGGCGGCACAATAATATACGCGCAGATCAAAACCCGGTACATCCGGTTCGATACGGGTCAATATCAACGGCCTGCCGCACTTTGCGCAGGGAGGTCGAAGGTTGTTGACGAACTTAAATTCCAGAGGGTCGGTCACCGTAAAGATCAGTCAGCACTTTTGCGAAGAAGATAGCGAGTCAATTCTGCACAACCAAACTGAGGCGGCCTTACTCGCTTATCGAGTGCAACCGATCGGGATATTTGGTAACGGCTTTGCAATTGCACGCCATGCAGTAGAAGGCTTCACCAAATCCTGAATTCAGCGACCTTGAATCCTGCGGGAATGGCTTCCACGCTCACATCATAAGCGCGCCCTTCTGGCTGATAGAGTCGGGCCGCTCCGGCCCTTTCGCAGTTCGGACATTTCAGTAACTCAGTCCAATGAGCGCTCGCGATTTCGCGCCGGGCTTCGCCAGTTTTCGACATTTGATACGGTTTCCTCCGCCTCAGGTCAAAACAGCACATGTTTCCGGCTATCGTCTGTTCTAAATTGCTCACTTTCAAATTTAGGCCACTAGGGGTCGAAACGGTGACGTTGAGATCGAAGTTCAAATTGAAGAAGGCTCGCTCATTGCGCGGGTCACCGTGGCAGGCTCCATCTTGCCAGGTGTTTATGGGTTTGTCGCGAGCTAAAGCCGACCCAGCCGACACCAGCATATCTTCGACGCTGTCGCTCGCCGACAAGAAATGGTGTGAATACAGAACGCCGACGGTAGCTTCCTGACTTACCTTCTCATCAGGGTGCTCGACATAACGCGCCATCAAATTGAAGGTATCTTTATCGTTGGCGTAGAGGGATCGAAGCGCGCGCAGGCAGGATCGAAGAATGCCAGGCTCGCTGCTGAAGTTCCGGAGCGTAGTCACCCAGACAAAAGGTCTAAGGTACGAACGTTCCCAAGCACAGCCAAAATATATGTCCGGTCCCGGACATATATTTTTCAGCTCGGCTCCTCGGCATTCGCCCTCGCTAAGCGGCCCGCACTGCTACGCAATCATAAGATCATCTCTTGACGGCGACCGCCCGGTTTGGCGTTAAGAACGGTACCGGACGGACAATCCGCCACTTCATCCCTATATAAGGTTCTTCCCGCCGGACAGCCCCTCTCGGAGCGGCTTCCACTTTCCCCCTGCGAGAAACGGCCCGACCGACCGGGCAGGATCCCGCAGTGCAAATTAAAAGTTCAGGTCGCCCGTTGGACAACAAATTGCTTGCGGCTTTGCCGCGTCATGAATTCGATTTGCTGGCACCCAATCTGACCACCGTCCCTTTGCAGCAAGCCGCAGTGCTCGTTGAGCCGGGTGATGAGTTCGATCACATTTACTTCCCAGAAAACGGAATGCTCTCGCTGCTTGCGGTGTTGCGGGACGGCAAAGCCATTGAAACGGCGACGGTAGGACGCGAGGGAGTGGTCGGCGCAATGGCTGGATTGGGACTCTATAAGTCCCTCGTTCGGGTTGTCGTTCAACTCCCGATAACGGTGAGTAGAATTCCAGCTTCGCAATTCAGAAAGGCCGCGTCCCGAAGCGAAGCTATTCGGAATATGTGCATCCTGTATAATGAGGTCCTGCTGTCGCAGGCGCGGGTCACGGCGGCCTGCAATGCGTTGCATGTCGTGGAGGAGAGATTTTGCCGCTGGTTACTGCAATCGGCGGATCGCGCCGAAAGCGACACCGTGGCGCTGACCCAGGAATTTCTTGCCGAAATGCTTGGGGTCCGCCGTACCTCGGTCACGGAAGTTGCAAGCAAGATACAGGCGGCTGGGACCATCAATTACAGCCGCGGTCAAATTACGATACTGAAGCGATCCGCTTTAGAGAAAATGTCCTGCGAATGCTATCAGACGCTCGTGGACCAGTCGGCTATCCTCATCTAGGGCGCGGACGATCAGGAGCGGACACATTACTCTGGTGGCTGTAGGCCCGGCGACGTAATCCACTCCTGTAGATGGGCGGCGGTCTCGGCCTGCCGTGCCTTGTGAATAAACAGATCTCGCTCGATCCCGTGCGGGGTATCTTGGGCTTCCTTACGCAGGCGCTTTGCGTATTCCTTGAGGCGCTGACGGAGCCGGATGCAGATTGGCCGCAAAGGATTGCCTGGAGTGGCTTCAAACAGCCGCCAACATCTTCGACCTTGTTTACAAAGGAGAGGGCGGCGTTAGTGTTGGCTTAGCGCGCGGATCGCTCGCCCCGTCACGACGAATGAAAAAGGCGCTAACTGAGGCGGCTTGCCTCACGAGAGCCGGCCCACCGCGAACGCGCGTTCAACGATGGGCGGATCCGGGTGGATGGCGCGACGATGGATGTATCGCGCCACAGACCAATGTCTCAATCTTCCAGTTGGCGCGTTGTTCCTCTAGGCCCACTGAGGCGGCCTTACGGCGCCACCGCGATGTTGCACGTACCGCAATGAAAGTCGGGGCCATACTCGGTGGAGATGACCTTGAAGCCATCTGGAACGCTGAGAATAGTCGGTATGTCGGCGCCCTCACGTTGAGACAGACTCGCAATACCCGTCTTGCCGCATTCGGGGCACCGCAGGTCTTCTTTCCACTCGTCGGTCATGGCCCAAAGCAATAATAGCGTTTTGCCTGTCTGTCGGTTCGGTACCGGACAGGAATTCCGTAAAAGGGGCCAAGATGGGAGCAAAGTGCACTTCGAACTGGGATCTGCAGACGTCTTTCTATCGAGCTTAATAGCATCGGAGAGACCGAACCGGCGCGAGTCTTCGACACCATTCTAAAGCAGGTCTGATGGACGTTCGGTTCGTCGCTTAGGCGGTTTGCCGATCCCGCCGCTCATAATGGTCTGGTTGCAGGTTCGAGTCCTGCCGGGCCCACCAGCCTTCGCTCGCTTCGCGAGCTACGGCTAGGCAAGCCAAATTCGATCTACCAAAAGCGAAGGGGCGAAGGCTGTCGCGCCGAAGCCTTCGGCGAAGGCGGACCACATTCCCCACATCGCTCTGAAAAAAGCGACTCCGACAGCGGCGCCGAACGTGATGGGCGAAATCTTCCGCCGAAGCGGCCGGCGTCGCCACCGCGTCGCAGACGATCCGCCAATCCGGGTTGGTATCGAGACCCACTGGCCGCATGCAATCCCGAGATCAGGGAATATCAGGCAGTGGTTCGGCTGATGTCGTCGGCATTCGCAAGAGAGGCACGCGTCTCAAGCAGACCGCGCCTGATCCAGGTCTTGATCGTGTTGACCGGGATACCAAACCGTTTGGAAAGGTTCTCTCGACTTTCTCCGTACATGTATGCCGCTACAATGAGACGTCGGCTCATCGGGTCGAGATTTTGTAGTGCCGCGAAAGCATTGTTTTGACTCTGGAAATGCTCGATCTCTTCCAGAACGGTGGGAACAGTTGACGGGGGATCCAGGGGAGCCACTTCGTCGATCTGCATTTCGAATTGCGGCCGGCGAACGACATCGATGGCGAGGTTGCGCGTGATAGTCGCCATCCAGGCGATCGGCGACCCCCGCGAAGGTTCATATGCCGAGGCTTTGGTCCATATCCTGACATAGGCCTCTTGCACGACCTCTTCCGCGAGGTGGCGACGTTTCATGACCAACAAGGCGGTGGCGAATATCTTGGCCTTGGTCGCATGGTACAGATCCTCAAAAGCCGACTGGTCGCCTTGAGCGCAGCGAGACAAAAGCGCCTGGAGCTGCGCTGTATCAATTCTTTGGCTTGCCTGCTTGGCCATATCGAGCCCCGTTTGGCAGTAAAGGTCGTCGCCCGAAATACTGCAAAGCACGGGCAAAGGATCTCTGCTAAGACATTTGGTACGAATTTAAGTCATCATAAGTGACATCAATTCACATGGCGCGTCAATAGCTATTTTGCTGCAGCTTGATGACGAGGCGTTATTGACCGATTTTCAGCATCGATGCGCGGTTGCGAACTCCCTTTTCTTTCAACCGGAAGCAGGTAATTTGGACCGAGGGCGTAGGGCGACACGATGCCGAAGTATCTGATCTGGAGAGCAATCAACCTGCTGCCAATCGCGCTGGGGATTACGCTGGTTTCGTTTTTCCTGATTCATCTTGCGCCCGGTGATCCCGCGACGACGTTTCTCGGAATCGAAGCCGACAATGCGTCGGTGGCGACACTCAAGCAAAAGCTCGGCCTCGATCACTCGCTGCCGGAACAATATCTGCGCTGGCTCCTGGGGGTCGTGCGCGGTGATTTCGGGCGCTCGACACAAAGCGGCCGAGCCGTATTCCCGATGGTGATGGAGGCGCTGGGCCCGACGGTGTCGCTTGCCGTAGCCGCGTTGGCGATCTCGCTTGCGATCGCAATTCCTGCCGGCATCGTAGCTGCTGCGAATCGAAACTCCGCACCGGACTGGGCGCTCTCGTTCGTCTGTCTTTGCGGTCTCTCGTTGCCAAGTTTTCTGGTGGCGATCCTGCTGATCCTTGCGTTGGCCGTGTACGCACCCCTTCTCCCGGCGTCAGGTTATGTATCGCCGCTCATTAGCCCACTTGAGCATTTGCGCCACATCATTCTGCCAGCGCTCACCCTGGCCACGGCTCTTGCAGCCGCAACGATGCGGATTACGCGGGCGGCGATGCTTGATGAACTCGGCAAGGATTATGCCCGAACCGCACGGGCGAAGGGCTTGACACGATGGCGCGTCCTTGTCGGGCACGTCTTGCCAAATGCCGAAGTGCCGATTCTGACGCTACTCGGAATCCAGTTCGGGCAGTTGCTGGGCGGGATAGTGATTACCGAGACAGTTTTCTCCTGGCCCGGTATCGGAAAGCTGACGGTGGACGCCATCTTCGCCCGCGACTACCCGGTACTTCAGGCTACGTTGCTGCTGACCGGCACATTTTTCACGCTGATCAATTTTCTCACGGATGTGATCTATACGATCGTCGATCCGAGGGTGCGATACGCATGAGGCGCGAATCCGCTGCGATGGTTGTCCTCCCGATTCGAGGTTCATCGATACGGCGCTTCTTCCATCGGCCGCGGGCGATCGTTGCCTGCGCTATTATCGCAGTGGCGGCACTGGTGGCGATCGTCGGGCCGGACATCGTTCCATATGACGCCACCGCATCTGACTTCGGTGAACTCCTCGCCGCGCCCGGTCCAGCTCATCCGTTCGGCACGGACGAATTGGGGCGCGATGTCCTGGCGCGGGTGGCCGCGGCCGTCCGGGTATCGGTCTTCGTGAGCGCTGCCGGCGTTTCGCTTGCATTGGTCGCAGGTATGGCGGCAGGCGTATTCGCCGGATATTTTGGCCGGTTTGCGGATATCATCCTCATGCTCATTGCCGATGTCGTATTTGCAATCCCCGGGATATTGCTCGCCTTGGCTATCGCGGCCGTTGCCGGTCCGAGCACCTTCAACGTGATTGCTGCAATCGCCATTGTGAATACACCGGTCTTTGCCAGAATAGCGCGTGCCCAAACCCTGGTGGTAAGCCAGCGCGGCTTCGTTCTGGCCGCCCGCGCCATCGGATTCGGGCGGCTTCACATCATGTTCAAGACCGTGTTGCCGCATATTTTGCCTGTCCTGATGGTTCAGGCATCGCTGCTGCTGGCGTCGGCGATGATTACCGAATCCTATCTTTCCTTCCTGGGGCTCGGCGTCCAGCCGCCTACGCCAACCCTCGGCGGCATGCTGCACGAATCACTTGGATTTCTCGGCCTCGCGCAGTGGCTCGTCTGGTGTCCGGGCATCGCAATCTTTATGATCGTGCTCGGCTTCAACTGGCTGGGGGATGGCCTTCAGGACTGGCTGGACCCGACTTCCGTCTGATCGACCGAGGCCGTAATGGGGAAATTATCGCGGAGACGGTTTGGCGGGCTTGCTCTCGCTGCGCCCATGGCACTCGCGTCTGGCGCCGTTTGGGCGCGGGACGAAACACTGACGGTCGGTATCGTCTCGGACCCCGTGACGCTCGATCCAGCGATGATGGCTTCGTTCTTCGAGATTTCCGTTCAGTTCAACATTCACGAGCCGCTCGTTCACATGACGCCTGATCTCAGGATAGAGGCGGGCCTCGCTACATTTGAAGTGCAGGATCCACTAACCTATTTTTTCAAACTGAGACGAGGCCTCACATTTCACGATGGCACCGAGATCAACGCCGCGGCGGCCAAGTCCAACCTCGACCGGATCCGCAATCCGGCAACGGCGTCGCCAAGGCGGCTTGAGCTGGAGCCGATCGATCGCGTCGAGGTCATCGGCGAGTTCGATCTCGTGATCAGGTTAAAGGAGCCCTATGAGCCGCTGTTGCACGTCCTGGCGCTGCGGGCCGGCATGCTAGTTTCGCCGGACGCCCTTGAAAAGCTCGGCGCGGACTTCGCTGCGCACGCGGTCGGCGCGGGTCCCTATAGAATTGTCGACTGGACCAAAAACGCCGAGCTTGTTGTCGAGCGTTTTGACGGCTATTGGCGGGGAGCGCCTGCAATCCGGCGGATCGTGTTTCGTCCGATGTCAGACGAGACCGTCCGCCTGACAAATCTCAGGTCCGGAACCGTCCAGTTGATCGATGCCGTTCCGGCCCAATACGTCAAGTCGGTGGAGTCCGACCCGTCCCTCGCTGTCAAACTGATGCCCGGGTTGGGCTTCCATGCGTTCTCCTTCAACATGACGCGCGCGCCGTTCGACGATATTCGGGTGCGTCGCGCTTTCGCTGCGGCCGTAGACCGAGAAAGCATCATTCGGGCCGTCTACTTCGGCACCGCAACAGCCGCTTACGGACCGATCCCTCCCACGCAGACTTGGGCCTATGACAACGGTTTTAGGCCGCATGGATTTGACCTGGCCCTCGCCCGACAATTTCTTGAGCAAGCGGGTGTTAGCGTGCCTGTGCCCGTGACCGTCACCGTGACGAATTCTCCCACGCAGGTGCGGACGGCCGAAATCCTTCAGGCCCAATGCGGGAGGGCGGGGTTTGACGTCAAAGTGAGGCAAATCGACCCCAGCAGTCTCATTACCGTGCTGCGGCAACGCGATTTCGATTTGTGCTTCTCGCCGTGGTCCGGGCGCTCCGACCCTGACGGAAACATGTTCGGCTGGTTCACCCGGGCGGGATCGTTCAATTTTGCAGGATATGTGAATGATGCGGTCAGTGATCTTCTCCGGCGCGGCCGCAGTGCAAACTCCGAATCCGAGCGGGCGGCGATCTACCGCCTCGCACAGACGGAGATCGCGGCCGACCTGCCGATGTTGTTCCTGACGTTTCCAGTTACCATTCAGGCGTCTCGACGGGAACTCGATTGGATCCAGAATCCGGACGGTGCCTTCAGGCTGAATTTTGCAAGCCTGCGCTAGGCCGAACAGAAATTGACGGTGCAACCAAATAATGTCATACGTTATGACATGAAAAAGGTTGCGCCGACGAATTATAACAGCCCGCTGCGCGCTCATCAGAAAAAGCAGACGCGGGAGATGATACTGGCCGCTGTCGGCGAAATCCTGTCTGCTGCAAACACCGACGCGGTTACCATTGCCGAAGTCGCGCGCATTGCCGACATCACCATGCGGACGGTCTTCCGTCACTTCTCAACGCGCGAAGAACTCCTGAGCGCCTTTTGGAAATGGCAACTGGAAAAAACCGGCGGTCAAACGATCCTGAGCCCGACATCGCTCGAAAGCCTGCTCAAAACGATCAAGGGCTTTTTCGAAAGCCTCGATGCGGAAGAAAACCTGATCCGCGCGGTGATCTCGTCGGCGGAGGGCCGCGAGATTCGCAGGGAAGCCAATCTGATCCGCCTCGAGAAAATGCTCGAATTCGTGAAGACGATCGTTCCCGAGCTTTCGAAACGTGAGCGCCTCAGCGTAGCTTCGGGCATTATTTCAGTCAGCAGCATTCTGTCCTGGCTGTTTATGCGAGACAATTGCGGGTTCGATGGCAAGCGCGCCGGCGAGGCAGCCGCGTTGACCGTCCAGTTGATTCTCGAGGCTGCCCAGGCGCGAGCGGCGCTTCTGCGAAAAACGTAGCCTGACCGAGAGAGATCGTGTGCTGAATGTCGTCTGACCATCCGGCAGAACGATTGGGCGCTTTTGACTGCAGCGAAGCTCGTCGAGGGTATGCGGATGGACCGACGACCGAGCACCAGCCTTCGCTCGCTACGCGAGCTACGGCTAAGCAAGCCGGCTTCGGTATATCACGGCGAAGCGAGCGAAGGCTGTCGCGCCGGAGCCTTCGGCGAAGGCGGACCGCCACCTTAAGCTTCGCGTTGCGCAGCCACGCAAAAATCAAAGACGAAGCGTGTCCCGGCGAAGCTTGAATGAAATGAAAGCGAAGACGGACCACTCTCAGCGAGTGCCGTGCCATCGAGGCAGTCCCGCTCTACTCGTCCCCCCGTCACTCCGGAAAGAGATCGGACTCCGACAGCGACGGCTCGATGCCGGCGGAAGCCCGCGAAGTCTGCCCGGCCGCGGCCGTCGAGGCGCGGCCGCCGTCGAAAACGTCGTACACGAGGTGGAGTTTCTCAAGCCCCCTGATGAGCAGGCCATTGATGTCGATTTCGTACCAGGCATGCGAGATATAGGCGTCGCGCGGAAACCGGTGATGGTTGTTGTGCAGCCCTTCTCCGAGGGTGATGATCGAAATCACCAGCTCATTGGTCGTGCCGTCCTCGAGTTCGAAGCGACGGTAACCGTAGCGGCCGTCGCTATGGCAGAACGAGTTGACCAGCGAGGTGGCGAGCACCATGAGATAGGCGCGCAACAGGCCGGAGAACAGCACGCAGCCCATCATGGTGTGGAAGCCGCCAACGGCGTAGCCAATGGCGCCCGGAATGAAAACGGCCGACAGGGCGTACCAGACCCAGCGCGTCCTGGTGAAGAACATGGCGATCGGGTCGGCCAGAATATCCTTGGCGTAGTATTCGCCGTCGGTCGCAACGTCGTCGAACACCCAGCTGCCTTGCGCATGCATCATGCCCTTGACGAAGCTGAGATAGCGGTTGCCGCGGCCGTCAAAGAAAGGGCTGTGCACGTCGCCGGGTTCATCCGCGTAGAGATGGTGCCGGCGATGATTAGAGACCCATTTGAGCACCGAGCCCTGCACCGCCATGGTGGCGAGCGCAGCGAACAACGCCCGCATCACCGGACCGCAACGAAAGCTGCGGTGCACGAACAGGCGATGCATGCCCGCGCCCATCCCGAACATGGTCAGCCAGAACATGCCGGCGAAGACCGCAATCTCCACCCAACCAATGCCTTGCATGATCGCCCAGATCACCGCGGCGATCGAACCGGCGTAAAGAATGCCGAACACGGCATAGGATTCGCGCAGCTTCGCCTCGACCACCGGACCTCCGACGATCACGCCTGGCGGCAGCCTTGCGGCACTTTGCTCCGGCTCCAAACTCCGAACTGCGGTCATTTTGAGCTGATCCATTTACGGAAAATTAACCCTGCCGCGACCGTACCGATGCAGGTCATTTCTAGCAAGGGTTGATCGGCCGCGGGAGCGTGGAACCGGAACCTGCAACGGCGCGATCCCATTGAGGGTGAAGCTTTTTTCGTCCCGTTAACCCTTCGGAAACTTCGATGGCGGCGGTTACCGATGGGAACCAACCGGCGACCGGACGGTTGCTGCAACCATGACCACTGCTCTGGAAATCAGATTGCTGAAGTTTGCATCGTGCGGGACATTGGCCGCCACATTGCTGTTCTTGTCGCCGGCTCCGGCGGCCTCCGACCACCTCAACAGCGATCATTCGCTCAAGAGCCCGTCCGAATTCACCTCTATTGCCAACAAAACCGAGCGTTCGAGAGCGATCTTCCGCGAAATCGGCAAGGTCGTCATGAACCCGCGCTGCATGAATTGCCATCCCGCGGGGGACCATCCCTTGCAGGGCGACGACCAGCACGAGCACATGCCGCCGGTATGGCGCGGCGAGACGGGGCATCTCGAAACCAACTGTTTCGGATGTCACACCGAGCGAAACGTGACACTTCACGAGGCGGCAAGCTACAAGAGCATCCCCGGCAATCCGCGCTGGGCAATTGCTCCGCTGTCGATGGCCTGGCAAAACAAGTCTCTCGGCGAAATTTGCCGTCAGATAAAAGACGCCAATCTCAATGGCGGGCGTGATCTTGCTTTATTGCAGGAACATATCGCCAAGGACGACCTTGTCGCCCACGGTTGGGACCCCGGTGAGGGGCGCGAACCCGCCCCCGGCAGCCAGGAGGCCGCGGGTCAACTTGTCCAGGCCTGGATCGACAGCGGCGCGGAATGTCCGCTGTAGACGCATCCAAGCGCCGGACCACGATTTAAAACATCACCCGTGACAACACGTGCCCTTGCTCGCGTCAGCGTACTGGTCGCGCAGGCGCACCCAATCCATCGGATAGGGCAACCCTTCCTCGTGACGGCCGAGCGGCGTGAGGTCGAGATAGTGGTAGGCGGCATTCATCATGTCGAGGCCGCGCGCATAGCATGAGTAGGTGTGGAAGATGCGGCCTTCCTCGTCGCGGGTGAACACGCTGATGCCGGGCAGTTCGTCGCCGTAGAACGGCGTGGTGCCGAAATTGTATTTCTTTTCGCCCTTGTCGATTTGCTCGCGCGTAAAAGTGACGCCGTAATCGGCATTGAAGTCGTTGCCGCCGGACGAGAACCAATCAAAGGTCCAGCCCATCCGCTTCTTGAACGCTTCGAGCTTTTCGGTTGGCGCCAGCGAGATCGCGACCACGGTGGTATCGCGCGCGGAAAGATGCGGCACGATCCGGTCAAGACCGTCGGCCCAGAACGAGCAGCTCTTGCAGGCGGCGTCCCAATCGGGGCGAAACATCACATGCTGGACCACGAGCTGCGGCCTGCCCCGAAACAGATCGGCGAGAGTGACCTTGCCTGCGGGTCCGTCGAAAACATAAGCCTTCTCGACCTTGACCCAGGGCAAGGCGCGGCGCTCTTCGTTCAGGCGGTCACGCGCGCGCATTAGTTCCTTTTCTCGGGCCATATGCGCCTTGCGCGCCTCGATCCATTCTTCTTGTGAGACGATCTTGTGCGGTTGCATGGGTTGCTCCTTTGCTTTGTTCCTCGCCGCAACGATCAGGCGACGACCTGCTCCAGGGTGTCGAAGAATTTGCTCCAGCCGCGTTCGTGATTGTCGCACGCAGCCTGATCGGCGAATTGCGCATGGGTGAAGATCATCAGCGTGCCGGAGGCATCTGGCTTGAGCTCGATCGTCACCTGCGATTCCCGCTCCGGCGTCGAATGCCAGGCCCAGGTGAATTGCAGCCGCGCGTTCGGCACGACTTCGCGATAGACGCCGCCGGCCTCGTGATACTCGCCGCTTTTTTCGTCGGTGAAATTGACGCGGTAACGCCCGCCTACGCGAACGTCGAGATCGGCATGAATCGAGCCGGGCTTCGCCTGCGCGGTGGCAAACCACTGGATCAGGTTTTCCGGGTTGGTCCACGCGGCGTAGACCTTTTGCGGGCTGGCGCGGAGCCGGCGCGTGATCGTGAGGCTGGGGCGCTGGTCGAGATGGGCTGCGGCTGACGGTTGGGCCATGGGTCTTCCTCCACAAAGGCGGCGAGGCGATCGAAATTGTCGGACCAGAAGCGCTGGTAGCGGTTGAGCCAATCCATCGCCTGCTCCATCGGTTTCGCGGTGAGGCGGCACGCCACGACGCGGCCGGTCTTTTCGCGCGCGACGAGACCGACATCCGACAGCACGTCGAGATGCTTCATGATCGCGGGCAGCGACATGTCGAACGGCTCGGCGAGTTCGCTGACGGAAAGCGCGTCGCGGCCGGACAACCGCGCCAGCAGCGCGCGCCGCGTCGAATCCGACAGCGCGGTAAAGATGCGATCGAGGTTTTGATTTTCGGCGCGATCTCTATACTTAACCATATGGTTTAGTATAGACGCGAGCAATTTCCTGTCAAGCAAGATTGGAGACAAATTTCCATTTCGTCCGTTCGGGTACTCAATCGACCCGACCGACGGCCGTGCGCTGGCCGATCTGCGGCGTTGACCGCACGCGCGAACCGCCGCACCATGGGTGAGTTCGCCGCTCTTACTTGTTCTTGTTGGTTCTTGGGTGCAGGGTTGACCGATCTCTCAAATCGCCAGACCGAGATTTTGAATATCGCCCGCGCCCATGGCCGGGTGATGGTGGAAGACCTTGCACGGCGCTTCGAGGTCTCGGCGCAGACCATCAGAAAAGATCTTAACGATCTCTGCGACCACCACGCGC
Organism: uncultured Alphaproteobacteria bacterium; assembly: GCA_963752265.1. GTDB lineage: Bacteria > Pseudomonadota > Alphaproteobacteria > Rhizobiales > Xanthobacteraceae > Bradyrhizobium. The sequence goes on from CAVVZW010000037.1 coordinate 18,877, forward strand.
TGACCCGCATTCACGGCGGCGCCATCATCGCCTCCGGCGTCGAGAACCTCGCTTATGAGGCGAGACGTTTTGTCGCCGCCGAGGAGAAAAAGGCGATCGGTGCGGCCGCGGCTCACCTGATCCCCAACGGCTGTTCGCTGTTCATCAACATCGGCACCACCACCGAGGAGGTGGCGAGCGCGCTGACCGCGCATGAGGATCTCTTGGTCATTACCAACAACCTCAATGTCGCGATGCTGCTGTATCGTTATCCGCGGATCGAGGTGATCGTGGCGGGAGGCGCGGTGCGCCGCGCCGATGGCGCCGTGATCGGGTCGGCCGCGACCAGCCTGATCGGACAGTTCAAGGTCGACTATGCCATCATCGGAGCGTCGGCGATCGACCAGGACGGCGCGCTGCTTGATTTCGATTATCGCGAAGTGCAGGTGGCGCAGGCCATCATCACAAATGCGCGCAGCGTGATGCTGGTGGCGGACTCGACCAAGTTCCGCCGCAGCGCGCCGGTTCGGATCGCCGATTTCAGCCAGATCAACACCTTCGTCACCGACCTCGCATTGCCGGCGCGGCTCGCCAACATCTGCCAAACGCGCGGCATCCAGGTGGTCGAGGCGATGCCCGGACATCTCGAAGCCGACGAGACCGACGCCGAGCTTCCGCCTGCGGTCACGTCCGCACCCTGATTTATCGGGGATCTGCCCGGAAATCGGGCATCCCGGTGTTGCTTTCGTATTTAGTTGTGATTTACTCGAAAACGAAAGTTAAATCGCCAGTCCGAATAGGCGAGCCGGGGAAGCGCTTGGACCCAGTTTTTGACCTCTTGATCATTGGAGGCGGCGTCAACGGCTGCGGCATCGCGCGCGATGCCGCCGGACGGGGCAATTCCGTTTTCCTTTGCGAAATGAATGACTTGGCGAGCGGGACGTCGTCCTGGTCGACCAAGCTCGTGCACGGCGGCCTGCGCTATCTCGAATATTATGAGTTTCGCCTGGTTCGCGAGGCGCTGATCGAGCGGGAAATCCTGTGGGGGATCGCGCCCCACATCATCCGGCCGCTTCGTTTCGTGCTGCCCCACCACGATGGGCTTCGCCCCGCCTGGCTGCTGCGGCTAGGGCTGTTTCTTTATGACCACATCGGCGGCCGGCACCGGCTGCCGCCAACGCGCTCGGTTGATCTATCGCGCGACGAGGTCGGAAAGCCGCTGATTCCGAACCGCTATCATAAAGGCTTCGAATATTCCGACTGCTTCGTCGATGACGCGCGGCTGGTGGTGCTCACCGCGCGGGACGCGGCCGATCGCGGCGCGGAGATCCGCACGCGCAGCCGCGCCTCGCAGATCCGGCAGGTCGGCGGACTCTGGGAAGTCACGATCGAAGACACGATCAGCGGCGAGCGTTCGCTCGTTCGCGGCCGCGTTCTCGTCAACGCCGGCGGTCCCTGGGTTGAGCAGGTGCTCGCGGCGGGATCAGGCGTCAATGCGCGCGCCAAGGTGCGCCTGGTGCAGGGATCGCACATCGTCGTGCGTAAATTGTACGACCACGATCGCGCCTACATGTTCCAGAACAGCGACGGCCGCATCGTCTTCGTCATTCCCTATCAGGACGATTTTACGCTGATCGGCACCACCGATCGCGACTATCACGGCGACCCGGCCAAGGTGAAAGCCACAACTGAGGAGATCCAGTATCTCTGCAACTCCGTCGGGGAATATCTGGCAAAGCCGGTCACCCCTGCCGATGTCGTGTGGGACTATGCCGGCGTCCGCCCGCTCTATGACGACGGCGCGAGTGAAGCCAAGGCGGCGACCCGCGAATATGTGTTTGAACTCGATTTGCCCGGCGGCGCGCCGCTGCTCTCGATCTATGGCGGCAAGATCACGACCCATCGGCGGCTCGCCGAAGAGGCGCTGGAAAAACTCAGCCCTTATCTCAAGGGCGAGAAGGCGCAGGAAGGGTGGACCGGCAAGACGCCATTGCCGGGCGGCGACATGGATGTCTCGGCCATCCCGGCCTTGTCCGCAGGCCTGATGCGCGACTATCCGTTTCTCAGCTCCGAACACGCCGATCGGCTGGCCCACGCCTATGGCAGGCGTGCCAACAAGGTGCTGGGCAATGCAAAATCGCTTCCCGATCTCGGCCAGTCCTTCGGCGCGAGCTTGACGGAAGCCGAAGTCACGTACCTCATAGCGCAGGAATGGGCTTGCACGGCCGAAGACATCGTGTGGCGGCGATCCAAATTGGGATTGCGACTGACGCCGCAGGAGATTGCCATCCTTGAAAGCTGGATTTCCGCCCATCGCGCTTCCCCCGAACGCCGCCTGGCTGCGACGGGAGGGCAATCATGAGCGTTGAGCTCGTCAACGTGTCACGGCTCGTCGACGGCGCAGCGACAATTCGCGACGTCACGATGCAGCTCGAACGCGGCACGCTAACCGTTCTTCTGGGGCCGACCCTGTCCGGCAAGACGTCGATCATGCGGCTGCTCGCCGGTCTCGATAAACCATCATCGGGCCGCGTCCTTGTCGACGGCAAGGACGTGACCGGCGCCGACGTGCGGCGGCGTTCAGTCGCGATGGTCTATCAGCAGTTCATCAATTACCCCTCCTTCACGGTCTATGAAAACATCGCCTCGCCGCTACGAGTGCAGGGCAAGCCAAAGAGCGAAATCGAAAAGCGCGTGCGGGAAGCAGCACGTCTTCTGAAACTCGAGCCGTATCTGGATCGCACACCGTTGCAGCTATCCGGCGGCCAGCAACAGCGCACCGCGATTGCCCGCGCGCTGGTCAAGGGCGCCGATCTGGTCTTGCTCGACGAGCCGCTCGCCAATCTCGATTACAAGCTGCGCGAAGAACTTCGCACCGAATTGCCGCGCATCTTCGAGGCTTCCGGCGCAATCTTTGTCTATGCGACCACTGAGCCTTCCGAAGCGCTGTTGCTCGGCGGTCGCACCATCTGCATGTGGGAGGGCGAGGCCTTGCAGGCCGGCGAGACGCCGCTGGTCTATCGCCGCCCCGACACCTTGCGCGTCGCGCAAGTGTTTTCCGATCCGCCGCTCAACATCGTCGGCATCGAGAAGAAAGACGGTTCCGTACAATATGCCGGCGGCATCAGCGCGCCGGCCGGTGGACTTTATGCCGGGCTTGCCGACGGCGCTTACCGGGTCGGCTTCCGCGCCCATCAGTTGGAGATCGCCAACGGCATCGCCGGCCGCCACGCGTTTCATGCGACCGTCACCGTGACCGAAATCACCGGCTCCGAAAGTTTCGTGCATCTCAACCGCGATGCGTCCAACTGGGTCGCCGTATTGCCCGGCGTGCACGAATATCAGCCGGGGCATGTGCTCGATGCCGTGCTCGACCCCGACAATGTCTTTGTGTTCGATGCAGCCGGCCGGCTCGTCGCGTCTCCGAGCGCGAGGTAACACAGCATGGCTCGCATTGACCTCGTCGACCTCGCGCATTCCTACGGCGGCAACGACGCGCCTGAGGATTCCTTTGCGTTGAAGCCGGTCACGATGACATGGCGGCGCGGCGGCGCCTACGCGCTGCTGGGGCCATCCGGCTGCGGCAAGACCACGCTGTTGAATTTGATTTCCGGCATCGTCACGCCCTCGCGCGGCAAGATCCTGTTCGACGGCACCGACATCACGACGCAGTCCACGCAGAAGCGCAACATCGCGCAGGTATTCCAGTTCCCGGTGATCTACGACACCATGACCGTCGGGCAGAATCTCGCGTTTCCGCTCAAGAACCGCGGCATCGCGAAAATCCGCGATCGACGCGCGGGTGAAGGAAATCGCGGCACTGCTGGACCTTACGCCGTATCTTTCGCGTAAAGCACAGCGCCTGACGGCCGACGCCAAGCAGAAGATCTCGCTCGGCCGCGGGCTGGTCCGTTCCGACGTCGCGGCCGTGCTGTTCGACGAGCCGCTGACGGTGATCGACCCTGAACTGAAGTGGCAGTTGCGGTCGAAACTGAAGGCGCTGCACCGCGACCTCGACCTGACGATGATCTATGTGACGCACGACCAGACCGAGGCGTTGACCTTCGCCGACACGGTCGTGGTGATGCATGACGGCCGCGTGGTGCAGAGCGGCACGCCAGCCGAATTGTTCGACAAGCCGGCGCACACTTTTGTCGGCTATTTCATCGGTTCACCCGGCATGAACATCGTGCCTGCCGAGGTCAAAGGGCGGCAAGCCAGCATCGGCGGCCACACCATCGCGCTCGAACGAAGCTACGACCACTTGCCGGCGGGTGCCAAAATCGAAGTCGGCGTGCGCCCGGAATTTGTCGAGGTCACACCACCTGCCCCCAACCTGCTCACCGCTGATATCGAGCGCATCGACGATTTGGGCCGCGTTCGTTTTGCCCGCGTCCGGATCGGCGACACGAGATTCTACGCAAAAGTGCCGGGCGGATTTTCGGTGCCCGGCAACAGCGCCGGACTGGTTTTCGATCCGTCGCGCGTGCACGTCTACGCCGACAGTCTCCTGGTCGAGGGCGAGGCCTGATGGACAAGACCGTCAACCAAAAAGCCTGGTTCCTGGTTCTGCCGGTGTTTCTGGTGGTCGCGTTCTCCGCGATCCTGCCGTTGATGACGGTCGTGAACTATTCGATGCAGGACACCTTCGGCAACAACCAGTTCTTCTGGAACGGCGTCGGCTGGTTCAAGGAGTTGCTCGATCCATCCAGCGATCTCGGCGAGCGGTTCTTTGCTTCGCTCTGGCGCAACCTGTTCTTCTCTTTTGTGATCCTGGCCATCGAAGTACCGCTCGGTATCGTTGTCGCGCTTTCGATGCCGCGGCAAGGCTGGACCGTCGCCGCCTGCCTTGTGACCCTGGCGCTGCCGTTGCTGATTCCGTGGAACGTCGTCGGCACGATCTGGCAGATTTTCGGGCGGCCGGATATCGGCTTGCTCGGCTACACGCTGAATCATATCGGCATCAACTACAATTATGTCTCCAATGAATTCGACGCCTGGGCCACCGTCATCGTGATGGACGTCTGGCATTGGACCAGCCTGGTGGCGCTGTTATGCTACGCCGGCCTGAAGTCGATTCCGGAAGCCTATTATCAGGCAGCCCAGATCGACGGCGCATCGCGATGGGCGGTGTTCACCGCCATTCAGTTGCCGAAGATGAAGCGCGTGCTGTTGATCGCCGTTCTCTTGCGCTTCATGGACAGTTTCATGATCTATACCGAGCCGTTCGTCGTGACCGGTGGCGGACCGGGCAATTCGACCACGTTCGTTTCGATCGAACTGGTCAAGATCGCGCTCGGGCAATTCGACCTCGGCAAGGCGGCCGCGCTCTCGCTGGTCTACAACCTGACCAAATGTTTTTTTTTTTTTTTCCTTTACTTCGTTACATCTATGCTTTTATTTAATTATATAATACTATTAATTAAAGTTAAGATTTTTCTCTCCACTTAAGGCCTAATTATGATGCCAGTCATGTTTGCGATTAAAAGATATAGAATTTGGTCTAAAAATATTACTTTATATGATTGCGATTCCTAAAGAACCAGAATCTAAAGAACCAGAATCTAAAGAACCAGAATCTAAAGAACCAGAATCTAAAGCACAACAATTTCTCATAATAGTAGACCATTAATAAGAGTAATAGCTTTGATCTCTATTTTTATAGCGGTTATTCATGTGTCAGAAAATATTTGTTTAGACTTAAATCCAACTTATTTGCAATCAAATTGAATAAAAATATGATTTCTACTCTTGATATTTAACTGGTCAACAGTGAAAAAATGATTTGCAACCCATCCGTCAATTTTTGACTGAAACTCGAATTATAGAAATAAAATACTTTGGGTGAAAATTAAATCTGTTAATAACAAATTTATTGATTATGCACTTCTGTAGAATTGTATTTTCTTTATTCAAAGCAAATATTACATTATTTTATTATCGAATACATGAGCAATAAATTGTATTAAATCATATTTTGTCTCATTAAAGCTTAACCTCTTCAGCAATCTTTTGCGAGAACACATTCTCCGTTCGCACCTTTTCTCAGGTAACCCGACTTACAAATGCATTCCCAGTGACAGTCATAAGGACAGGGACTAAGAATTCAAAATTATTTTAATCATTACAATAGAAATTGAATAAAAAAATAATTTAGAAAATTAAAAATTAAAAATTTCAAACCCTTTGTGACCCCTACGTCTCGCAATTGATTAATCTAAAATTGATCAGGGTAAACGTTTCCAGAAAAATTTAGCATATATTTGAAAATTCTAATCAATACAATTAAATCTACTCCAAAAATGATTGGACACGTGTATTTTTGTTTGTCGTAAAATGATCCATTCATGAGTTACAAGCACTTTAAACTTGAAAATTAGAGAAATTCATTTGAGTATAGCCTACCAATCCCTCAACCGATTGTTTTAAAATTGGTATCAAAAGAAAGCTTTTGCAAAGTTCTTTTCATATTTATACATCGGATATTAAATAACATTATAGTTTTTGTTTATTTATAAAATAATTTTTTTCCATAGTAAAATTTATTATTAGTTTAAATATATATTTAATATTAATCTAATAATGAAATTTTACTATAGAAAAATATATTTTATGAATAAGTAAAAACTATAATGTTATATAAAATTCGATGTAAATATTGAAAAGAACTTTGAAAAAGCTTTCTTTTGATACCAATTTTAAAACAATCGGTTGAGGGGTTGGATAGGCTACACTCAAATGAATTTCTCTAAATTTCAAGTTTAAAGTGCTTGTAACTCATGAATGGGTCATTTTTACTGACAAACAAAAATACACGTGTCCAATCATTTTTAAAGTAGATTTGAATTGTATTGATTAGAATTTTCAAATATATGCTAAATTTTTCTGGAAACGTTTACCTTGATAAATTTTAGAGTAATAAATATGGATTCAAATCCCTCTACCAAAAGTTGCGTACCAACATTCCCTACACTCAAAAAAAATTTCATCAAAATCCAATTACATTTACTAATATAAATCTTAAAAAAACTGAGTGAGTCATTTTTGTCAAAGACTGTACACTGATCTTTATATTGTGTCCAATTTCCGCATAAAGCATTATCACTTGAAACTATTGAAACTGAAATAAATAATAGCATTAATTTAGCATAAAACAATGAGTCCAGCAGCTTAGCTCACTGTGCCACTGAGACTCCTACTTGTTGGATTATTTATCTAATTTATCTTTTATATCTAAATGATCTTAATAATTCAGGTCAGTTAACCCCGAATTTGCCCACTCTTGAAAATATGTCAGGTGATCAAATGTACAGTTTTAAAATATTTATTCATATATTGACATTTTTTCAATTAAATACTTTTCATTTAACTTAAGTAAGTAAATTACATAAATGGTGAATTTCATCGAAGTAGGATATAATCGTCAATTTATTCCATCAAACAAATTATTTTAATATCACAATATCATTTGCTTTGACATTTAAAATTTTTTAAGTTAATAATTATTATAGATTATCAGGTGGACTTTCGAATGCGTTTTATTTGTTTTAAATGTGTAGTTAATTCTAAACTTCATTAGATTACTTATCTTTAATTATTGCTATCTATAAGCCCTTTCTTAGGAACGGGATAATATGTTTATCTTTTCATAATTAATTCCTAATAAGTATTCCTGAATACAGACATTTAATTAATAACAATTAAGTACAATGCTTGCAACTCTTTAAAATTACGACAATATGATTTAAACTGGCATTTATAGGCTTTTAAAACAATTTTATATTTACAAAAATATATTATAGTTTTAAAATTTAAATAAAATAATTATTGATATCAAATATTTGTTAAATTTAAATATAACACGAGTTTCATAATCCTGGTTCAGTTTTTTCCCTTTATTTTAGTTATTTCTTGTTTAGTCTCGTATTCGCATTTAAAGTCAATCAATCGGTAAGCTTTTAACTTCTTTCATTAAACGTGTTTATTTTATTTACTATAATATCAAAATTAAAATGAAATTAAACTCAATTTATAGATTAGAATAAAGTAGGTTTATCTTATTGTGTATTTAATTTGACGGAATATAATTAAATTTAGTTTATTCTGAAAAAATTCTATTTTTAATACGATTTTAAAATTATGTTAAATTATCATCGTTTTAATGAACAGTAGTTTTTTAAATACATTGTTTATACTTTAATTATGTTCCCAATAATGATGTGTATAGGGTTGCCAGACGTCCAGATTTCACCTGGAAAGTCCAGAAATTAATCAAAATGTCCAGTGTCCAGAGAGAAATAAATTCTTGACATAGTATGTCCAGAAAATCGCCATACAGTGCATAAAAATTTTTAAGTTATATAAGTTGCATAGCAACGGAAGCTTTTAATGTTTTTTAATAGCTGCAAAATATAATCAGAAATATAATTTTAGCAAAAATTAATAAAAAAACTAAAAACATTTAGTAAGTTTGAGCATTATAATTTTGCTTGAATTTAAAAATAATGTTTGTCCAGAATTGTCCAGAATTTTAAATTTTTTCATCAAGAATTCGCTTTTATCTGACCTGGCAACCTTAGATGTGTATTATTAAGTATATTAATGAAGACAAAGTACAGATCACTCGAAATGTGAAATATATATTCTGTTCACTAATTATCATTTGTGCAATAGTTATACGATATTTATAAAATATATTACTTATCTTTAGAGTTACAAAAACAAAACTAATCTTTAAATAACAACCACTTATTTATGCAGATATCACATATTGAAATAATACTATTGAAACAATAACTCTAATATTACATTATTGTTAATTAAATATATAAATTATAATAACTAAAAATTTTTATTTAATACTTTTCAACAAAAAATAATTCATTTCTAACTTTGATAATACGTTTATATGTCCACAAATAAGCCCAATCACTGGAAAGACTGGTATATGAAAATAGTAGTAAAACCGAAGATATGGTTGAAATCGATTCATCACAATCACAATTATCTTATTACAAAAATGTATTCCTCGAACAGGATTGTATCAGAAGAGGAAGTTTTGATCAAGTATATAAAGTTCAAAGTTTATATGACAAAAAATATTATGCAGTCAAGAAGTTGTTAGTTAAAGGTAAGCATTAAATAATTCATTTGAATTATTCATTTTTTTGTCTGTATAAAAAAACATTTTAGAGGTTCGTATTTTATACATTTTATCGATTCATAACATTAGGTTATCGACGACCTAAATCCGGGATTTTTAAATAAAATCCCCAGAAATGTAATCGAAATATTGGTTAATCCAAAAATGCTTTAAAATTAAAAAATTTAACTTTTGAATAACCCCAACATATGTTAAAACAGCAATACTAAAATCCTACGAAGTACAAAATAAAT
>CAVVZW010000038.1:0-35226 GCA_963752265.1 uncultured Alphaproteobacteria bacterium
GGGCCGGAGATGCGGCGAAAGGCGCCGCTCGAGCCCCAGGAAGGCGGCGCCGATGACGTAGTTGACGACGAAATAGATCGCGCCGGCAAGGAGGAGCGGCAGATAGGTGACGAGCGTGTCGTTGCGGATCTTCAGCGCAACGCTCATCACGTCCCACAAGGTGACCAGCGAGACCAGCGCCGTCGCCTTCACCATCGAGATCATCTCGGTCGAATAGGCCGGAAGCGCATGCCGCAGCGCGATCGGAAAGAAGATCCGGCGAAACATGAGAAACCTCGACATGCCGCAGGCGCGCGCCGCCTCGACCTGTCCGTGCGGCACGGCGAGCAGCGCGCCGCGAAAGATCTCGGCTCTGGTAGGCCGCGGTGCAAAGCGCGAGCGACAGCACGGCGCAATTGAAGGCGTCGCGCAGGAACGGCCAAGCGAAGCTCGCGCGCACGGCCGGCAGCGAAGCGAGGCCATAATAGACGATGAAGAGCTGGATCAGGAGCGGCGTGCCGCGAAAGACCATGACATAGGCGCGGGCGAAAAACTCGAGCGGCTTGACGCCGCTCACCCTCATCCAGGTGACGCCGGCGGCGATGAGCGCGCCGAGAACGACGGACAAGAAGCCAGACCGAGAGCGTAAGCGGCAGAGCGGCGAGGAGCCGGACGAAGGTTTTCGAGACGAAATCGAGGTCCATCGGCCGCCTCAACTCGTCGCCCGGCGCATGCCGCGGGTGGCGCGCGCCTCGGCCACGTCGAAGAAGCGGGTCGTCGCCAGCGTCATCACGAGATAGAGCGCCGCGCCGCCGAGATAGAACGGGAAGGGCTGATGGGTCGAGCCGGCGCCGACCTGGCTCACCCGCATGAGCTCGGCGAGGCCGGTGACCGAGATCAGCGAGGAATCCTTGAGCGCCACCTGCCAGAGATTGCCAAGTCCGGGCAGCGCGAAGCGCAAGCACCTGCGGCGCGATGATGCGGCGGAACAACAGCGCCCGATTCATGCCGACGCTGACGGCAGCCTCGAGCTCGCCCCGCGAGATCGCGAGATAGGAGGCGCGGAACACCTCCGCCTGATAGGCGCCCGAGATGACGCCGACCGCGAGCGCGCCGGCGGCGAAGGACGGCACCCCGACGAAGCCCTCATAGCCGAGCAGCGTTGGCTGTCTCGGTCAGAAGCGTCGAGGTGCCGAAATAGACGAAATAGACGATGAGCAGTTCCGGCAGGCCGCGGAACAGCGCCGCATAGGCCTGCCCCACGCCGCCGCGCCAGCAGCGTACCCGAGAGCCGCGCCCAGGCGACAAGGCCGCCGATCGCGGCGCCGATGACGAGGCCGCAGGCGGAGACGAGAAGCGTCATCAGCGCGCCCTCGAGGAGCGCCAGGCCCCAGCCGCCCTCGCCGAAGCCGAAGATCGCGAGATTGCCCACGTTCGGCGCCCCCCGGAGGCGCGCTCGTCTCAACGCAACGAGCGCGCATGCAAGAGCCTAGCTGGGGCGTCAGGTCGACCTTGAACCACTGCTCCGAGAGCTTCTTCACCGTCCCGTCGGCGATCGCCGCCGCCAGCGCCTTGTCGAACTTCGCGGTAAGGTCCGCGTCGCTCTTGCGGATGCCCATGCCCGTCGCCGGCGCCGAACACGCCGCCGATGAATTTCGGCCCGACGACGGCGAAGCTCGGCGGCGTCGGGCTTCGCGGCGGTCGCGCCATGACGGTGATAGTCGTCGAGCGACGCGTCGATGCGGCCCGACTTGAGGTCAAGGTCGCGGTCGTCGGCGGTCTTGTATTCCTTCACCGTCCGCGACGTCCTTGAGATACTGGCTGGCGAAATTGGCGTGGGTGGTCGAGACCTGCACGCCGAGCGTCTTGCCCTTGAGCGCCGCCTGCACGCCCTTGATCGCGGCGTCGCCGCGCGGCGGCGTCCTTGTCGAGATTGACGAGCGTGCCCGCGGCGGGCGCCTTGGCGAGCGGGCTGTCCTTCGGCGCGAGGAAGGCGCCGGGCGAAGCGGCGTAGGACTTCGAGAAGTCGATCTCCTTCTTGCGCTCATCGGTGATCGACATGCCGTCCATGATGACGTCGAACTTGCCGGCCTTCAGGCCAGGGATCATGCCGTCCCAGTCCTGCGCGATGATCTTGCACTCGAAGCCCGCGCGCTTGCAGAGATCCATCGCGAGATCGGGCTCGAAGCCGACGATCTTGCCGCTCGAGTCGGTGAGGTTCCAGGGCTCGTAGGCGCCCTCCATGCCGATGACGACGGTCTTCCAGTCCTTGGCGAAAGCGGCTGGCGCGAGGCAAGGCCGCGGCGAGCGCGCGCCGAGACCCAGCGCTGTCACGAATTTCGATGCCATCGGCTAACTCCCGTGCTTCGCGCGTATGCCTTGGCCAGCGCGTCGGTCGCAATTCATACATGCCGGCAGAAAGGGAAGAGCGCGCGCAAATCGCGCCAAACGCTTGGCGCCCATGCGCCCGAATGCGCATGCTGCTGTAGAGGATGCGCCCACTGGACACGAGGCGGCAGTCGGCGGCAGGTAAGCTCGGCCGCGAGCGACGCGCGCTGCGCCCGCCCCATTCGCTGGCAACGCGCCGGACGATCCTGAGCAAGGAGACTGCGCGCGGGCTCTACGCCGCCGCTTTGATCGACGCCCCGACCTTGTCCATGATCTCGCCGATCTCGTTCTCGCTCACGATGAGCGGCGGGGTGAGTTCGATCGTGTCGCCGGCCGGGCGGATCATGATGCCCGCATCGAAGAACGCGTGGTCGAGCGCGCGACGGACACGCTCGCCGGGGCTGCCCTGAACGGGCGCGAGGTCGATCGCGCCGGTCAGAGCCGACGCAGCGGATGTCGAGGACATTGGGCAGGCCCTTGAGCCCCATGATGGCGTCATACCACTTGGGCTCGAGCGCCTTGGCGCGCTCGAACAGGCGCTCGTCGCGATAGACGTCGAGCGTCGCCAGCGCCGCGGCGCAAGCGAGCGGATGGCCCGAATAGGTGTAGCCGTGGAAGAGCTCGATGCGCTGCTCCGGCCCATTCATGAAGGCGTCGTAGATGTGCTTGCGCGCGATCACCCCGCCCATCGGCACCGTGCCGGAGGTGACGCCCTTGGCGAAGGTGATCAGGTCGGGCTGCACGCCATAGCGCTCGGCGGCGAACGGCGTCGCCGAGGCGGCCGAAGCCGGTGATGACCTCGTCGAAGATGAGCAGGATGCCGTATTTGTCGCAGATCTCGCGCAGGCGCTTGAGATAGCCCTTGGGCGCCGGCAGCACGCCGGTCGAGCCCGCCATCGGCTCGACGATCACCGCGGCGATGGTGGACGCGTCGTGCAGCGCGACGATGCCCTCGAGCGCGTCGGCGAGATGGGCGCCCCATTCCGGCTCGCCCTTGGTGAAGGCCTGATGCTCGCGGTTGTAGGTCGCGGGCAGATGGTCGACGCCGGCGAGCAGCGAGCCGAAGTGCTTGCGGTTGTTGACCATGCCGCCGACCGAAATGCCGCCGAAGCCGACGCCGTGATAGCCGCGCTCGCGGCCGATGAGGCGCGTGCGCGAAGCCCTGCCCGCGCACATTGTGATAGGCGAGCGCGATCTTGAGCGCCGTGTCGCAGGCCTCGGAGCCGGAATTGCAGTAGAACACATGATCGAGATCGCCCGGCGCGAGTTCGGCGATGCGCGAGGCGAGCTGGAACGCGAGGGGATGGGCGAACTGGAAGGTCGGCGAGAAATCGAGCTCCGCCGCCTGGGGCTGGATCGCGGCCACGATCGAGGGCCGGTTGTGCCCGGCGTTGCAGCACCACAGACCCGCCGTGCCGTCGAGGATCGCGCGCCCCTCGGGGGTGTAATAGTGCATGTCCTTGGCGCGCGAGATGAGCCGCGGCTTCTTCTTGAAGGCGCGATTGGGCGTGAACGGCAGCCAGAACGCGCTCAGGTCGTTGGGAACATCCGCGCGCGCGGCGGCGGCTTGGCGGCGCAACGGTGTTCATCGGGTCGGCTCCTTAAGCGCGATCGTATTGCCGCGGACAATGGCGGCGGCGCCCCTGTTTGTCCAGTTTTTGATCACCGCCGAGACTCTCCGTCACGCCAGCGTCGATCCAGCTCCTCTCCCTTAAGAATGAGCAAGCGCCGATTTCGAGGGCGCTCGCCGGCGAGTCATGGGCCTGCCGTAACAAATCCTGACAAAATCGCGATTGCCACTTGCAACTAATCGTTGTATTAACTATTATATACAACCTAGAGGCATCGAGGACGATGCAAGAGCGGGTGATGTTTAGCCTCAAATCGCTCAGCGTCGCAGGGGAAGCGGCGTTTTCCAGCAGGCTGAACTGAGACAGAAGCAACGGAGGCGCGGGATATGTGGACCGATGCGGCGATTGAAACTCTAAGGCGCATGGCGCTCGAAGGAAAAAGCGCGAGCGCCATTGCTGTGGTGCTCGGCGCGCCGTCGCGCAACGCCGTGATCGGCAAAGCGAACCGGATCGGCGTCAAGCTCACCGGCAACATCCATTGTCTGGCGCCGCGACCGCCACGATCGAGTCACGGAGCGGCCGCGCCGACCAGCGATCGCCCGCGTCGCCTCGCCATCATGGAAGCGGGCCGCTGTTCCCGCCGTCCAGCGCGAACGGAAGCCGGCATGGGCCTTCGCCCAGGCCCAGGTCGGCGAGATGTTGAAGGTCGGGCTCGAGGAGATCAACGAAAGCGCCTGCCGCTGGCCGATCGGCGACCCGACAAGCGAGGAATTCGCCTATTGCGGCATTCAGTCCGCGAAGGGCCGCTCCTATTGCGCCGGACATTGCCGGATGGCCTACAAGCCGCCGACTTCGCGGGTCTGGGACGGCCAGCGTTACGTGGCCCTTGAATTCGATAGCCGCCTGAACGCTGCATCGAGCGGCCTGATTTCAGAGAGACGGACGGGGGCGCGCGCCCGCGCGAGCGATCTTGATGAGATGGGTAAAGCCGGCATCAAGGGCATTCGCGTCAATCTTGCAAACAACGGCATTAACGATCCCACGATCGGCCGCAAGCGGCTCGAAGCTGCGATCGATCGCGTCAAAGGGCGCGGCTGGCACGTTCAGTGCTACACGAATCTTGCGCTGCTCACGACCATGAAGGACGTGCTGGCTTCGTCGCCAGTTCCGCTCGTGTTCGACCATTTTGGCGGTGCGGATGCGGCCCTCGGCCTCGAACAACCAGGCTGGGCCGAACTTATCGAGGGAGTGAAGAGCGGCAAGGTCTATGTGAAAATCTCCGGCGCCTATCGCCTGTCGAAAAAAGCACCGGACTATCCGGATGCCGTGCCGTTTGCGAAGGCGCTGATTGCCGCCAACTCCGACCGCCTGGTCTGGGGTTCGGATTGGCCGCATCCGGATTCGGACCCAAGGCCTGACAGGAAGCCGACCGATCTCGCCCCGCTCCAACAGATCGACGACGGCCACGTGCTCAATCTGCTGGCGACCTGGGCGCCGGACGCCGCCACGCGCAAGAAGATTCTGGTCGACAATCCGGCAAAGCTTTACGGATTCTGAGAATCACCTCACGGCGCTGATCGCTCCGTCAGCGACGCATGTCCGGCGTAGCTGCGCCGCCATTCGCCCGCCTTGCGCAGTCCGCCGAATGGAAACAGGTGGAAGCCTGCAATCGAAGCCTTCGTCTTGTCGGGGGCCGATTGCAGGCCGCGCATAACATCGTCTGGCCCCGCATCGATCAGCAGGCGACCGAAGCGGCCAATCTGGTTCCGCAGCGATCGGATCGAATTGCCGATGCCGCACCGGAGCGCAAATTTCGTCAAGGTAGCCGGCGTCGCCGGGCCGGCGAGCCCGACAATGACCGGAAGATCGACGCCGCGCACATCGAGTTCGTCGATCCATCCAACAATTGGCACGCTTTCGAAACAGAATTGCGTCATGACCTCGACACCGATTCCGGTCTGACGCCCCCAGTCCTGCCACGCCTCAAGCGCCTTGAACGCGTTGGCTGGCGCCAGGAAGGGATGACCTTCCGGATGGCCCGCAACGCTCACGGATTCAATGCCGTTCGACTCGATCAACCCGCTGGCACAAACGTCACGACTTGACCCGAATGGCCCTTTGGCGGCCGCGACATCGCCGGCAATGACCAGAATACGCCTGACATCCGCTTCGCCGCGCGCCCTCGCCAGAAAGTCATCAAGCACTTCACGTGACGGCATTTCCCGCGCCGCGATATGCGGGACGGGATTGTAGCCGGCGCGGCGCAGTTCGGAGGCGGTCTCGACGTTGCGGCGATAGTTATCGCCGGGCAGAAAGGTGATCGTTACATCCATGCCCGGTTCGAAATGCTCCTGTAACGCCCGCAGATGATGTCCGTCCGATGAGACTTCAACGGAGGCCTTTGACAGAAGCGCCGTGAGATCGCGAGAGGAAGCATGATCGGATGTGGTCATGGCACGCTCACCGAGATCACGCCGGCGCACGGCGGCGCGAGATCACGTAGGTCTCATCGTTGAACCACAAGCCGCCGTGCTTTTTCAGCACCCGGTCGGTCGCTTCGAGATAGCGCCCGTCGCGGACCACTTCCGAAAGCCTGACATCCTCGACCTGCGCGACATAGATCGCGGCATTCCACGCAGCGAACAGCGTCGAAGTTCCGATCGGTCCGCTCACTTCGTCTGGAAGTGTGTGCATGTGGTAACGGAAGATCGAACGCGCATCGGAGGAGGCGTTGAAATTGTAATGCCGTGCGGCAGCTCCAAGCTCGTGCTTGACCTGCCGCAGGATGGCATGGCGATCCGATGTGAAGGGATTGTCACCGGGCCAGACGCCGTCAATGATCTCCATGCCGGGATCGTTGCCATGCGAGTGAATGCCGATCAGCCGGCCGCCAGGCCGCAACGACCGCACCAATGGTGCGACCACTTTCGATGCCTTGAATTCGACGCTGGCCCGCGCCCGATAAGGCTGCGAAGCGATCACGAGATCATAGTCCGCCATCACCCGCCCCGGCCGCGGCATGATCGGATCCAGCAGAAAGGAATGATCTTCGCGCCGCAGCGTCAGAATGACGGGCCGCGAATAAACCGGATTACCGGTCGTTGGACTAATTCCGGCGCGCCAGTTCTCGGCGAGAAATCCTTCGAGGTCCCCGATCTGCTCGGCAAAACCATGGGCCGTATTGCCCGTCAGCGCGACATCTTTCCAGATCAGGCTTTGGGCCGCGGTCGCCGAGCGCGGTGTCAGCCATGGCGCTTCGGCATAATAGAGATTGGTGACGACCAACACGGTGGCGGGATGTTCGAACAAACGGTCCGCCATCTTCTCCAGCATCATCCGAACGTCTTCGTAACTGATTTCCTTCGCGACAGCATATAGCGGCATGGTCGGAAAGCGCGCGTGCACCGCCCGCATCACACGCGACAGCACGGTGCCATCGCCGACGCCCGCATCGAAGATGCGTAGCGCCGGAGGCGCCGGTTGCAGACTGCCGATTTCGAGCGAAATCCTGCTGGCGACGTCGGTCTTCTCGCTACAGGTGGACACGAAGAGAAGGTATTTCTGCCGGTTGTCGAAGAACCGGAAGCCGGCCGGCGCTACGTTCGTGGCAGCGAAAGCGCCGTTGCCGGGCTTCGGCTGGATGGACGGCTTGCCCGGCACCGGCGATACTCCGCCGCGATGCTCCGACAAATAGGCACGAACCTTGTCGAGGGTGCCGGTCGTGATCCTGGCCCCGTCGCGCAAACGCGACACCAGCTTACCGTCGTTGACGACAAGCCGCCCGAATGTGGATTCCGCCGTTTGCGTCGCCCGGCAGTACTCCCGGATTTCGCCCAGAATCTGATCGGAGGTTCCGGACTGGCCCTGACGTTCCGCGCTCCGCATGATTGATCCCCTGCGGTTTCATCCCTTCCCGCAATCAAGGGGACCGCGCCGAGCTCCGTCAACCACAATCGGAGTGGGCAAATTTTATGGGCAAATGCCCACAGCCTCAAATCCGCGCCGGCCATTGCGGCGGATGGCTGCCCAGCGGCATCGCCGGCCGCGACCAGAATGCCGGCGTCTGCGATAGCTGCGCGGCGTGGCGGATCGCCTGTAACGGCCCGAAGCCCGATTGTGCCGGCTCGACAAACGGCTTGATCGCCTCGCCTTTCAAATCTTCGGTCGCAAGACCATCGGGCACGCGGCCGAAATTCCAGATCCATCGTCCGGTCTGCGCCAGTGAAACGCGAACGTGCCAACTGCCGCCCTCGCGGGATTGGCGGGCTTTTGCCATCATGGCGCCGAACGCCATCAGATAGCCGGTGGCGTGATCGAGAATCTGCGCGGGTAGTTCTTTCGGGCCGTCGATGCCCGCCGCCTGTCCCTCCGCATGGTTGAAGCCGGTCGCCGTCTGCACCAGCGAGTCAAAGCCGCGGCGCTCCGCCCATGGTCCGACATGGCCGTAGGCCGAGAGCGACACGTAAACGATGCCGGGATTAATTCGCGCGGCCTCCTCGGGCGAGAAGCCGAGACCGGCGATCGCGCGCGGGCGATAGCCTTGCGAAAAGATATCGGCCTCGGCGAGCAGCTCTTTCAGCTTGGCCCGGCCCTCGACGTGCCTGAGATCGAGAAAGGCCGAGAGCTTGCCGCGGCCAGTATCAATCGTAAGCCACGGGATTGCCGGGAGATCGGCGCTCGAAATCAGAAGCACATCCGCGCCGTGCCCGGCCAAGGTACGCCCGGCCACCGGACCGGCAATCACGCGCGACAGGTCGAGGACACGCAGGCCGGCGAGCGGCCTTTTCCCGGCAGGCCACGGCTTTGGCGCGGCATCGCCGATTTTCTCGATTGTCATCACCGGCAAGGCGGCCAACGCCTTCGCCTGCGGCAGCGCGGACCACTCATCGTGTGAACGCATCATCGCGACCACGCCGCCGGCCTCGTAGGCCGCGGTCTCGAACGCCTCGGCATCCCATTGCATCAAGGCGGCCTGAACTTTTTCGCGCTCGGCGTCGCAGTTGAGAACCCGGCACACCGCGTCGCGATGGTGGGGAAAATTGGTATGCAGGCGGACAAAGCGCCGGTCGCGCGTCTTGTAGATGCCGGCGATCGCATCCCATGCCGGTGGCGGCGGCGTGCCTTCGAGTCGAAGGTAACGCTCGCTGCGGCATTCGACGATCGCGTGACGCATGTCGACGGCGATCTTCTGATCCTGCCCGCTTCGTGACTTCCAGATCTCGGCAGCGGCGAGTCCGGCCGCGGCAATGGCGACTTGGGCGGCGGCCGCAACACGAAACGACGACGGCAGTTGCGGCTCGTCGCCGGTCAGGGTGACATAATCAAGTGCGGCAGGTTCACCGCCAGCGAGTGCCCAGAGATCGGATAGAATTTGTTTCGGGCTTTGCATGAAGGTCGCTCTTCCTTAAACCTCACTGCATTGTCCTATCTTGGAAGGAACCGCAATGGCTGCGATCGACCCACTGACTGCCGGAGGCGTATTGCTTGCGACTGCCCTGACCGATGCAGTCTACGTTATGTTCACCTCTGCCGTTGTGGCGCGAAAGCGCGTGCCCGCGGCGACCTGGAGCAGCATTTGGTATCTGCTCTCCTCCTACGCTGTGATCTCCTATACTGAAAACTGGGTCTATGTCGCATTTGCAGCGATCGGCTCATGGCTCGGCGCATTTGCATCGATCACCTTCCTGCACCGGCCGCCTGGCGGTCCGCCGATCGGCGCCGCGCCGGAGTAGCCTCAATGAAAATCCCGCGTCATCTTGGCGACCCCGGTTTGAACTTACGAAGTGCGGGCCCCCACCCGTTCCGACATGCTGTCGGATGAAGCCGTTGAAATGCTCGTCGACGAGGCCACACGTCTCGTCGTCGGTTATCTACCACAGTCGCCGCGATGATCGCGTCAGATCCGCGCTGTCAGAAGTCGCACCATCCAGAACAACCCGCCAGATGCGGCCGCCCCGGTTTCCAGTTGTGAATCTGTCCAGCCATGCCTAGTCTACAGGCAAAAATGCGGCCTGGGCTGGCGCCAACCGTCGCTGAGCGGATTGACGCTGCGGACATGCTAATGCATGGGCCAATTCGGGCCGTCGGGCTTGGTGCTGCTGGCTGCCTCGATCTTCTCTGTCAATTCAAGGCTTACCATCGAAAGCAGATAAATTGCGGTGGTCTCGTCCATTTCGACGGCAACGACCAAAGCATCTTCGATCATGCGGCTAAGTTTACTGAGGTCCTGTTCTGGCATTTGAACACCTCTGGAGCGAAGGACATGAAAGACGAAAAAGGCGGCCCAGCGTCAAACGTGATAAATCTGATACGCAAACAATCCGAGCCTACCGCACTCACCTCCGCCATGGTCCTTCAAGGCCTGGAATTGGTAAAAGTGTTTTTGACGATAGCGAGCGCGGATCGCAGAAAGCAGATCGTCGAATTTGCAAAGCAGCTCGCGACCGAAGATACGAACCGAAAATCATGATCGCAGCTCAAGCCCGAACGAGCCGGTCGGCTGTCGGCTGCTCCACGATCGCTGGCCGATCGTCGCCGCGAACGTGTCTCAAGCGCGCCAACGTTCGCGCGTCAAAGGCCGCGGTCACCGCGACGATGCTGTCTTTGCCATCCTCCTGAGGAATGCCAAGCGGCGTGACCCTGAAATGCAGTTGCACCAGCCGCAGCAGCCAGATCGGATTCATCTCAATGATGATCTTGGAAACTCCGTTTTCCAGCCCCCATTCCACAATGGCCGACAGCAACAGGTTGCCGACGGGGCTTAGCAGCCGGCCGCGGTCGCGGTGCTCCTTCGTCACGCAGTAGCGCGTCCATTCCCAGATATGCGGACCTACAGGAAAATCGCCGTCGCAAAGGTGCGGCAAGACCGACGACAAGAGATGCGGGCGCATCGAGGGCAACATGCGCTGATAGCCCACCAGCCGGTCGCCCTCGAGGTACAGCATGTGCAGGGCACGGCCGTCGTCGAACTGATCTATCTCGCGACCGTCCGGACGCCTGAGATTGCCCCAACCCATTTCCTCCACGAACACCGTGTGACGCAAGCGGTACGCTTGCTCCATGGCTTCCGCGTAGGAGCTGATATTATCAGCCGCGACAATATGAATCCCCATTTGGTCCTCCACCCGGCAAAAACCTCCATGCGGGAGGGTGGGGTTGGAAGAGATTCGGGGGTAGTACGGATTCCCGTACCTTGACTCTATCGGATGATCTTGTGCCGTAATGCTTGGGCGACAGCCTGCGTTCGGTTCGTGGCGCCAAACTTAATTCGAATCTGTCGCGCCATTTTGTCCACGAGGTGTTCGGACACGTGCAGGATTTTGCTGATCTCCCAATCGCTCTTGCCTTCCGCAATCCATTGCAGCACGTCGGATTCTCGCGGTGTCAGCTTCACCGATGGCGGCATGTCCGCCAGCGAAAGGGCGCGGCCAAACGAATACATCGCGAGCAATTGCAGCGGGCCTCGATAATGTGGCGGCAACTCTCCGCGGTCGCTGGCAATGGAAAACCCTGCGGATTGTCCGTCGAGCGTTAGCATCGGCACGGTGAAGCCAAAACCCAAATCAAACTCCGTCGCTTCGTCCATGATGCGCTTGGCGGAGGGACTGCCGCGATATGAGCTCTCCAGCTCGGACCAGAGGAACGGTTCTGTGGAGGTCATGACACGCTCAATCGTGGGATCCTCGAACAGGTACCCTTGCGAGAAATAGCGTTGGCTCCAATTTTCCGGCCACCGGTGCAAAACGACATTCGCAACCTGTTGCTGTGCCGACATGCCGGGAGTGGGAATGATGCCGGCGAAAACTTTGGAAAATCCGAATGGCTTGACGACCGATAGTATCGTTTCCGATACGGCATCGGCCGACCCCGCGCGGTCGACGGCGGCAATAAATGAAAGGGTCTCATCCAAACTGCGCCGGGACATCAGGATATCCTGCATATCGCCAAGGTAGAAAGTTAATATGATATCGCTGTCTTTTGCTAGCCCTATTAAGTTGTGGCGCCAGCTTAGCTGGAGCCAAAGAAAGCAGAATGCTCAATGAAAATCCCGTGACGGCGGCAGGATGCGCACATTGCGGGGGTGGCGGGTTTTCTGGGCCGGATTATTCGGATGGTCACGCCGGTCGTCATTGAGCGGTTCGATCAGCGCAGGCCCTGCCGGCATCGCATGTTTTCGGCCGGGTGAATCGTCGGCGAGCGCCATGAGATCATGCGAGCGGTCGATCAGTTTTTCGGCCACGAGATGCACGACCCTTTCCGGGCTGCTTTGAATAGTACCTTCGACCAGGATCAGCCTTGATCCCATCACCTCCTTGCGGAAGCGCTCCATCACCTTCGGCCACACCACGATATTGGCGATGCCAGTTTCATCTTCCAGCGTCATGAAAACGACGCCCTTGGCGCTGCCCGGACGCTGCCGCACCAGCACCACGCCGGCGCAGCGGACATGTTGTTTGTCTCGTGCATCGGACACCGATGAACAGGCGATGACGCGCTCGCGCTCGAATCTTTCGCGCAAGAACTCCATCGGGTGCCCCTTGAGCGACAGGCGAATGGTCTGATAATCCGCCACCACATGTTCCGCGAGCGGCATCGACGGCAAAGGCTGTGCCCGTTCGTCCGGCTGTTCGCGGGCTGTGGCGGCCGTAAACAGCGGCAGCGGCACATCATCGGGCAGACGGCGTACCGCCCACAACGCAGCACGGCGGTCGAGCCCAATGGAACGAAACGCATCGGCATCCGCGAGCAAAATCAGTGCGCGCTTGGGCAGCGCCGTGTCGCGGGCAAAATCTTCCAGCGACGTAAAGGGACGGCGATTTCGCGCGGCGACGATGCGGTCGGCCCAGTCGTCGACTTCCTCCACACCGCCATTCCGGGATGGTGCGCTAGCACCAGACCCGGAATCTCGAGATTCCGGGTTCACGCTTCGCGTGCCCCGGAATGACGAAGTGAGAGTACCATCCCGGAATGACGATGTGGTGGCACCGCCCTGGAATAACGCCTGCTGTCGCTTCAATCTCTCCTCATCCGCATCCTTCCACTTGAATCCGTCGATCTGGCGAAAGCCGAGCCGAACCGCGCAATAGTCGCCATCTTTTTCTTCCAGTGTGTTCTCGGCACAGCTGCGAGACACATCGATCTCGCGCACCGTGACGCCGTTCTTGATCGCGTCACTGACAATCTGCGCCGGAGCATAAAAACCCATTGGTTGCGAGTTCAGGAGCCCGCAGCAGAACGCATCGGGGTGCCAGTACTTCAGCCAGGACGAGACATAGACAAGCTGGGCGAAGCTTGCTGCGTGGCTTTCCGGAAAACCATAGGAACCAAAGCCCTTGATCTGCTCGAAACAGTTCTGGGCGAATTCCCGCTTATAGCCGCGCGCGATCATGTTATTGACCATCTTGTCTTCGAACTTGCCGATGGTGCCGACATTGCGGAACGTTGCCATCGCGCGGCGCAAGCCGTTGGCTTCTTCAGGCGTGAATTTCGCGGCCTCAATCGCGATCCGCATCGCCTGCTCCTGAAACAAGGGGACGCCGAGCGTCTTGTGCAGGACTTTGTACAATTCGTCCGGAAGACCATGCTCCGGTGAAGGCGCCGGATAGTTTTCCTGCTCGATTTTATTTCGCCGGCGCAGATAAGGATGCACCATGTCGCCTTGGATCGGCCCGGGCCGCACGATCGCAACTTCAATGACAAGGTCGTAGAAGGTGCGCGGCTTCAGGCGCGGCAGCATGTTCATTTGCGCGCGGCTTTCCACCTGAAATACGCCGAGCAATTCACCCCGGCACAGCATGTCATAGA
Organism: uncultured Alphaproteobacteria bacterium; assembly: GCA_963752265.1. Taxonomy (GTDB): domain Bacteria; phylum Pseudomonadota; class Alphaproteobacteria; order Rhizobiales; family Xanthobacteraceae; genus Bradyrhizobium. The sequence goes on from CAVVZW010000038.1 coordinate 13,743, forward strand.
CCTCCGCCTGGTCCTGCGGGATCGTCGCCAGTTGCCAGCGCTTGCCCTTGTGCCCGGCGATCAGGTCGAAGCATTTGCGGATGCAGGTCAGCATTCCCAGCGCCAGCACGTCGACCTTCATCATGTTCAGCGCATCGACATCGTCCTTGTCCCATTCGATGAAGGTGCGATCGTCCATCGCGGCATTGCCGATCGGCACGTAGGTATCGAGCCGGTCCTGCGTCAGCACATAACCACCGACATGCTGCGACAGGTGCCTTGGAAATTCGATCAGTTCCGTAGCGAGGTTGACGGCAAGCTCCACCATCGGATTTTTCGGATCGAACCCGGCTTGCTTGACCTGCATGTCGTTGAGACCACTGCCCCAGCTTCCCCACACCGTATCGGCTAAAGCTGCGGTCAGATCCTCGGTCAGCCCGAGCGCCTTGCCGACATCGCGGATCGCACTACGCGGCCGATAATGAATGACGGTTGCGATGATGGCCGCGCGATGCCGGCCGTAGCGCCGGTAGACATATTGCATCACTTCTTCGCGCCGCGAATGCTCGAAATCGACGTCGATATCGGGTGGCTCCAGCCGCTCCTTGGAAATGAAGCGTTCGAACAGCAGATCGACCTTCGTCGGATCGACCGAGGTGATGCCGAGCACATAACAGACGGCCGAATTCGCCGCAGACCCCCGCCCCTGGCACAGAATGTTCTGGCCGCGTGCATAATGAACGATGTCATGCACGGTGAGAAAATAATGCGCGTATTTGAGTTCGGCGATGAGATCGAGTTCCTTGCGCAAAGTGGCGCGCAAGGTGTCGTCGATCTTGTCCTGGCCACCGAAATAGGTTTGCACGCCCGCCCAGGTCAGATCTTCCAGATGCTGCTGCGCGGTCTTGCCCCGCGGCACCGGCTCGTCGGGATATTGATACTTGAGCTGATCGAGCGAAAAGGTGATGCGATCGGCAAACCGCATGGTTTCCGCGATCGCCTCCGGCATATCGCGAAACAGCCGCGCCATTTCCTGTGCCGGTTTGAGATGACGTTCCGCATTGGCTTCCAGGCGCTTGCCGACCACCTCGATGGTGGTCTTCTCGCGAATGCATGTGAGGACGTCCTGCAACTGACGGCGGGACGGATCATGGTAGAGCACCTCATTGGTCGCCAATAGCGGCACACCCGCTTGATCCGCTGTACGTTTGAGCCGGGCCAGACGCCGCCGGTCGTCGCCACGGTATAAATGGCTCGCCGCCAGCCATACGCCATCGGCGCGGCTTAAGCGCAGCCTCTCCAGAACCTCGCTCGCTTTCACTTCCTCGAAACGGTGTGGCAGCGCCAATACAAGAAGCTGCCCTTCAGCAAACGCCAGGAGATCATCGATCTTCAGGTGACATTCGCCCTTAAGGGTCCCTTCGCCACGCTTGCCTTGCGTCAACAACTGACACAGCCGTCCGTAAGCTGCGCGATCGCGCGGATAGACCAGCATGTCCGGCGTGCCGTCGATGAAAATGATCCGCGACCCGACCAGAAGTTTTGGCTTGTGTTCGATCTCGGGATTACCGAGTTCCTTGAAAGCTCGCACAACGCCGGAAAGCGTATTGTGGTCGGCGATGCCGATGGCGGGAAGACCGAGAATGGCTGCTTGATGAACATAGGCCTGCGGATGCGAGCCGCCGCGCAGGAACGAGAAATTCGTGGTGATGCCGATTTCAGCGTAGCCAATCTCCGTACTCATGCGAACAGCCCATGCATGAACCAGTTCGGCAACACGGGCCTGTTCTCTCGCTGTCTGACTTCTTCAAATAGCCCGTCGCGATAGAGCCAGAACCGCAGACCCTCTTCGTCCTCGACGCGGAAGTAATCGCGTGTCAGCGTCATGTTTCCCGTCCGCCACCATTCCATGGCGACGCGCTCAGGTCCCTCTGTGCGAACCACCGCATGGGTGGCGCGGCGCCAGACAAACCGCGCGGGCGGACCATCCGGCACTTCGGCAATCACCTTGATCTGTTCCGGCCGTTCGAACAGCCGCAATGGTCGTAAGGGAGGCTCGCCCATCACGCGCGCCGGCCACACCGCCTGGGCGGCCGCGATCAGATGATGCTGCGCCGGAGCGGCCAATACCGCGCGCTCGGGAATATGCGTATCCTGCGGCAGGTGAACGACCACACGCTTGCCGCCGATACGCGCGGCGATGCGATCGATCAAGGCTGCAAGCTCATCATTGTCATGAACATTGGCGTCGAGGTCGCGCTGCTGTTGCACGACGATTTCGGTGCGGCTTGCGGCGAGGCGAATGAGGTCGAATCCGAAACCGGGATCGAGCGGGTCGCTCAAAGCCTCCAGCCGCTCCCGGAATAACCGGTCGATCACGTCGGCTTTCGTGACGGGCTGCCCGGTATCGACCATGAGGGCGCGCACCGCGCCGTCGGTCCGGAAGAAGCGCGCTTCCAGTCGCCGTGCACCCTTGCCCTGTTTCGCCATCGCCGCGACCAGCGTCCCGGCCAGTCCCGACAGAGTGGCCGAGATCACCGCTTCGGTCACGACCGGTTCAGCAAAACGCTTTTCCACGATGTAATCGGGCAGCGGTTGGCGTGGACTGATCGGCGCATCGCACTCACCCAGCGCCTGCTCCAACAGCGCCGTGAAGGCAGCGCCAAATCTGGCGGTGATTTCGTGCCGCTCGCGCTCCGCCACTTCCCCAATGGTTTTCAGGCCGGCGCGACGCAAACCTGTCACCACAGCCATATCCGCGCCCAACGCCGATACCGGCAAAGGGCTGACCGCTTCACGCTCCTCGCCGTCGCGGACGATCCGGCCATGGACATGACGGGTGAGCGTTCGTGCACAGACGGCGGTGCCGGCGATGGCCGCGCTTACCGCAAAGCCCTGCGCGATCAGGCCAACGCACACCAGGTTCATCATCGCCGCCTCGCCGCCGAACAGATGCGCGCAGCCGGTGACGTCGAGAAAAAGACCGTGCGGAGGATCGAGCGCCACCAGTGGGGTGAAGCGGTCGCACCAACAGGCGATGGCATTCAGCGCGCCGGCGTCGGCGGCCTCATCGGCGTCATACACCTGCACCTCAGGACAGATCGCCCGGGCGTTCGCCAATGGCAGGCCAACCGCAAGGCCGAAATGCGCCGCCGCATCGTCGAGCGCCGAAATCCGCAGCATGTTTTCTTGCTTCGCAACGACAATGCTGGGTTCATCAACCGGGTTGACCAGATTTGAGGTGCTTTCTTCACGCGACGCGATAACCGCTTCGCCTGAAAGCGCTTTTATCTGTTGTAATTGCCGCTTGATCCGATCGGTAGGCAGGCGCGACAGCCACAGGCTGAGGATACGCCGCCGGTTTTCCGAAAAGGCACTCATCACATTTCCATTCCATGATCCAGCGGCCAGTGGGGCCATGACGGTTGCGGACAAGTTGCGCCTCCAATAAAGGCGATCCCCATACACTCGATGGACTTGATGCCGGCGGCGAATGCGCCGCGCGCACGATCCATCGGGTCTCCGCGGTTGATGGCCGGGGTTCAGCCGCCATCCGCAACACCAGGCCGGTCGCGCCCGAGGCTTGCGCGGCCAATGTCAGTTTGCGGCTGGCGACAAGGTCGAGCTGCCTCGCCTCGCCCCAGACCTCCAGCACGACCGCGCCTACCGCATCGCAGGCGAGCGCGTCGGCCGCCGTTCGCAAGGCATGCTCGACGTCGGCGGCGTGGACGGTGACGAGAAGGCGCGGATCAAGACCGAGTTCGGAAAGCCCGGCCATCGAAACCGCGCCCGTTTCAATCTCGTTAAAATCCTGCCCGATCCAAACCATTGGCCGTCGCGCGGCGACGCGTCTCGCGAGCCCCGCGATAAAGCCCGTCGCAGCAGGGCTCTGCCGACCGGCTTGCCCAAACACTTCGTGAATGACGCCCAAAGCGAGCCCTCCTTGCAGGCTCGCATCCGCCTCCGCATGCCCTAGCGTCACCTTGCGCGGGCAATACGCCTCGCCATGGCTTTCGATACGTTCGATGTCGCCGCGTAAAACCGCGAGCATGCGTGCGCTGCTCATTACGCACCGTTCCTCAAAAAATCTGACCGCTTCAGAGAGAACCGGAAGCTGGCTCATTTGTTCATGATATGTTCTAATATAAAGCTAACTGATCCTGAGGAGTCAATCGAATTGGCGATTTGACGATTCGTGAGTGGAATCAAAGGGATTTAGACATGGATGTGCAACGCAAGCTGGAAATTCTCGCAGACGCCGCCAAATACGACGCTTCCTGCGCGTCCTCTGGCACCGAGATGCGGGATTCCAGCGACGGCAAGGGCCTCGGCTCGACCGCCCCGGGCATGGGCATCTGCCATTCCTACGCGCCGGACGGCCGCTGCATCTCCCTGTTGAAGGTACTGCTCACCAACGCCTGCAACTACGATTGCCTCTATTGCGTCAATCGCACCTCCAGCAACGTGCCGCGCGCCCGCTTCACGGTCGAGGAGATCGTCAAGCTCACGCTTGATTTTTATCGCCGCAATTACATCGAAGGATTGTTTCTCTCTTCCGGCATTATCCGCAGCGCCAACTACACGATGGAGCAGGTGGTCAATGTCGCGCGCAGCTTACGCGAAGAGCATCATTTCCGCGGCTACATCCACTTAAAAACCATCCCTGAGGCCGATGATGCCTTGATCACCGAGGCCGGCAAATATGCCGATCGCCTCTCTATCAATATCGAGGTCCCCGAGGAGGAAAACCTCGCACGGCTTGCGCCGGAAAAAGATGTTCGCGCCATCCGTCGCACCATGGGACGGCTTCGCCTCAAGCTCGACGAAGCCAAAGAAGCGAAAAAGGAAGCCAAGGCCTCGACAGCGACGTCGAAAGCAAAGCCGCCGCGCTTTGCCCCTGCCGGTCAGAGCACACAGATGATCGTCGGCGCCGACAGTTCGAACGATCAAACCATTCTCGCAACCAGCGCCAATCTCTACGGCGCCTACCGCCTCAAACGGGTCTACTATTCCGCCTTCAGTCCTATTCCCGATTCAAGCCGTTCACTGCCGCTTTCACCCCCTCCCTTGATGCGGGAGCATCGGCTATATCAAGCCGATTGGCTGATGCGCTTCTACGGTTTCGACGTCGAGGAGATCGTCGAGGACTTAGGCATGCTTCCGCTCGACATCGACCCGAAGCTCGCCTGGGCGCTACGGCATCGCGACCGCTTTCCGCTCGATGTCGCCACCGCCAGCCGCGAGGAACTATTACGTGTGCCCGGCTTCGGCACCAAAGCCGTCGATCGCATCATCGCCACGCGCCGCGTAACGTCCATCCGCGCCGCCGATCTCGGTCGCCTTCATATCCCGAAGCAAAAAGCGCTGCCCTTCATCGTTCTCAGCGACCATCGCCCTTCGCCGCATTTGCTCGACACCACAAACCTTGCCGAGCGCTTCAACCCAAAGGCAGCACAATTGGGTTTCGGATTCTAAGACGTCGTCATTGCTGTGCGAGCGAAGCGAAGCAATCCAGTATCAGCATCAAAGGCTGGATTGCTTCTCGCTTCGCTCCTCGCAATGACGAGAAAGCGAGTAACATCATGCAACATATCACCCTCATCAAAGAAACCGATTTCGACGGCTGGCGGCAAGCCGCACGCACGCTCGTGCTCGACGGCATTAAGCCAGCGAATGTGACATGGAGCGTCGAGGGCGACGAAGGCCAACTATTTGCGGCCATTGGGACGACATCACAACCGCAAACGTCAGCCGCGACATTCAGCGTCTCAGCCAGATTTTTAGAAATCGCCGCGACCGCGATCCTGCATCGCGACCGTGAGCGCTTTGCCAGGCTTTACCGCCTGCTGTGGCGGCTGCGTGACCACCCTGACCTGATGGAAGTTGCGACCGATCCCGATGTCATCGGCGCGGCGGCGATGGCAAAGGCGGTACGACGCGACGAGCATAAAATGCATGCCTTCGTTCGTTTCCGCGAGATCGGCCGTGAACGCGACGCGCGCTATGTCGCCTGGTTCGAGCCGGAACATCATATCGTCGAGTTGGCGGCTCCGTTTTTCGCCCGCCGTTTCGCCGACATGCCCTGGTCGATCCTGACGCCCGATCTATGCGCGCATTGGGACGGCGCGGCGATTACGTTCTCGCCCGCCGTCAGCAAATCCGAGGCGCCGACATGGGATCGGCTGGAAGAAACGTGGCGGCGCTACTACGTCACGATTTTCAATCCGGCCCGGCTCAAGGTGAAGGCGATGCAAACAGAAATGCCGCGGAAGTACTGGAGGAACCTGCCGGAGGCCTCATTGATTAAGCCCCTGATCGCCGGCGCCGCGCGCGCCACCGACGCGATGATCGCCAAAGCTGCGACCGAGCCGCACAAGGTGCAGAGACGGCTGGAGGAGCCGATGAAACGCAAATCTGTGGCCGCGGCCGGCGAACTCGAGGCATTGCGCGAGGAAGCCGCCAGTTGTCGCGCCTGCCCGCTATGGAAGGACGCGACGCAGACCGTGTTTGGCGAAGGCCCGCCGGACGCGCGTATCATGCTGGTGGCGGAGCAGCCCGGCGACAAGGAAGACCTCGCCGGCAAGCCGTTCGTCGGTCCGGCAGGGCAGATGCTCGACCGCGCCTTGGTCGAGGCTGGCATCGACCGCAAGCGGGTCTATATCACCGGCGCGGTGAAACATTTCAAATTCGTGCCCCGCGGAAAAATTCGCCTGCATCAGAAGCCGTCAACATCGGAAATCAAAGCCTGCCGGCCATGGTACGAACGCGAACGGGCAGCCATCAACCCCGCGCTCATTGTCGCCATGGGCGCCACTGCGGCGCAAAGCGTGTTCGGCAAACTGACGCCGATCAACAAAAGCCGCGGCCGCCTTGTCGATCTGGATGAGGCGACCAAAGCCCTGATCACCGTGCATCCGTCCTATCTGCTGCGGCTGCCGGATGCGGACGCCAAAGCGCTGGCATACGAGCACTTTGTCAGCGATCTCAAAATCGCCGCGGCTTTCCTGTGAAAATCAGCCCATGCGGCCCACCATCGCAGCATGATCGGCCCGGCTTGCCGCTCGAGCTGTTTGCCGCTTGTTTTTGCATAAAATTACGGGGATCAATCAGCTCATTACGAGTTTTTTCAAAGGGTTTTCCGCAAGTGATTCCAATAAGATCTGCGAAACTCTTGGGATAACTCCGTCACTGTCACATAACCTTCAAATCCATCAGCCATTGATGAAAGCTCACCGTATCAGGGGCGTGGATATGACTGATTTTGCACTTAACCAAAAAATTAGTGAGAAGGACGGCGGGCTGATCGAACCCGCCTCAAGACCCAACCTCGACAAGGGTTTTAACCCTCTGACGATGATTATCTTTTTTGGCATTCTCGCGGCGGGCCTGGCGTTTGTGGCCTACAGCATTTACGCCGACGTCGATGCTACCGGGGCCAAGATCACGAGCTTCCTGCCCTACCTGCTGCTGATTGTGGCTCTGCTGATCGCGCTCGGCTTCGAATTCGTCAACGGCTTCCATGATACCGCCAACGCGGTCGCGACCGTTATTTATACCAACTCGCTGCCGGCCGAATTCGCCGTGATGTGGTCGGGGTTCTTCAACTTCCTCGGCGTGCTGACGTCGTCCGGCGCGGTGGCTTTCGGCATCGTTTCGCTGCTGCCGGTTGAACTCATCCTTCAGGTCGGAAGCAGCGCTGGTTTCGCGATGGTGTTTGCCCTGCTGATCGCCGCGATCATGTGGAATCTCGGCACCTGGTTTTTCGGTCTGCCGGCTTCCAGCTCCCACACCCTGATCGGATCGATCATCGGCGTCGGCGTTACCAACGCGCTGTTGCGCGGCCGCGACGGCACCTCTGGTGTCGATTGGAGCAAGGCGACCGAAATCGGCTACGCGCTGCTGTTGTCGCCGCTGGTCGGCTTCATCTTTGCAGCACTTCTTCTGATCGTCATGCGGAAGATCATCAGCAATCCCAAGCTCTACGCCGCGCCGGAAGGCAACAAGGCCCCGCCGATCTGGATCCGCGGCCTTTTGATCCTGACCTGCACCGGCGTCAGCTTCGCGCATGGTTCGAACGACGGTCAAAAGGGCATGGGCCTGATCATGCTGATCCTGATCGGCACCGTGCCGACCGCCTACGCCCTCAATCGCGCCCTGCCGGATTCCCAGATCGCGGTCTTCGAGAAGACCTCATCCGCTGCCTCCGCCGTGATCGCGGCCAAGGGTGCCGGTCACGAGATCAAAGGCGATCCACGCCCGAAGGTGACGGAGTACGTCTCGCAGCGCCAGATCAACGACGGAACCTATCCTTCGCTCTCCGCCCTTGTGACGGATATCAGCGAACAGGTTCACAAATACGGCTCGCTGAGCAAGGTTCCCGCGACCGTCGTCGGCAACACCCGTAACGACATGTACCTGACCTCCGAAGCGATCCGGTTCCTGATGAAGGACAAGCAGAGCGATCTGAGCAAGCAAGATATCCAGACCTTGGTCGCCTATAAGGACTCGCTGGATGCCGCTACCAAGTTCATCCCGAATTGGGTGAAGATTGCAGTCGCGTTGGCGCTCGGCCTTGGCACCATGATCGGCTGGAAGCGCATCGTCGTGACGGTGGGTGAAAAGATCGGCAAGACGCATCTCACCTACGCTCAAGGCGCGTCGGCAGAGCTGGTCGCCGCTGCGACGATCTTCGCCGCCGACACGTTCGGCCTTCCGGTCTCCACGACCCATGTGCTGTCATCGGGCGTCGCTGGCGCCATGGCGGCCAACGGCTCGGGGCTACAGCTCGCAACCATCCGCAATATGGCGATGGCCTGGGTACTGACCCTGCCCGTAGCGATCCTGCTCTCAGGTTCGCTGTACTACATCTTCTCGCATCTGTTTTAATCCGGCGGATACGACGTCCGGAGAGAAGGCCCGCGCTTCCAGCGCGGGCCTTCTTTGTTTGACGACGGATTAAGCCGATCTCAGGACTTATGCCGCTAGCGTGTTTTCGACCAGCTTGATCCAATAGGACGTGCCAAAGACGATCGCATTGTCGTCGAAATTATAGGCGGGATGATGCAACCCGGCGCTGTCGCCGTTGCCGCAGAAGATGAACGCGCCCGGCCGCTTCTCCAGCATATAGGCGAAGTCCTCTCCGCCCATCATCGGCGGCATCTCCTGCACGTTGCCATTGCCGGCAACGTCTTCGGCCACCTTGATCGCAAAATCCGTTTCTGCGGCGTGGTTGACCACCACAGGATAACCCGGCACGTATTCAAGGTCGATCCTGGCACCGGTCATGTGCGCTACGCCGGCAACGACCTCGCGCACACGCTTTTCAACCACCGCTCGCACTTTGCCCGTCAAGGTCCTGACAGTGCCCCTGATTTCGGCGGTCTGGGGGATCACATTGCGGGCGTTGCCGGCGTGGAATTCGCACATCGAGACCACGGCGGCCTCCAGCGGATCGACGCTGCGCGACACAATCGACTGCAACGCCGTAATCAGCTGAGCACCGACCATGACGGAATCGATCGACAGATGAGGTCGCGCCGCGTGGCCCCCGCGGCCTTCGATATGGATGTTGACGGCGTCGGTCGAGGCCATGATCGGACCCGGGCGAATGGCGAAGGAGCCCACCGGAATCCCCGGTCCGTTGTGCATGCCGTAAACCTGATCGATGGCAAAGCGGTCGAACAGGCCATCCTTGATCATGGCGGCCGCGCCGAAGCCGCCCTCTTCAGCCGGCTGAAAGATCACAACGGCCTCGCCCGCGAAATTCCTCGTCTCGGCCAGATACCGCGCCGCGCCAAGCAGCATCGCGGTATGCCCGTCATGGCCGCAGGCGTGCATCTTGCCGGAGGTTTTTGAGGCGTAAGGCAATCCGGTCGCCTCCTCGATCGGAAGCGCGTCCATATCGGCCCGAAGTCCGATGGTCCTGACATCTCCTTTGCCGGCCGGCTTGCGTCCCTTGATGCGGCCGACGACGCCGGTACCGCCAAGACCGGTCGCCACCTCGTCGCAGCCGAATTCCCGAAGCCGTTCCGCCACAAACGCCGCAGTGCGGTGCTCGTCGTATCCGAGTTCAGGGTGTTGATGGATATCGCGGCGCCATGCCTGGATATCAGGTTGAAGGTCAGCCACGCGGTTGACAATGGGCATGAGAAACTCGGGGCTAAATCGTTGATGTCACCCCTGTTTAGCATGCAAGGCCCGGCCCGCCCAATACCCCTCGCAGGAAGAACCCGGACCCTTGCATTGACAAAGGTGCAATCGCCGGACTTTGGTCCCCCTATTAACGTCTGGCTAACAGATGCGCAGACGGAGGGCGGAAACCGAAAATGGCCAAGCGGATCGACGGAGATTTCGACTACATCGTCGTCGGCGCCGGCACAGCGGGGTGCATCGTCGCCAACCGCCTGTCCGCCGATCCCAAAAACCGGGTGTTGATCCTTGAAGCCGGCGGCAGCGACAACTGGATCTGGTTTCACATCCCGGTAGGCTACCTGTTCGCAATCGGCAATCCGCGGTCGGACTGGATGTTTCGGACCGAGGCTGAAGCCGGCCTCAACGGCCGTTCGCTGGCCTATCCGCGCGGCAAGGTGATCGGCGGCTCGTCGGCGATCAATGCCATGATCTCAATGCGCGGACAGGCTGCCGATTACGATCACTGGCGCCAGCTTGGCCTGACCGGCTGGGGTTACGACGATGTGTTACCGGCCTTCCGCCGGCTGGAAGATCACTTTCTCGGCGAGAGCGAGCACCATGGCACAGGCGGCGGCTGGCGCATCGAAGCGCCGCGGCTGTCATGGGCCATTCTCGATGCGGTCGGTGACGCCGCCGGGCAAATGGGAATTCGCAAGACTCCGGATTTCAACACCGGCGACAATGAAGGCGTCGGCTATTTCCACGTCAACCAGAAGCGGGGCCGTCGCTGGTCGTCCGCCCGCGGTTTCCTCAAGCCCGCCTTGAAGCGCGCCAATCTGCGCCTTGAAAAGAATGTGCTGGTCGACCGCCTCTTCATCGAGAACGGCCGCGCCGTGGGCGTTTTATTCGCAAGGGATGGCGAGGTGTTCGAGGCCCGCACCAATGGCGAGGTTATTCTCTGCGCCGGGTCGATCGGTTCGACACAAGTGCTCCATCGCTCCGGCATCGGGCCGGCGGAATGGCTGACCCCGCTCGGAATCGCCAGCTTGATGGACAAACCCGGTGTCGGGCACAACCTGCAAGACCATCTGCAGCAGCGCGCGATCTACAAGGTCACCGGGGTGCGCACCCTCAACGAGACCTATTACTCCCTGGTGCGGCGCGGCCTGATGGGCCTCGACTACGCCTTCCGGCGGCGCGGGCCGCTGACCATGGCGCCGTCGCAACTTGGTATTTTCACCCGCTCGGATTCCCGCCGCGACCGCGCCAATATTCAGTTCCACGTGCAGCCGCTGTCGCTCGACAAATTCGGCGATCCCCTGCATCGATTTCCCGCCATCACCGTCAGCGCCTGCAACTTGCAGCCGACGTCGCGCGGCACCGTGCGGATCAAATCAGCCGCCGCCGATCAGGCGCCTTCGATTGCGCCGAACTATCTATCGACCGATGAAGACCGTCAGGTCGCCGCCGACGCCATCCGCACCACACGGCGGCTGATGAAGCAGGCGGCGCTTGCCCCCTATCATCCGGAAGAATTTTTGCCGGGCCCCTCTGTCGGCGATGACGAAGCCTCGCTGGCGAAAGCCGCCGGTGACATCGGAACGACTATTTTCCACCCCGTAGGAACGGCGAAAATGGGGACGGCTAACGATCCCATGTCCGTCGTCGACGAACGCCTGCGTTTTCGTGGGCTGGCGCGGCTTCGGGTCGCGGATGCGTCCGTCATGCCCACGATCACTTCGGGCAATACCAACACCCCGACGGCGATGATCGCAGAGAAGGGCGCTGCGATGATTCTGGAGGATTCGCGCTGAAGGTTGCGAAAATGCCGTCTCTCTCAGGAGAGACGGCAAACGCAACACTGATGCGGGCAAGACGATGCCGGCGGCATTTTCTATCCGAATCACTCGACAACAAGCTGACCGTCTCAAGACAGACTTATTGCGGTTTTGCAGGCGAACGGGCGGTTCAAGCGGATTTACGGACCGCGTTGTCGACCAGCGTCTTGCCGAGCGACCAGATCGCGCCGGGGACCTTGTGACTGGCTGCGATCACCGAATCGAATGACTGCTCGATCCAGTTGCAATCTTCTTCGGTGATGGTCAGCGGCGGCAACAGCTTGATGGTGTGGCTGCCGTGGCCCGACACCTGAGTCAGAATCTTGTGGTCCTTGAACAAGGGAACGGTGATGAGCTGACAGAACAGACCCTTGTTGGCGGTCTCCAGCACATTCCAGGAAGCCTTCAGCCGCAAGGATTTCGGCGAACCGAACTCGATGCCGATCATCAACCCCTTGCCGCGCACGTCCTTCACCAACTCGTATTCCGGAACCATGCGGTTGAATGCAAGCCGCAGTTCAGCGCCGCGCTTGGCGGCAGCCTCGATAAGCTTCTCCGACTTGATGACCTCTAGCGTGGCGATGCCGGCGGCCATCGCCAGATCGTTCTTTGCAAACGTCGAACCGTGCACGAGCGCGCGATCCATTTGATTGAATATCTTGTCGAAGATTCCCTTGCGGAGGAGCACGGCGCCGACCGGCACGTGACCACCCGAAAGCGCCTTGGACAAAAGGACCATGTCCGGTTCGACATTCCAGTGCTCAACCGCAAGGAAGCGTCCCGTCCGGCCCATTCCGGTCTGGATCTCATCGGCAATCATCAGCGTGCCGTACTTGCGGCACAGCGCGGCCGCGCCGGGCAGAAACTCGTCGGTGGGCATGTTGACGCCCTTGCCCTGGATCGGCTCGAAAATGAACGCGGCGACTTCACGTGAAGACAGGGCCTGCTCCAGCGCAGCGAGGTCATTAAACGGAATCGAGGTGCAGCCGGGGAGAAGCGGCTGAAATCCGCCGCGGAAGTTTGAATTGTCCGTCAGCGACAAGGCACCGTAGGTCAGACCGTGATAGGCGTGCGCGCAATAAACAATGCCAGGCCGGCCGGTGGCGCCACGGGCGAACTTGATAGCAGCCTCGACACACTCCGCGCCCGAATTGGCGAAAAAGACCTTGTCCAGATATGGCACATATTTGAGCAGCCGCTCGGCGAGTACGCCAGCGAGCGTCGACACATCGAGCTGCACCAGATTGGGAAGATCGCTGTCAAGGACACTCTTGAGCGCCTGGCGCAGGACCGGATGATTCCGGCCAATCGCAAAAACGCCAAAACCGCTCAGTAAGTCGAGATAGCGAGCGCCGTCACGATCAAAAAGGTATTGACCTTGGCCCTTCTGGAAACCGACATCATAACCAATCGTCTTGAGAACCCGAACGAGCTGTTCGTTCAAATGGCGCGCATGCATGGAGCTGCGTTGCCCCTGCCGGTCCACAAACATCTCAGAAACGTCTAGATTGGAATATGTCATCAGCTAAATACTTCGATTAGCGCTGGTTTCGTCAACTGAAAACGCCCTGTGCGGCGTTTTGCCATCCTCCCGATTATTCTTTAAAGCATAGGTTACGCCATGTTGCACCGCCCCCGAGACTTCATGCGAACCGCTATATTTTCTGGAGCACTTTTTGCCATGACGACGGCGTCCGCGATAGCAGCGGACCCGACGGGAGACTGGCGCGTGCAGGACGGCGTGGCGCACATCCGCGTCGCCGAGTGCAACGGCAACATGTGGGGCGCGGTGATCTGGGAGAAGGAGCCCGGCCTCGACGAACACAATCCCGACGTCTCCAAAAGGAGCAGACCAACGCTGGGCATACCCGTACTCATCAACATGAAAAAGAAGCCCGGAACGGATCAGTGGGAAGGCGAGGTCTACAACGCCAACGACGGAAAAAGTTACAGTTCGACCATCAAGCCCGTCGGTTCCGATAAACTGGAAGTTCAAGGCTGCGTGCTCGGCTTTCTGTGCGGCGGAGAAACGTGGACCCGTATCGCCGGCCCAATTCCGCCGAGCACCGCAAACAGCCTAGCAAAATCGACAAAGACCGCGGTACCCCCCAAAACTACGGGCGCTGCTGACGCGACCGGCAAAATGCAGGGTCAGAAACAGGCACCGGCGCCCGCCGACACCATTGGCGATATCTGCCTACTCCCCGACATCGCGCGGTTTGCCCATTAACGCGGGCTGAAACAGCAAAACTGCGGCCAGCGTCGTGATGAGTGACAGCGCCAGAAGTTTGCCCATGCTCGCCGTTCCCGGATGACTCGACAGCCACAGGCTGCCAAACGCGGTCGCAGTCGTTAGCGCGCTGAAAAAGATCGCCCGTGTCAGGCTCGATTGCAGCAGATTCGTTCTCCCGGAACGCCACGCCGTAATATAATAAATCTTGAAGGCGACGCCGACGCCGAGCAGCAACGGCAGCGCGACGATATTGGCGAAGTTGAGCGGCATGCCGATCAGCACGCAGATTTCGAGCGTCACCGCCCCCGCCACAAGGAGCGGCACCAGCGTCAGCAGCACGTCGGTGATTCGCCGCAAGGTGATCCAGAGCAGCAGGCTGATCACCAGGAGCGCCCAGAAGCCGGCATGAATAAACGCCTTCACGACCGTGTCGCCGGACTTGAGAATCGAGACAGGACCACCGATCGCGGTCGGCTCGGCGGCGAGCACGGCGGCGGCAAATTTGCGCAGCGTGTCGTTGTCGTTCGGATCGCCGCGCGGCTCGGCCTCGACGCGCATTAGACCTTCCTTGGTCTTCCAGCCGCTCACCAGATCGGCCGGCAGCGTATTGAGGCTCACCGGCCTTGCTTGCAGCGAGTTTTTGAGTTGATCGAGCACGACCTTAAGCGGCGAAACAAAGATCGCTTGCGCTTTTTGGCGCGTGGCTTCGTTGGAATCGGCAAGCCGTGACAGCGCATCGGCAAGCCGCCGCGACGCCAAGGCCCCCGGCCCTTTCGCATCGCCCGCGGTCTTGCGCAAACTTTCAGCCGACCCCTTCAAGGTCTCGACGTTTTCCGTATCTGACGGCGGCTCATCCACCGATTCGGGATTAAGCACGGGATTGAGCACCTTCGCTCCCTGCGCAATCAGCTTTAACTTTTCCGGCTGGTCCTCCGGCACAAAACTGTCCAGCGAGATGACGTTGAGCACTTCCGGCAGCTTGGAAAGCTTGGCTTCGATCTTCTTGGCGTCCGCTTCCGAGTTCGTCATCACATTGATGGCGTTGGCGCCGGTGTTCGGATCTTTCCTCAGGTCGAGAAACGTCGCGATCGATTCAACATTGGGATTGCGCAGATGCATCGGGTTGAAATCGAAGTGCAGGAAGTAAAGTAGCGGCAGACCGGCGGCCGCGATCAAAATGGTGCCCCCGACGATGCCCACGCGGTGTTTTTCCAGGAAATGATCGACCGGAGCGAGAAAGGCATAGCCGACCGGTTCGTCTTCGCCGGGTGGATTGAGCAGGCTGAGCAAGGCTGGCAACACGGTAATGCTGGTCAAGAAAGCCACCAGCATGCCGACGCCGGCGATTTCGCCGAGTTCCGAGACGCCTTTGTAATCAGTCGGCAGAAACGACAAGAACCCCGACGCTGTCGCCATCGCCGCGAGCGAGAGCGGCACGGCGGAACGTTCGGCGGCTTTCGCCAGCGCCGTCTTCAAATCGTTGCCTTTAAACCGCTCCGAACGGTAGCGGACGCTGAACTGGATGCCGAAATCCACCCCTAGTCCGACAAACAACACGGCAAATGCGACCGAGAGCAGATTGAGCGAGCCGACCATCTTCAGGCCGATCGCGGTCGTGATCGAAAGCCCAATAAACAGGTTAGCGAACACCGCCGAGATGATCTTCGCCGAATGCAGCGCCAGCCAGAGAATGACCAGCACGACCAAAACGGTGCCCACCCCGTTGACGACGGCGCCGTCGGCCACGGTGGCGAATTCCTCATTGGCGATCGGCACCGGACCGGTCAGCCTCACCCGTGCGCCATACTGGCTTTCGAGGTTGAGATCGTTCGCGGCTTGCCTGATCGCATCGGTCGCATCCTTGCCGGGCTCGAGCGCGTTGAAATCCAGGATCGGCTTGAACTCGATGAAGGCCCGCCGGTCGGCGTCGGTCAGAGGCTTTTCGCTGACCAGCTCGCGCCAGGAGAAGGTTGCATTGCCGTTTTTCAGCACGTCCTCGACGGTCTGGGCGATCTGGTTGAAGGGACGCTCGGTGCTGTCGAGCTTGATCTGGTCGCGCTTGACGCCGGCCAGCGCGGTGTCGAGCGCTCCGGTCAGACCGCGGATGCTCGGATCGCCTGCCATGATCTCGATGAGCGGGGCCGCCGAGCCAAACTGGCTGGTGAAACGCGCGACTTCCTGGGTCGGCAGAAACAACAGCCCATTTTTTTCGAAAAACTCACCCGAGCCAAGCGGCTGGAGCGACTCGAAATGCTGCTTGTCGTTCGCGAGCTTGTGGTACAGCGCAGCACTTGCCGTGTTCGTCAACTCCGGCGTCGGCGCCTCCACCACCGCCAGAATCGTACGGTCCCGGTCGAAAGCCGTGTCAAATTGAATGTCGCGCTTGCGCCAGTCGAGGTTGGGAGAAATCAGCGTGTTGATGTCGGTATTGATCTCGAAATGTCGGGCGGTATAGAAGCCCGCCCCGACCGCAAGGCCGAGGGCAATCAGAACAGTCGTGGCGGCAAACCGGGTGCAGGTCCGAACAATCGAAACAACTATCTTTGTCAGCACATCTTCTCTTTCTGGTCTGAAAGGCCTGCCGGAAACGTCCGCTGTCTAGCGGAGTTCCCTGAGCCAATCTAATGTTGTTTTTGAGGTTTTTCCGTCGCTCCAGGCGAGAAAAAGGTTCAGAAAGCCACAATTCCCAGCCCTTCGTCACAAGATCACCGTTTAGCCGCGCTCAATGACGCTGCCGTGAGGAGATCGAAGGGTGTGCCCTCAAAAATCCGTATTATTTTACCTAAATTAACGCTGGGAACCGCTTATAACCGTCCCCTACGCCATCCTGTTCCGACCAGCCTTTCCTATACGGTCTTTTTTTGACACAAAGCCCTGCACCAACGGGCCTTATAGGCTTGGTGTAAATGTTGCACTGCGGATATTACAAATGTTGGCCGTTGTCCTCACCGGATAGCACGCCAAAATGAGGGTACCTTAATTTGCGTAACGGCCGTCCAATGGAAGTCTATCTGGCTCAACCGCGCGGGTTCTGCGCGGGCGTTGTTCGTGCGATCGAAATTGTCGAGCGCGCGCTCGAAAAGTACGGCCCTCCGGTCTATGTGCGCCATGAGATCGTCCACAACAAGTACGTGGTCGAGAGCCTGAAAAACAAAGGCGCTATCTTCGTCGAGGACCTTTCCGAAGTGCCCGCCAATGCTGTCACGGTGTTCAGCGCCCATGGCGTTGCGCGCAGCGTGGAAGAAGAGGCCGCCGCGCGCGGCCTGCCGGTGCTCAATGCCACCTGCCCGCTGGTGACCAAGGTTCACAATCAGGGCAAGCGGTACATGTCGAAGGGCCGGTCTCTCATCCTGATCGGCCACGCCGGCCATCCAGAGGTCGAAGGTACCATGGGGCAGGTTCCCGGCCCCGTCACGTTGGTGCAGAATGTCGATGACGTCGCGGCCCTGACGCTACCGGCCGACGCTCCGGTGGCCTATATCACCCAGACCACGCTCAGCGTCGACGACACCAAGGACATCATCGCCGCCCTCCACCAGCGATTTACTGACATTCAAGGCCCCGATATCCGGGATATCTGCTATGCGACACAGAACCGCCAATCTGCGGTAAGGGACCTAAGTAAGCTCGTTGACGTTATCCTGGTGGTTGGGGCCACCAACAGTTCCAATTCAAACCGCTTGCGCGAAATCGGCACAGAGGTCGGTGTTGCGAGTTACCTGATTGCCGATGGCAGTGAACTCAATCCGGAATGGCTAAAGGATGCCAAGGCGGTCGGCATCACCGCTGGCGCTTCGGCGCCTGAAGTTCTGGTCGACGACGTGATCGAGGCCTTGAGGCGCATTGGACCGGTTGCGGTTTCGGTGCTCCCGGGCCGCGAAGAGAATATCGAATTCCGGCTTCCGGCAGAGTTGGCGGCGGGCTGATAAACACCTCATTTTGGATGCAGAAAGACACCTAATGGCAATACCGTTCTTCAAGGAAATCCGCATCGGCGGCTACATGCTTAAGCAGAAGCTGATGGGCCGGAAACGATATCCGCTGGTGCTGATGCTGGAACCGCTGTTTCGCTGCAACCTCGCTTGCGTCGGTTGCGGCAAGATCGATTATCCGGACGCGATCCTCAATCGGCGGATGAGCGCGCAGGAGTGCTGGGACGCGGCCGACGAATGCGGCGCGCCGATGGTGGCGATCCCCGGCGGTGAACCCTTGATTCACAAGGACATCGGCGAGATTGTTCGTGGCCTGGTTGAACGCAAGAAGTTCGTCTCCCTCTGCACCAATGCCTTGCTGCTGGAGAAGAAACTGCACCTGTTCACGCCGTCGCCCTACCTGTTTTTCTCGGTCCATCTCGACGGGTTGAAGGACCATCACGACAAGGCCGTGTCGCAAGAAGGCGTGTTCGATCGCGCCGTCTCGGCGATCAAGGCCGCCAAGGCCAAGGGTTTCGCGGTCAACGTCAACGCCACGATTTTCGACGGACATTCGGCTGAAGACATCGCCAAGTTCCTCGACCTCACCGTCGAACTCGGGGTCGGCGTTTCGATGTCACCGGGTTATGCGTATGAGCGTGCGCCCGACCAGGCGCACTTCCTCAATCGTACCAAGACCAAGAACCTGTTTCGCGATGTGTTTGCCCGCGGCAAGGGCAAGAAGTGGAACTTCATGCATTCCACCCTGTTCCTGGACTTCCTGGCCGGCAACCAGAGCTATGAGTGCACCCCTTGGGGAATGCCCGCCCGTAACATCTTCGGCTGGCAGAAGCCCTGCTATCTGCTCGGTGAAGGCTATGCCAAGACCTTCAAGGAGCTGATGGATACGACGGACTGGGAAACCTACGGCACCGGCAAGTACGAGAAGTGCGCCGACTGCATGGCCCATTGCGGCTATGAGCCCACGGCGGCGAGCGCTGCTTTCAGCAACCCGCTGAAGGCGCTCGCGGTGGCGGTGCGCGGCGTCGCAACGACAGGCCCGATGGCGCCGGAAATCGACCTGACCAAACAGCGGCCGGCCCAGTACATCTTCTCGGCGGAAGTGCAGAAGCGTCTGTCAGAGATCCGCCGCGACGAGGCCCTCGCTGCCCAGCAGAAAGCCTCGACAGCCGCGTAAGGACCGAAGCGCGCGATTGAAGTCGATTCCCGTCGTGACCAGGTCGCGCAGCGTCCGCGGATTGCGCGCGAGGCTGCGCAAGACTTTCCGCAAGTCGATCTCGCCGTTCGGCTTGATGGCAGCCATGGCCAACGGCGGCAACGCCCGGTGGGCGGGGTCGCTGACGACCCGTAGCGCGGCAAACGGAAGCCCGGCGTTCGCCGCGTACTCCGCCGCGATGTGGCTTTCCATATCGACCGCGGCCGCGCCGGTTTCCAGGTGCAACGCCTCCTTGAGATGACGGGCAGCGATCACCTGCTCGGCACCCGCCAAGCTTCCCCTGACGATGCGGCGGCGCCCAAAGCCAAAACCAGCGATCAAGTCCTCTTTCAGCGCCAGATCGGCAAGCCAGCGGGTCTCGCCTGCGCGAACTTCCGTCGCAACCACGATATCGCCGGATTTCAAGGCAGGATCGAGCCCTCCGGCAACGCCGAAGCTGATCACCCCCCGGATGGTGGTGGGATCGAATACGGTGAGCAGCGCGCGCAGCTGCTGCGGATCGCTACTGCTGCAAATTACGGTCATCCCGGGTCCGGACGCGATCCGGGCCTCCTGAATGAGACCAGTCACGATAAGAACCGGCCGCGGGTCTACGCCCACAGGCACGTCAGCCCCTGCCCCCAATTTCACATTCCGACCCCTACCACCCTGCTGTTGGTCTTTCGCAAATTCCGGTACCGCGCCAACGCCCAGAGCGGAAAGAATTTCGAATAGCCATGATAGCGCAGATAAAACACCCGAGGAAACCCCGTTGCCGTATAGCGTTGCTCATCCCACAGGCCCTTTTGGGTCTGGGTGGTCATGAGGTACTCCACACCACGGGCCAGGGCTGGATTTTCGACCTCGCCCGCCGCCATTAGACCAAGCAAAGCCCATGCCGTTTGCGAGGCTGTGGTCGGGGCCACCTCAAATCCCTTATAATCGAGTCGATAACTGGTCGCATCCTCCCCCCAGCCGCCGTCGGTATTCTGGATCGACACCAGCCAGTCCGCGGCCTTCCGCATCATGGGGTCCTTATGGTCGATTCCTGCCGCATTGAGCGCACAGAGCACTGACCAGGTGCCGTAAATGTAGTTCAGGCCCCAGCGGCCGTACCAGGACCCCTCCGCGAGCTGGGTCTTGCGCAGGTAGGCGACCCCGGCCGCGACCGCAGGGCTCGTCTCAGCGGTCTCCCCAAGCTGGGCCAGCATGGAAATGCAGCGGGCCGTGACGTCCTCGGTCGGGGGGTCGAGCAAGGCGCCGTGGTCCGAGAACGGGATGTTATTGAGGTAATATTCGAGGTTGTTGACGTCGAAGGCACCCCAGCCGCCGTCCTTGCTCTGCATGCCCTCGATCCATTCCCGGCCGCGCGCAATCGCCGCATCGTAAGCCGGGTTCGGCGCGTCGCGCCGGGCACGATCCATCGCCATGACGACGACGGCGGTGTCGTCGAGGTCGGGATAATAGGCGTTATTGTACTGGAAGGCCCAGCCACCAGGACGCGTATCCGGGCTTTTGACCGCCCAGTCCCCCTTTACGTCCAGGATCTGTCTGGGCAATAGCCAGTCCAGTCCCTGCTTGGCCGACGGCAGCGCAGCCTCGCCGCCGGCTTCGATCATGGCATGACAGGCGAGCCCTGTGTCCCACACAGGTGACACACAAGGTTGGCAATACGCCTCTGCTGGTCGAGCCATGGCTTGTAGATCTTGAGGCCCGGATTGGTCAGCAGGCCGTAGCGGTAGAACCGCTCGATATCGTTGCCCTTGAAGGTGCGAGCCGTCGCCCCAGATGTTGACGCCGTCCTCCTTCATCGCCGAGCACCAGCATCGTGCCGGTGACGGCGCGGCCGAGCGGCGTGGTGTTGAAATAGGTGACGCCGCCGGTCGCAGATGTGGAAAGCGCCGGACTGGATCGCGGCGATGCCTTCGTGGACCAGTTGCGTGCGGCAATCGACCAGGCGGGCTTTTTCGGCGCCGCAGCTCCAGCGCCTTGCGCGGAATCTCGTCGTAGTCGGTCTCGTCGGGCTGGCCCAGATTGGCGGTATAGGCGAAGACGCGTGGCGCCCTTCTGCTTCATCCACAGCAGCGCCGCGCTGGTGTCGAGACCGCCCGAGAAAGCAATGCCGACTTTTTCGCCCTTTGGGCAGGCCTTTCAGAATCGTACTCATCAAACTTCC
>CAVVZW010000039.1:0-13188 GCA_963752265.1 uncultured Alphaproteobacteria bacterium
GATGGACTTCTCGGCAATCAGGAGATCGCGGCCCGGACGAATTTACCGAAGCCGACCGTCTCCAGGCTGACCTATACCCTCACCAAGCTCGGCTACATTACGCCGGTTCCGCGGTTTGAGAAGTACCAGTTGACGCCCGCCGCCATGGCGCTCGGCTATGCCGCACTCGCCAATCTCGGTGTCCGCCATCTCTCGGAACCCTACCGGGAGGAATTGATGCGCGAGACCGGTGGTGCGGTGGCCGTCGGCGGCCGAGACCGCTTCAGCATGATCTATTTCGGCCAGAGCCGCGGCATGACCATCGGCGTTCAGCTCGACGTCGGCTCGCGCGTTCCGATCGCCACCACGGCCATGGGACGCGCTTACCTCTGGGCGCTAGGCGAAGAGGAACGAAACGCGCTGATGCGGGACCTGCGCGAACACTACGGTGCCCGCTGGGCCAAGATGCGTGACGGCATCGAGCGCGCCGGGGAGAACGTGGCCAAATATGGCTTTGTAATCTCGGCTGGCGAGTGGCATGACGACATCGCAGCCGCAGGCGTAGCACTAAAGCTTAATGACGGAACCGGCCCATATGCGTTTAATTGTGGTGCGCCAGCCTTCCGCTTCACCGAGGACCGGCTGCGCAACGAGATCGGCCCGCGTCTGGTGACGATGGTCAGGAATATCGAAGCGGCACTCGGCGGAATAGCGCCGCAATTAAAAAAACAAGAAGGCAGGAAGTTGAGAGCAGGAGGGAAAGTTGCGCGTGTGGTTGAGGGGATCAGGTAGTCTTTGCGGCTCTGTTTCAGCTGGGACTCCGGCTGCTTCCAGAGTGGCGGCCTGCCTGTGCGGTGAGCTGTGAGCGTGGCCCAAACGGCGCAGGCGACATCGCCTCTGCTCGCGGTTTGTGACGTCAGCGTCGTGTTCGGCGGCATCGTCGCCTTGAACGGCGTGTCGTTCGACATGCACCAGGGGCAGATCCTGGGCCTGATTGGACCGAACGGCGCCGGCAAAACCACCCTTTTCAACTGTCTGAGCCGGCTCTATCAGCCGAGCGCCGGCGACATCCGGATGGAGGGCGCGAGCATCCTGAGGCGTCCGCCGCACCGGATCGCCGAAATCGGCATCGGCCGCACCTTTCAGAATGTCGCGTTGTTTTCCAACCTGTCGGTGATCGACAACGTCCGGATCGGCGCGCACGCGCAAACCAGTAGCGACATCGTCAGCGATGCGCTGAAGCTCCCCCAGGCGCGCCGCCTTGAAGCCACGGTCAATGAACGCGTGCATGAAATCCTCAATTACCTGAAACTCGAAGACGTCACCCACAAGATCGTTTCGGGATTGCCCTTCGGTACGCAGAAACGTGTGGAGCTGGCGCGTGCACTCGCGTCCGAGCCCAAGATCCTGCTGCTCGACGAACCGGCCGGCGGCCTCAACCATGAGGAAGTCTATGCCCTCGGCGATCTGATCAAGCGCATCCGCGACGACCGCAAAATGACTGTGCTTTTGGTCGAACATCATATGGGCCTCGTGATGTCGATCGCCGACCACGTCGTCGCCCTGAATTTCGGCCGCAAGCTCGCCGAGGGCACGCCGGCCGCTGTGCAATCCGATCCGGAAGTCATCAAGGCCTATCTCGGGAGCAAGGACCAATGACGGCGCTCCTCAACATCAAGGCGCTGAATGCCTATTACGGACAAGTTCAGGCGCTGCACGGCCTTGAATTCACTTTGAATGAAGGCAGCGTGACCGCGCTGCTCGGCGCCAACGGCGCCGGCAAGACCACCACCTTGCGCGCGATCTGCAACATGGTCCGGACATCAGGCACGATCGAATTCGACGGCGCCCCCTTATCCAGCCGCTCGACCGAAAATATCGTCCGTCTCGGTATAGCCCATGTCCCACAGGGCCGCGGCACCTTCACGACCATGACGGTCGAGGAGAACCTCGAGCTTGGCGCGATCACCCGGAGCCGGGCTGGCATCGCCGCAGATGTCGAACGCATGTACGCGCACTTTCCCGTCCTCAAGCAGCGGCATATCCAGCAGGCCGGCACGTTGTCGGGCGGCGAGCAGCAGATGCTGGCGGTGGCGCGAGCCCTGATGCTCCGGCCACGGCTGATGCTGCTCGATGAGCCCTCGTTCGGGCTCGCGCCGCTGATCGTGCGCGACCTCTTCAAGATTTCTCGGCAAGATCAACCGGGAAGACAAGGTCACGATCCTGGTGGTCGAACAAAACGCGCAACTGGCGCTGGAAATTGCCGATCAGGCCTATGTGATCGAGACCGGCCGCATCGTGATGTCCGGCAAGGCCAACGAGATCGCGAACAACGAAGACGTTCGCAAATCCTATCTCGGCTATTGAGGGATCGCCGCCATGGAGCTTCTCACCAATCAGATCCTGGCCGGCATCGCCACGGGCGCGATCTATGCCTGCATGGCCCTTGCGGTCGTCATGATCTATCAGGCGATCGACCATCTCAATTTCGCCCAGGGCGAAATGGCGATGTTCTCGACCTTCATTTCCTGGCAGTTGATGCAGTGGGGCGTGCCCTATTGGGGAGCCTTCCTGCTCACGCTGGTGCTCTCCTTCGTGGGCGGCATCCTGATCGAACGCGTCTTGTTCAAGCCGTTGACCAACGCGCCGATCCTGACCCATGTCGCCGGCTTCATCGCGTTGTATGCGATCATCAACAGCTGCGCCGGACTGATCTGGGATTTCACCATCAAGCAATATCCGACGCCGTTCGGATCGGCGCCCTTCCTCGGCAGCCAGCTGATCTCGACCCACCAGGCTGGCATGATCGGCGTGACCGTCCTGCTCCTGATCGCCCTCTATGTCTTCTTCCGCTTCACCCGCATGGGGCTGGCGATGCGCGCAGCCGCCTCGGTTCCGGAGTCAGCCCGGCTGGTCGGCATCAACACCTCCTGGATGATTGCGCTCGGCTGGGGCATGGCGGCCGCGATCGGCTCGATTGCAGGCATGCTGATCGCACCCGTCGTATTTCTCGAGCCCAACATGATGGGCGGCGTTTTGATTTACGGCTTTGCCGCCGCCGTGCTGGGCGGCCTGACCAGCCCGTTTGGCGCCGTCGTCGGCGGTTTCCTGGTCGGCATCATCGAAAATCTCGCCGGAACCTACATTCCCGGCGTCGGCAATGAACTGAAGCTGCCGATCGCGCTGGCACTCATCATCACCGTTCTGGTTGTCAAACCGGCCGGGCTGTTTGGCCGGCCCATCGTGAAGCGAGTTTAAGTATGAGCGCCGTGCAGGAAGTCGTCACCGAGGCACCCGCTGTCGAAGCCGTTCCGAAACGGGCGATGACGCTCGGCTCGGGAACTTCGCTCGTCGTGCTGGCCTTGCTGATCATCGTGCCGCTGTTCGTCAAGAACTTCATCATCTTCGAAATGACCATGCTTCTGGTCTATAGCCTGGCGGTTCTCGCCTTGAACATCCTGACCGGCGGCAGCGGCCAGTTCTCGCTGGGACAGAGCGCCTTCTACGCGGTCGGTGCCTACACCTCGGCAATCCTGATGGAACATGCCGGCGTCAATTACGCGCTGACGCTGCCGGTCGCGGGCCTCGTCTGCTTCATGTTCGGATTCGCGTTCGGTCAACCGGCGCTGCGGCTTTCCGGCGTCTATCTGGCGCTCGCGACCTTTGCGCTCGCGACCGCGATGCCGCAACTCCTCAAGCTCGGCTATTTCGAAACCTGGACCGGCGGCGTGCAGGGCCTTGTAGTCACCAAGCCCGATGCTCCCATGGCCGTGCAAGGCATGCTCGCATTGCTGCACCTGAAGAAGATGTCGCAAGACATGTGGCTCTATTATTTCACGCTTGTGATCGCGATTGCGATCTACGTCGCTTCAGTGAACCTGTTGAGGTCGCGGTCGGGCCGTGCCTTCATGGCGATCCGCGACAACGAGATCGCAGCGTCCGCCATGGGCATCGACGTGGCGCTCTACAAGACGCTGGCGTTCGGCGTCTCTGCCGCGATCACCGGCATCGCCGGCGGGCTGGGCGCCATTGCCGTGCAGTTCGTCGCGCCCGATGGCTACACCATCACGCTCGCGATCTCGCTGTTTCTCGGCATGGTGGTCGGCGGCGTCGGCTGGCTGCCCGGCTCGATCGTCGGCGCGGCCTTTATCATCTTCGTACCGAACATCGCAGAAGGCATTTCGAAAGGCCTTTCGGGAGCCGTGTTCGGTGTCATCCTGTTTCTCGTGATCTTCCTGGTGCCGCATGGCGCAAGGCAAGTCGCCCTGGTTGCCCAGCATGTGCTCGGCCGCTTCAAAAAAAGTTAAACAGCCTTTTAACAGCCTAGGAGAAAACGATGCTTTCGAAGAAACTACTGATTGCCGCGCTCACGACCGGCGCGATCGCGTTCGCTTCGACCGGCGGCGCGCTGGCGCAAAAGAAATATGACGACGGCGCTACCGATACCGAAATCAAGATCGGCAACATTATGCCCTATAGCGGTCCGGCTTCCGCCTATGGCGTGATCGGCAAGACCGAGGCTGCCTATTTCAACAAGATCAACGCCGAGGGCGGCATCAACGGCCGCAAGATCAACTTCATCACCTACGACGACGGTTATAGCCCCCCGAAAGCGGTCGAACAGGCGCGCAAGCTCGTCGAAAGCGACGAGGTGCTGTTGATCTTCAATCCGCTCGGCACGCCGTCAAACAGCGCGATCGAGAAATACATGAACTCCAAGAAGGTCCCGCAGCTTTTCGTCGCCACCGGCGCGACCAAATGGGACGAGCCAAAGGAGTTTCCGTGGACCATGGGCTGGCAGCCCAGCTATCAGAGCGAGGCGCGGATTTACGCCAAATATCTGATCAAGAACAAACCCGACGCCAAGATCGCGGTGCTTTACCAGAATGACGATTTCGGCAAGGACTACCTGAAGGGCCTGAAGGACGGGTTCGGCGCCAAGTCCTCGATGATCGTTGCGGAAGAAGGCTACGAGACCTCCGAGCCCTCGATCGACGGCCACATCGTCAAGCTGAAGGCCTCCGGCGCCGACGTCTTCATCAGCATCACCACGCCGAAGTTCGCAGCCCAAGCCATCAAGAAGCTGGCTGAGATGAACTGGACGCCGCTGCACATCGTGTCCAACGTTTCGGCCTCGGTCGGCGGCGTGATCAAGCCGGCGGGATTTGAGAATGCACAAGGCATTCTCTCGGCAGCCTATGCCAAGGACGGCGCCGATTCGCAGTGGGACAACGATCCCGGCATGAAGAAGTTCTACGAGTTTCTCGCGAAGTACGCTCCCGACGCCAACAAGCTCGACGGCTCGGTGGTCTACGGCTATGGCGCAGCCCAGACCATGGTGAAGGTGCTTCAGATGTGCGGTGACGACCTCACCCGCGAGAACGTGATGAAGCAGGCCGCGAGCCTGAAGAACTTCACGCCGGATACGTTGCTGCCGGGTATCGCCATCAATACCTCGGCGACCGACTTCGCCCCGATCAAGCAGTTGCAGATGATGCGTTTCAAGGGCGAGAAGTGGGACTTGTTCGGCGAGATCCTGAGCAGCGAACTCAGCAACTAATCGAACCACTGGTATTCCGCTCAGTGGAATCACTGCGCGTCTCGAACGCCTACTAAAGAAGCAGCCCTCCGTACATTGTGCGGAGGGCTTTTTCTTGTGAGCGACCCGGTAAAATGATACTCAGTCACGCAGCATCAAGAGCTTTCAACCAAGAAGCCGTGCCAGACACAGCCATCAGACACACTGGACGAGAGGGAGAACGTCATGACTGTTTGCTTAAACAGAACTGCGATTGCATCCGTTGCCGCATTCGCGCTCTTTGCGGGATCGAGCACCGGCGCGCTCGCACAGAAGAAATACGACGAAGGCGCGACCGACACCGAAATCAAGATCGGCAACATCATGCCCTACAGCGGACCTGCTTCCGCCTACGGCGTGATCGGCAAGACCGAGGCCGCCTACTTCAAGATGATCAACGATGCCGGCGGCATCAACGGCCGCAAGATCACCTTCATCAGCTACGACGACGGCTATAGCCCGCCCAAGACGGTCGAGCAGGCACGCAAGCTCGTGGAGAGCGACGAAGTCCTCTTCATCTTCAATCCGCTCGGCACGCCGCCGAATTCGGCGATCCACAAATACATGAATTCCAAGAAGGTGCCGCAGCTGTTTGTCGCCACCGGCGCCACCAAGTGGAACGATCCGAAAGACTTCCCCTGGACCATGGGCTGGCAGCCGAGCTACCAGAGCGAGGCGCGCATCTACGCCAAATACATTCTGAAAGAAAAGCCCAACGCCAAGATCGGCGTGCTCTATCAGAACGACGATTACGGCAAGGACTATCTGAAAGGCTTGAAGGACGGCCTCGGTGACAAGGCCGCTTCCATGATCATCGCGGAAGAGAGCTTCGAGACCTCGGAGCCTACGATTGACAACCATATCGTCAAGCTCAAGGCGTCCGGCGCCGACGTCTTCGTCGATATCGGCACGCCCAAATTCGCGGCGCAGGCCATCAAGAAGGCGGCGGAGATTGAATGGAAGGCGCTGCACATTCTCAACAACGTTTCCGCCTCTGTCGGCAGCGTCATCAAGCCGGCCGGTTACGAGAATGCGCAAGGCATCATTTCCGCGGCCTACTTGAAAGACGTCACGGATCCGCAATGGGACAACGATCCCGGCATGAAGCAATTCCTGGATTTCCTCGCGAAGAATTTCCCGGAAGCCAACAAGATCGACGGCTCGGTTATCGTCGGATACGGCGTCGCACAAACCATGATGCAGGTGCTCAAGCAGTGCGGCGACGACCTCACCCGCGAGAACATCATGAAGCAGGCGGCCAGCTTAAAGGACTTCCGCACCGAAGTGCTGCTGCCTGGCATCAAGATCAACACCTCGCCCAGCCATTTCGCCCCGATCAGCCAGCTTCAGCTCCAGGTGTTCAAGGGCGAACGCTGGGTGTTGTTCGGCGATGTCCTCAGCGGCGAGATCGGCGGCTGACGCCCCCCTTCGGCATCGGACCCCACAAACCCCCGCCGAGTACTTCGGCGGGGGTTTTCTTTTGCCGCAAGGGGAGTGATAACGGCGTCCCTGCTCCGACGTTTAAGTGCCGACAAACGAAGCCGTGACGCCATGACCGACAGACGTCCTCTCCTGCGCGCGATTTTCGATGCCGCGGTTGCCGCCGCGCATCCCGACGTCGTGCTGTCGGCTCATTTGCGGCCTGTTCCCAAAGGCAGGATCATTTGCCTGGCCGCCGGCAAGGGCGCAGCCGCGATGGCAGCCGCGGCGGAGCGGCATTATCTCGATCGCCTCAAGCTTGATCCGGAGCAACTGTCGGGCATCGCCACCACGCGGCACGGCCATGGCGTGCCGACGCGGCGAATCAAGGTGATCGAAGCCGGCCACCCCGTACCCGACGAGGCCGGGCTAAAGGCCGCGGACGAGACGCTCGCACTGGCGCAAACGGCAGGCCCTGACGACCTGCTGCTGGTATTGCTGTCGGGCGGCGGTTCGGCCAACTGGATTGCACCGGCCAATGGGGTGACCTTCACACAGAAACAGCAAGTAAACCGTGCGCTGTTGCGCTCCGGCGCGCCGATCGGCGAGGTCAATACGGTTCGCAAGCATCTGTCGCGAATCAAGGGCGGCCGGCTGGCGCGTGCGGGGCAGCGCGCCGAAATCGTCACGCTTGCGATCTCGGATGTGCCGCACGACGATCCGTCCGCAATTGCATCCGGACCAACCGTGCCGGATCCGACGACACTATCGGACGCGCGTGCCATCGTCGCGAAATACCGCCTCGAAGTCGACGATGCCGTGCGCCGCGCGCTCGACGATCCCAATAACGAAAGCTGCAAACCCGGTGATGCCGCCTTTGCCCGCGCTGAGTTTGAATTGATCGCGCGGCCAAAAGCCTCGCTCGATGCTGCGATCAGAGTTGCCACCGAGGCCGGTTATGCGACCATCGACCTCGGCGCGGACCTCGAAGGCGAAGCGCGCGAGGTTGCCGCCGATCACGCGCGGCTGGCGCTGAAAGCGCGCGCGGAAGGCAGGCGGGTGGCGATCCTCTCCGGCGGTGAACTCACCGTCACCGTGCGCGGCAACGGGCGCGGCGGCCCCAACCAGGAATACGCACTGGCGCTTGCCGCAATTTTAAAGGACACGCCGGATATTTCGGCGCTGGCCGCCGATACCGACGGCGCCGATGGCGGTGCCGGCTCGGCCTCCGATCCTGCCGGCGCCATCATCGACGCTACGACGTTTGCGAAAATGAAAGCGCAGGGACTGGATCCCGCAGCCTATCTCGCCAATAACAATGCGACCGCCTTCTTTACTTTGACCGGCGATCTTTTGTCGACCGGTCCCACGCTCACCAATGTTAACGATATCCGGCTGATCCTGGTGGACTAAACTAATAAGCCTCCGTGTCGGCATTTGCGGGAACTCATTGACAGAAAAGCGTCCTGCGGCCGGCGATGCCGAGAAGCCTTGACCTGCCACGGTAATTGGAGTGACATGTCCTTTTAGTTTTTGAACTGTTTTTAGGGGGCGAAATTGTTCAAGCGAATTGCTGGCTTTCTTGCTGCACTCTTCGTTGCTTCGCCCGCCACCAGCAAAGAATCCCACGATAGCCCTATCGACGTCACCGACATCGAAGCTCGGATCGGACGCGCGCAGCAGATTATGGAAAAGCTCGATCAGCCGATCGACTACGGCGGGGTTACGCGGGACAAGACAAATCCCAACAAGATGGCTTGGTACAACTGGCGAAACTTTTCAAATTTCCGCAACTTCTCGAACTTCCGAAACTTTAATAACTTCCACAACTTTCGCAATTTTCAGAATTTCCACAATAGCGTGCCGCAACAGCAGCACTTTACGCCGCAACAGCACTACCAGACCCCACCTCCGGTCCAGACTGCGCCGTCCGTTCGCACCCCTATCCAATCCGCGCCGCCGCAGGTTTCAGCGCCAGTGCCGCGCACGGTGCAGCCGATCCGAACGCCTGTCCAAACGACGCCGACATTGCCGACCAATTCTGGAACTCATACCGCAGCACCGCTTCCGCCGAACAACGCAGTACGCCCCCCAGCACCGCTTCCGCCGAACAATACAGTACGCCCGACGGCACCCCTTCCGGGCAGCAACATCGTTCGCGCTGGACCTTTGCCGGGACGACCGGGTGCTGGCCTTGCTGGCCGAAATCCTTTCGGACCTCGCCGGTTCTTTGGGCCAGTGCCGTCTCCCGGGATCGTTTACCCTGGGTACGCCCCATTCTATGTCGTCCCAGATTTCGATTTCGCATTGATTCCGTTCGATCCGGATGCGCCACCGGACGATGGTGCGGTGCCAGTTGATGCAGGCGTGATGCAGCCACTGCCCGCAGATGACGACGCGCCGCCGCCGGTCACCAGGTACAGCACCGCACCTTCTCGCGCACCGGGATCCGCATCGACGTCGACAGAGGCGGTTGCGGAGCCGACGCCTGCACCTGCGTCTCCAGGCGGAAGCGACTCTGGAAATGCCGCGCCGCCCGTCGCTGCATCAGCCCCGCCGGTTCCTCCACCAGCGCCCGCAACCGCAGATGCAGCGCCCCCTGCGCCAACCAATGCGGACCAGACGCGGATCGCGGACGGCTTTGCGCGTGCCGTTGCGGCCTATCAGGCCCACAACTACGACGAGGCGATATCTGCTTACAGCGATGTGATCGTCGCGGACCCAACATCGGCGCTTGCCTTTGCGGGACGAGCGAACTCAAATTACGCCAAGAAGAACTACAGTGCTGCGATAGCAGACTACGACGCCGCTCTCAGGCTCGATCCAAGCGCCACCATGCTTTATCAAAATCGGGGCGTCGCGAAGCTCAGGGCCGGCGATCAGGGCGGCGCAATAGCAGACCTCGACAAGGTGCTGGCTGACAACCCGGTGTCGGTTGCCGCCCTGCTGGCAAGAGGCGCAGCTTATGAAGCCAGGAATAATCAGGAGCGGGCACGCGCTGATTTCTCGGCCGCACTTGCGGCGGCTCCCAGAAATCCGGCGGCGCGCGAAGCCAGGGCCGCCTTCCTTCTGCGCCTAGGTGAACTGGACGCGGCGATAGCCGATTTTAATCAGGCCGTGGCACTTTCGCCGAATTACGCTGCGGCTTACCGCGGCCGCGCGCTCGCCGCCCTGGCAAAGCACGAACTTGAACCCGCCCTCGCAGACGCCGAACGCGCGATGCAGATCCGGTCCGATGCGGCTAACCTGGCCGCGCGTGCGCGCATTCGGGAAGCATTGAACCAGAAGGACGCAGCGATCTCGGACTTCCGTGCCGCCCTCGCCATCGACAGGAACAATGGCGATGCCGCTGACGGCCTTCGTAGACTTGGTGCGACCCCATGATCACCTCACGGCTCAACTGGCGTCTTTGGGCGATGGCCGGTTGCCTGTTGCAAGTCACGGCCAGCCAGGCGATCGCGGCAACGCAGGCCGATTGGGATGCCTGCATGAGCCAGGACCCAGGCAAGAACATTCCGGGCTGCACTCGCATTATCGATGATTTCAGCACCTCCGATGCCGATCGCATCGACGCCTACCTTTGGCGAGCGAGTCACAACGTCTCGCAAAATTCCATCGATCCGGCGATCAGGGATTACAGCAGCGCCATCAAGCTCAATCCTCGCAACATCACTGCGCTCAGCGGCCGGGCCATTGCATATTTCCGAAAAGGCAATCGCGACGACGCAGCCATGGATTACAGCATCGCGAAACGGTTCGATCAAACCCAGCTCGACTCGATGGCCGCGAAAAATGACGACTTGAAGGAAATTGCGAAAGCCGTATCCCAATCGCCCGTGCCGGCGGCACAAGTCGATGCGGCCGTCGATCGCTTGATACCGGTCACTCTCAGCTGTCCGACCGGCTATCAACTGCAAGGCTCGACCTGCCTCGCGATCAACTGTCCAACCGGCCAACGGCTCAACGGCAATATTTGCGTAGCCATCGTTTGCGGCTCAGGAGAGGAATTGTCCGGGAACAATTGCGTGGCGTCGGCGAAATTCGTTGCGCTCGCGCTCGGGCGAACCAACCGCCTGGCTTACGGCTCGTCCTGGGGCAAGGACACCATGGAGGAAGCAACAGAGAATGCTCTCGATAACTGCCGCAGCCGGTTGCCCCGCGGCGGCTGCAAGATCATTTTCTCGGGACAAGGTGTCTGCGTCGCGCTGTCCTGGACCCCGGTCGGAAATGGATGGGGTGCGGCGCGTCGAGCGACGAGCGAGGAAGCCGCGAGTGCTGCGCTTGACAGTTGCAGAAGCGCAAATCGCAGGAAAAATTGTGTCGTCGCCGGCTCCTGGTGCGGCCTTTGACGGGCATGCTATCGAAGTCGGTGGAATTTTGAACGGCTAAACGCTGCTCGTTGAGTTTGACATCATGCGCGATTCCGGCCGCTCCGATCAAAAGCCACGTCTGTATCTGCTGGGTGCAGGAGTTTCTTTCCCCGAACATCTGACGCTGCAGTCGCTGGACATTCTTGCTGCTTGCAACAGGATCTGCAGCAATCTGCCGCAGGCCGACCTTGACCTTTTACCCGGCAACCTTCGGGTCAAGTGTCGTAGCCTGTGGTCGGCTTACCAGGAAAACCGCAATCGGACAGACAACTACCATGACGTTTGTCAGGCGGTTCTCGATGCCGCCGAGAGCGAACCACCGGTTGCCTGGCTAACGCCCGGCCACCCGTTGATTTTCGACAGTGTATCGCAAGGCCTCTTGAAATCAGGGCGCGCCAGAGGATGGAACGTTCAGGTCACACCCGCCATCTCGTGCATCGATACGATCCTGGCGGAAGTCGGCTACGATCCGGCCAATGGTCTTCTCGTCTACGAAGCCCAGGCACTGGTCATGCAGCAGCTTCCCTTGGTGCCGTCATCTGCAACGCTACTGCTTCAGCCATCGGCGTTCGGATCGGACCTGACCCACTACCAGTCGATGTGGCGGCCAGACCTTACGCCGCTGCGTGACTATCTCCTTCAGTATTTCCGCACCGATCACCGATGCGGGTTCGTTCGATCGCACTCGCGACAGGGCGCCCCATTTCAGATTTGCTGGAAGGCTCTCGGCGAACTAACGTCGGCGTCCGCGGATGATGTAGCCGGCTCTACTTTGTTCGTTCCATCCGCCGAATAGGCGCCAGCGCCTTCCAGACCGTCTTCGTTCGAGCGAGCATCCGATGTTCCCTGAGGAAAAACACCAACTTTCGATGCAGAACCAAGGCGTCACTTCGCTCGTTGTTATTCAACCGACGCCGTTTTGCAACATCAACTGCTCCTATTGCTACTTGCCCCAAAGGAGCGACCGAACGACTCTCACGATCGAACAAATTCAGAGCATTTTTGAAAAGCTGTTCACGTTTCCGACGATCTCAGGTCAGGTCACGGTCGTATGGCACGCCGGCGAGCCGCTGGTGCTTGGACCGCAATATTACGAAGATGCCTTCCGCAAGATCAGCGAACGCTGTCCGCCCGGATTGACGATCGAGCACGCTGTTCAGACCAATGGTATCCTGATCAACGACGAGTGGTGCGACCTCTTCCGGCGATGGAAAGTTGGAGTCGGCATCAGTATCGACGGTCCGCGAGCCATCAACGACGCCTTCAGGAAAACCCGCTCGGGAAAGGGCACCTTCGACAAGGCAGTTGCAGGCATCAGACAGCTACTGAAACACCAGATTCCCTTCTACGTCATTTCCGTATTGACGCGCGATGCGCTTGCGAACCCCGACGCTCTGTTTTCATTTTATCGGGAGCTGGACATTCACGACGTCGGCTTCAATATTGAAGAACAGGAAGGCGTTCACGATGCGACCACACTGGGTTCGGGCCTTCCGCCTGGCAGCGTTCAATCTTTCCTGCGCCGATTCAACGAACTCATGCACAGCCACGATTTTCATATTGTCGTGCGCGAAATCGAAGAGACCATGACCTCAATTCGTCATTTTGACCAAAACGGGCCGATCAACAACCTCGTCATCCCGTTTGGAATTATCACGATCGACGTCAAGGGCGGCATCTATACGTTTTCTCCCGAGATCGCCGGCTATGCGTCACGCGACTTTGAAACATTTTCGATAGGAAACGTCTTCACCGATTCGTTCGAAGACATGCGGGACTCAAGTGTCCTGACAGCTATGTCATCGCAGAAGCAATACGATGCTGAACGAAGAAAAAAAAAAA